>JAQGKC010000271.1 GCA_028290305.1 Bradyrhizobium sp.
TCGCGAAAGTAAGAGCCAACAACTATCGAGATAGGCCTCAGATCCAATTACTTCCGTTTGGCAGGCTTAGTTCTATCGGTTCGTGTCTCTTCATCCGGCAGAACGAGATCGACGTGACTAACGCCCAACGTGCTGGCGAGCTCAAACAGGGTTACGACCGTCGGGTTACGGCGGCCGCGCTCCAAATCACTGATGTATTGCTGGGTAAAGCCGGACACTTCGGCGAACCTCTCCTGCGTGAAGCGCTTCTGCTTCCGCAGTCTTGCGAAATTCCGACCGACTAATTTGCGCATGTCCATGCGCGCAAATTGCGGCTTTACATACTATGAGGTTTATCTCCTATAATATGTATTTGGACCCGCCCGCTGGTCGCTTAGGTTGGAACAAGGCTAAAGTGAGACGTGTGGATCATATTGGCGTCTCGCGAGATTAGAATCATTCGCTGTTTGCTGGGATTTTCATGAAGAAGCCGGAGCTAGACCCAGACGTCGCGGATGTAGCGCCAACCGATTCGGCGCTGACGACCTATGACGAGCAGCACGTCCTGACTTACACCCGCCTTCTACAGGCCGAAAGCGAGGGGGCCGACTGGCGGGAAGTCGCACGAATCGTCTTGCATATCGATGCTGACCGCGAAGCTGACCGTGCGCGGAATGCGTACGAGAGCCACCTGGCGCGCGCGAAATGGGTTACCGAGCAGGGACGTCTCTTGCGCAGTGCTGGCTCGAATTAGAAGAAATTTTCCGACATTTCTCCGTCGAGAACACAATTTTCTTCGGCTGATTAGTGGACATCCCGTGGCACCACGTGGTGCCAAAGTAGGGGCTTCCTACAACCCATTCGATCAGAATTATTGCGCCGCAATCCTCGTTAGCTTTGTGAATGGGGCGGAAGCAATGCCTGAATTCGACTGGCGGTCGCCGGAGTCTTACAAGAGCCTACAAGAAGCTGAAATCACCGACATCGCCTGGGAATGTCTGCGTCGTAATGTCGACTATCGACGTGACTACGAAGCGATGATCGCCAACAGTCCGGATGGCGAGGTAACCACGGAATTCAGGAGGAGGTGGGGCATCTGCTTTCGCGCATGACCCACAAGGGTCCTGTAGCGAGCAGACCATCTTTTGGGCGCCTGAGGTTCTGCCAACTGTCGTTCCAGTCGCAGCGACGTCGTCGCCCCATAAGGGTGATACGCCTCAGCCACTGCTAGATCTTGCAGCCGGTCAAGTGCGGCGCGCCTCCGATGGATGGCACGCCATCCTTCGTGTCGGTCCAGTCGAGCATCGCGTTTGGCTGAAGGAGCCGCCAACCATCGCGGCCACCTATGTGGCGGAGTTGCCGTTTGACGGCGACTTCGATGCACGCGCGTACGCTGCCCGGCGGCTGTGGCGCGCAATGAATGGTCGCACGCCAGGGCCCGCTTTTCATGAGTTATCCAAGCAGCGGCGCGAGCGGCTAGGCGCAGCCATTCGCGCGCTTGATGCTCGTGCAGCCGACAGCACTTATCGTGCGATCGCCGAAGCGCTGTTCGGCAAGAAACGCATCCCGGATCACGCCTGGAAAACGCACGATCTCCGCAATCGAACCATCCGTCTCGTGCAAAGCGGCCTCGCATTGATGCGCGGCGGTTATCGCGATCTTCTGCGGCGCAGGCGCAGAGACAAGTAGTGCTCATTCGGGGGTATCGAAAAGCCACCCCTTGATCATCGGCATCCCCTGCGAGGGCCTGCTTCTCCATGATGACCGCACACCCGCCGGCGCCACCGCCGGTTCGCGTCGTCATCACAGAGTTCTAAAATGTCCGATCCGTTGGCCGGCTTACCGCCGCGATTCCTGCGCACGCCAGAGGCTGCGCGATATCTGGGCCTTTCCGGCCGCACCCTCGAAAAACACCGCACGTACGGCACGGGACCGACCTACCGGAAGATCGGCGGTCGCGTCGTCTACGCACTGGATGATCTGAAAGCGTGGGCCGATCTCGGCGCCAAGACATCGACCTCCGATCCCGGCAAGGGCACGGTACTGCCCGCCAAAAAACATCCGACCCTGCGCCCGTATGCGGGCCAGGAACGCCGCTAATTGCCAAGAAGGATAATGGCGATGCGGCGCAAATACCTGTCCGAGCGCGATCAGCTTGAGCTCTTTCGTGCATTGCCCGGCCATTTGGCGCCGCGCGACGCACAGGATCTGATGGCCTATCCGTTCTTTTCTCTCGCAAAAACCAAACGTGTCGTTCCCATCGATTTTCGTGCTGGCGCGATATCTATTCGCGTTGAGGCCGTGCCGGAACATGGCATGGCAACCATCTGGGATGCCGATGTTCTGATCTGGGCTGCGTCGCAGATCGTCGAAGCGCGAGACGCAGGCTTGAAGACCTCGCGCCTGATGGCTGCAACTCCCTATGAGATTTTGACGTTCGTCGGCCGCGGCACCAGCGCACGCGACTACGATAGGCTGAAAGCCGGACTAGACAGATTGCAGTCAACGACCGTGCTGACGTCGATCCGCCAGCCTGCAGAACGGCGGCGCCACCGGTTCTCCTGGATCAACGAGTGGAAGGAGACGGCTGACGCAAACGGGCGACCGCTCGGACTCGAGTTGATCCTGCCCGATTGGTTCTACACTGGCGTGATCGATGACGCACTCGTGCTCACGATTGATCGCGCTTATTTCGATCTGACGGGTGGACTTGAGCGCTGGCTTTACCGTCTTGTACGCAAGCATGGCGGCCGGCAAGAGGGCGGCTGGAGTTTTGATCTTGTGCATCTCCATGCCAAGTCTGGCAGCCTCTCGCCGCTCAAGCATTTTGCATACGACGTGCGCCAGATCGTCCAGCGGCAGACATTGCCCGGCTACGAACTTGTGTTCACGCGCGACCCCAAAGGCGCCGAGCGATTGAACTTCGCACCCGCGCTCGTCGATCCATTCGCCGACAGGCTCCGCAGACGCGGTCTCATTCCAAAGCCGGGAGATAACCTGTGAATCAGCTCGTGCTATCGGGGACCATAACCCTCGTGCCATCAGGGACCGGATACTCGTGCTATCAGGGACCAAAATCGTCCCTAAGTCCTTGTCTCTCAGCGCTTTCCAGTCGCCGTAACTCTTCTAACCAGAAATCCTTCGGATTTCTTCTAACGGACCGCGCCATTTGCGCAGCTGGGGACAACCACCAACAACCATCCGCCAGTTCTGCGTCGGCTCGCTGTCAACTGCAGCGACGATGCGCTGTCGCCATCGCGCTGCAGCCAGGCAATCGGAACATCTCTCAAGCTCGGAGCGTCTCATGAGCGAACTCACCGAAGTCGAGCTGCTTTGGCTCGAGAAGCGTATCGAGAACCGCATTCGGTTCGGGCGCGCCGTTGAGGAGAAAATCCTCGATCGTCGCCGGCGACTATTGTCATTTGCGCCAGGCAGTATCTTTGCGTTTGTTCGATGGACCTCGAACGATTTCGGAACGGTCATCTCGCGGATGGACATCTTGCGCGCCGTCGCGCCCGGGCAGCGCTGCTCGACAGTGCCCTATGTGAAGCCGGGCGGCGAGATTCTCCTGCGCCTGTCGGGCTGGCCCAAGGTCGAACGAGCGCTCCAGTTGATCGACGCCGTCGAGGCACTCGACATCAATCCTGCGGACGCCGCACAGGACTATTGGCATCACGTTCATAACCGTCTGTCCGTCAACGAAAACCCGCGTTCTTACACGAAAGCACGCCATCAGGCGTGGCTATACCGGCAGAAGGTCATGCGATGACCAGCCGGTTCAAGACGCTGACCGCGATGCTCGGCGGTGCGGCGGCCCTTATCGCGCCAATCGTTCTGGAGATCACACCGCTCTACGTCTGGAATGCATCCGAGAGCGTACCGCTCGGCCTCTATCGTTTGCGACCGGTTGACAATTTGTTCGTCACGGAACTCCTCGCCGTACAGCCACCGGAGCCACTTGCGACCTTCCTAGACCTGAACGGATATCTGCCGGCCGGGGTGCCGATGCTCAAACGCGTGCTGGCGCTTCCGGGGCAGACCGTCTGCCGAAGCGGGCTCACAGTTTCTGTCGACGCGATCGAAATGGGGGAGGCGCGGGAGCACGATGGCCGCGGCCGACCGCTCCCGAAATGGCAGGGCTGCCGCGTCGTCGGCGAGGGCGAACTCTTCGTCATGAACTGGCAGTCCACCAACTCGCTGGATGGCCGCTATTTCGGACTTTTGCCGGCATCGGCCGTCATTGGGCGTGCGCTCCCTGTGTGGACTTCGGAGGACTGACCGTGCGCGTGTTGGGAATCCGATCTGCCATTCCTCTGTTCGGCCAAGTGCGGCACCATTCCTCCGTCCCGACCAACAATAGCGCCGCCGTCGCGCACAGCGTCGGTCCAGGGCGGCCGAAAGGCCGGCGCGAAGCGGCTTTACCCTGGACGGGCGCGAGCACGGCGGCATGCTTGCCGTTGTTCGAGAGGAGCCTGCGCGCTGTCGTACCGTTGTTCGCTGCGCTGACCGTGAGCAACGTTCCTGCTGTGGCCGAAACGCGACCCGCGGACCCTACAGCAAAGTATGCAACTAGCGATCCATTTGCGGATTTCATCGAGCAAGCCTCGCGCCGGTTTGGCGTGCCCGTGCGCTGGATACGCGCAGTCATAGACGTCGAAAGCGCCCGAGACGTGCGTGCCAGGTCACCGAAAGGCGCCATGGGCTTGATGCAGATCATGCCAGAGACGTGGGCAGAGCTGCGTCCGCGGTACGACCTCGGCAACGATCCCTATAATCCCCATAACAACATTCTTGCAGGTACCGCGTACCTGCGCGAACTACGCGACCGCTACGGTGCGCCGGGTTTGCTTGCAGCCTACAACGCGGGGCCTGCTCGTTACGAAGAGCATCTTGCCGGCCGTCCATTGCCAGCAGAGACCCAAGCCTATTTGCAGAAGCTGGTGCCGGTCATCGGCAGCGACATTGCAGCGTCCAGCGCAGTCGCGAGTCTGCAGCCATCAGCGGCGACGCTCTTCGTTGTGCGGTCTGAAAGTTCAAAGACCGCTGCCCGGCTCCAGCCTGAGCGTCCACCGAACCGGGCTCCGACGGCCGCCTCCGTTCACGACATCTCGGCAATTGTGCCACAGGCAACAGGGTTGTTCGTCGCGAGATCTGATTCGGGAGGCCCGCAATGAATGAATGCGCAAGCTCGCATGCGTTGGCGTGCTCTGGAGAAGAATGGGCGGAATGGGGAGCGCAGTGGGGAGACACGACAGCAGGACGGCGAGATAAAAGGGGCTCGCCGGTCGAACCGCAAGCCATTGACATGGCTTGGGTTCCGGCGTGCCGGTCGGTCGGGGCGCGTGCCGCGCCTTGTGTTTTGATGAATGCAATCAACGACATTTTCGGCACTGTAGGTGCTTTCGCGTCCTTCGAGGCCCGGTCATGACCGAGGGCGACAGCGATCTGCGTATTCGGCCGGGGCGCATTCGCAGCGCCCGCCCGCCTAAACCGAAGAGCTTCATCAATCAGGTGCTACGTGCCGCGAAGAAAGCTGGACATACCTCGGGTCGGGCTGCGGCTGGCAAGCGTTCCGCGGTCTATGGGCGCTCGACCTTTGGCCGCGGCAGACTCGCCTTTAGCCGCAGCCGGTTGTTCAGCACGACACGGCGCGTGGTGGTGAAGGCGCGCGTGGTTCGTCATAAGGGACGATCCTTCCGCTCAGCGCCGCTGACGGCCCATCTTTCATACCTGAAGCGCGATGGCGTGACTCGGAGTGATGAACGCGCCGAGATGTTCGACGTCAGCAGCGACCGAGCCGATGGTGCGGCTTTCGCAGAGCGGTGCGAGGGCGACCGGCATCATTTCCGGTTCATCGTCTCGCCGGAGGATGCCGGCGACATGACGGATCTCAAGGCCTTCACCCGCGATCTGGCCAAGCAGATGGAGATCGACCTCAGCACGCGGCTCGATTGGGTGGCCGTCGATCACTGGAATACAGATAACCCTCACATCCATCTTCTCGTTCGGGGAATCGACGAGGAAGGAGCGGATCTCGTGATCTCCCGCGACTTCATCAGCCGGGGCCTGCGCTCACGCGCTGAGGAACTGGTCGCCATCGAACTAGGTCCAAGACCAGAGCATGAAATTCGCAGTGCGCTGGAGAGGGAAGTCACGGCAGAGCGATGGACGCGGCTCGATCAGGAGATCCGGTTGGCAGCTGATGAAACCGGCTACGTCGATCTTCGTCCCGTGAATCCCGGCAGCTCCGACCCCGAGATCCGACGCCTGATGATTGGCCGCCTCCAGCACCTGGAGAAGATGGGCCTCGCGGCATCAGCTGCACCAGCGGAATGGATGGCCGGGCTCGAGGCCGAGCGTAACCTCCGCGACCTCGGGATGCGCGGCGACATTATCAAGACCATGCACCGCGCTTTCACCGAGCGTGGGGAAGCGCGCGGCGTTTCCGATTACGTCATCGAAAGTGGACAGCCGACGTCCCAGATCGTCGGACGGTTGGTTGATCGGGGGCTGCATGACGAGCTGACTGGCGAAGCCTACGCCCTGATCGACGGAACGGACGGACGCGCGCACCACGTCCGCTTCCGAGGGATAGAGGCCTTCGAACATGCACCGCCGGCCGGCGGAATTGTCGAAGTACGACGCTTTGGTCAAGCTGGCGATCCGAGCCCCACCGTGATGCTTGCGACCCGTTCCGATCTCGATCTCAGTGCGCAGGTCACCGCGAAAGGAGCGACCTGGCTTGACCACCGGCTGGTCGAACGCGATCCGATGCCGCTCGCCATGGCCGGATTCGGTCGTGAGACCCGCGATGCCATGGAAGCTCGGACCGAGCATCTGATCCAGGAAGGTCTGGCACGGCGGCAGGGCCAGCGCATCATCCTACAGCGCGATCTCCTGAACACATTGCGCCGACGTGAACTGGACGAGGTGGGTGCAAGAGTCTCGGCCGACGCCGGCCTGCCTCACGTGAAGGCTGCCTCTGGCGAGCATGTGGCCGGCACGTATCGCCAGCGGCTGACGCTCGTCTCTGGGCGGTTCGCCATGATCGACAATGGGCTCGGCTTTCAACTCGTGCCGTGGTCGCGCGAACTCGAAAAGAGGCTCAGCCAGCACGTCACCGGCATCGTGAAGGACGGCGGCGGCATCGAATGGGGAATTGGCCGCAGGCGCGACCTGGGCCTCTAGCTATCTCGCCAATTCAACGCGAAAGGACGTTCGGGATGTCTGGAACCAAAATCCTCTGGGGACAGGTGATTGTTGTCAGCCTGATCCTTTTGCTCGCCATCTGGGCAGCAACCGAGTGGACGGCCTGGCGGCTCGCCTACCAGCCGGAGCTCGGGCGGCCCTGGTTCGAGCTGTCGGGCTGGAAGGTCTATTACCCGCCAGTCTTCTTCTGGTGGTGGTTCGTCTACGATGCCTATGCACCTCAGGTTTTTGTCGAGGGTGCCTTCATCGCAGCGTCAGGAACCTTCGTTTCGATCGCGGTGGCGATCGGCATGTCGGTCTGGCGAGCCCGCGAGGCCAAGAATGTCGAGACCTATGGCTCGGCGCGCTGGGCCGATCTGCGGGAGGTCAGAGCGGCCGGTCTTCTCGGACCGGATGGCGTGGTGCTGGGCAAGCTCGACGATGACTACCTCCGCCATGACGGACCGGAACACGTGTTGTGCTTTGCGCCCACCCGGTCCGGCAAAGGCGTCGGCCTCGTCATTCCCTCGCTCCTGGCCTGGCCCGGATCGGCCATCGTTCACGACATCAAGGGCGAGAACTGGCAACTAACCGCCGGCTTCCGCTCGGGGCATGGCCGCGTCCTGTTGTTCGACCCGACCAACCCCAAATCTTCAGCCTACAATCCGCTACTCGAGGTTCGGCGCGGGGAGTGGGAGGTCCGCGACGTCCAGAACGTCGCCGATGTCCTGGTCGACCCCGAAGGCTCGCTCGACAAGCGGAACCATTGGGAGAAGACCAGTCATTCGCTCCTGGTCGGCGCCATCCTCCATGTCCTCTATGCCGAGGCAGATAAGACCTTGGCTGGCGTGGCCGCCTTTCTGTCCGATCCGAAGCGGCCGATCGAGGCAACGCTGAAGGCGATGATGACCACGCCGCATCTCGGGGAGCAGGGTGCCCACCCTGTCGTTGCGTCGACTGCGCGCGAGCTGCTCAACAAATCTGAGAATGAACGCTCCGGCGTCCTATCCACCGCTATGTCGTTCCTCGGTCTTTACCGTGATCCCGTCGTAGCCCGGGTGACCCGCCGCTGCGACTGGCGGATCGCCGACCTGGTCGCCGATCTCCGTCCGACGACGCTTTACCTCGTGGTGCCGCCTTCTGACATCTCGCGGACCAAGCCGTTGATCCGTCTTGTGCTGAACCAGATCGGCCGGCGCTTGACCGAGGACTTGCATGCCAGCGGTCGCCGGCACCGAGTCCTGATGATGCTCGACGAGTTCCCGGCGCTTGGGCGTCTCGATTTTTTCGAGTCCGCGCTCGCCTTCATGGCGGGTTACGGCATCAAGAGTTTTTTGATCGCGCAATCGCTCAATCAGATCGAGAAGGCGTACGGGCCCAACAACGCCATTCTCGACAACTGCCACGTGCGCGTCAGCTTCGCAACCAATGACGAGCGGACCGCCAAGCGGGTGTCCGACGCGCTCGGTACGGCGACTGAAATGCGGGCCATGAAGAATTATGCCGGGCACAGATTGAACCCCTGGCTGGGGCACCTCATGGTGTCGCGGCAGGAGACGGCGAGGCCACTCTTGACCCCTGGCGAGGTGATGCAGCTTCCTCCGCGAGACGAGATCGTCATGGTGGCGGGCACGCCGCCGATCAGGGCGAAGAAGGCGCGCTATTACGAGGATCGGCGGTTTACCGAGCGGGTCTTGCCGCCGCCCGATCCCGCGGCCGCCGGACGATCATCGCGAACGGACGGGTGGTCGGCGCTCGGAACGCTGAAGCCAGCGGCAGGTCCAACCGACAGTGCCGAAAGCGCCGCAGAGGACACGGCCAATAGCGGTCTTCGTCGTGAGCCCGAACTCCCCGATCACGTTGCGATCGTCAAGGAGACGACCGAGCCGACGCCGGCAGAAGAATTTGCCGTCGTTCTTGACGACGACGAGGACGCGGTCCGCCAGTCCCGGCTCATGCGCCAGCAGATGCGCGGCGTTGCCCGCCAAGTCGCGCTTGATCCAAACGACGGCATGGAGCTCTGAGGCGTTATGCGCGACCGGATGAACGTATATTTCCCGCCCGAGCTTCTAAAGCAGATCATAGACCTTGCCGATCGCAAGAAGCTTTCCCGGTCTGCGATCGTGGAAGCGGCAGTCGCTTCATTTTTATCACCGGACGGAGCGGACAGGCAGGAGGCAGCATTTACCCGTCGACTGGACCGGCTTTCGCGTCAGATGCAGAGGCTAGAGCGTGACGTTGGTTTGACGGCCGAAACCCTGGCTCTCTTCATCCGCTTCTGGCTGACAATCACGCCGCCATTGCCCAACGACGCACAGGCGGCGGCCCAACTCAAGGGTCGGGAGCGCTTTGACGGATTTGTCGAAGCGCTCGGGCGTCGGTTGCAGAAGGGACAGAGTTTTCTGCGAGAGATTCCAGAAGACATCGTTCATCAGGAGTCGGCAGCGAAACCTGATTGAACTACGCAGACGAGCCGTTCGCCGGTGCTTCTTTTTCTACGCCAGCCCACGACCGCAGCAATTTAGCCAATCCGACAAAAAGCTGGACGCGCTATCGGCTCGAACGAGCTGAGCGAGTAAGAAGGGCCAGCATGCAAATCTCAATAGCATGGCGTCTCATCGCGTGCGTTTTTCTCCCATTCGCTGCTGGATACTATCTTTCATATCTGTTCCGAACGATCAACGCTCTGATCTCCGGCCATCTCATCTCGGATGCCGGGCTCGATACTGCCGACCTCGGGTTGCTCACGTCAGTCTATTTCCTGGTCTTCGCGGCGGCCCAGATCCCCATTGGTATATTGTTGGACCGCTTTGGTCCGCGTCGCGTTCAGAGTGCATTGCTCTTGGTCGCCGCCGCGGGCGCAGGACTATTCGCGATGTCCACAGGATTAGTATCGCTTTTGATTGCGCGAGCAATGATCGGCCTTGGGGTGGCGGCGGCGTTGACGGCTGGGTTGAAGTCCATCGTTCTCTGGTTTCCCAGGGAGCGAGTGGCCTTGCTTAACGGTTACATGATCATGCTGGGGTCGCTAGGAGCTGTGACCGCCACGGCACCCGCCGAGCATCTACTCGCCTGGATGGGTTGGCGACAGCTCTTTGAAATCCTGGCGGTCGCAACCGGTGCCACGGCCATGCTCATCTATGTCGTGGTTCCCGAACGAATCGTCGCATCAACAGCATCAATCCCCGTCACCCTTAGCTCCGTCTTCGGCGATAGGCGTTTCTGGCGAATTGCTCCGTTGTCAGCGACTTGCGTGGGATCGGCATGGTCTCTGCAGGGATTGTGGGCGTCGCTGTGGCTCACGGACGTAGAGGGACTTGATCGTGCGAGTCTGGTCGGACAGCTGTTCACAATGTCGATCGTACTTAGCGGCGGTGCCTGGTTGTTCGGTACGACGGTCCATTGCATCAGACGAAGAGGAGCAGGAGCGGAGACAATATTGGCTGTTGTCGCGGTGCTGTTCATCGCAGCCGAGCTTGCCTTGATCCTGCGCGCGCCTTTGCCATCCATCTTGCCGTGGTCCGTTGTCGCAATTGTCGGAACTGCGACAGTGGTCAGCTTCGCGGTGATAGCTGATTACTTTCCGCCAGAACTCACCGGGCGTGCCAACGGCGCCTTGAACGTTCTGCACTTCGGCTGGGCATTCCTGGCTCAATACGCGACGGGCCTGATTCTGGAGCAATGGCCCACGGATTATGGACATAGGGCCATTCTGGCCTATCAAGTTGCGTTCAGTCTCAACGTAGCAGTGCAGATCGCGGCCTTCGTTTGGTTCGCGCTACCGTGGCTCCGATCCTTCACGCGGATGGGCTCAATTCCTTTCTTCATGCCGGTTGGCATTTCCGACGCAGTAGAACCGGTCATTTCGTATGAGCAAGCGATCGTACTAGTGCCGGCGGATGTCGATGCGGAGTGGTGAGCAGCGACCCGCAACGTACGTAAGGCCTTCCCGACGAACACTTATCAACATTGATCGCTATAGAACTGGGTCGTTCGAGCAGACGTCAAATATCCGTTCCCAGTCTTTCTTTTCCTACGCCGGTCTACGATCGCTGAAAGCGCTTGTTGCGCTACGTCGATTGGTGGCTTTCTTAATCATCCCTACCTGAGGACGCTCTTCGTCCTCATTCGGTGGGGGCGGCGGTGGCAATCAATTCCTTTCAATCGGAGGCGAATTCGCGCGGTGCACGAATGCTGCGCAGCGCACTTGGTGCGGCGATTGCGGGCTACCTGGAAGACGACGCAATCATCGAGGTCATGCTCAATCCCGATGGGCGGTTGTGGATCGACCGGCTGTCGAGTGGCCTGGTTGATACCGGCGAAACTTTGTCTGCTGCGGACGGTGAGCGCATTGTTCGTCTGGTGGCACATCATGTCGGCGCGGAGGTGCACGCTGGCTCGCCGCGCGTCTCGGCCGAACTACCCGGGACCGGCGAACGTTTCGAAGGTCTCTTGCCTCCCGTCGTAGCGGCTCCTGCTTTCGCTATTCGCAAGCCCGCGGTCGCTGTGTTTACGCTCGACGACTATGTCGCCGCGGGAACCATGACATCGGATCAGGCCAGCGCCTTAAGGGCTGCGGTCGTCGCGCGCCTGAATATCCTCGTCGCTGGCGGCACATCGACCGGCAAGACAACGTTGACGAACGCGCTTCTGGCCGAGGTAGCAAAGACCTCCGATCGCGTCGTGCTGATCGAAGATACGCGCGAACTTCAATGCAAGGCGCCCAATCTTGTGGCGCTGCGGACCAAGGACGGCGTAGCCACACTATCGGATCTCGTTCGGTCCTCGTTGCGACTGCGTCCTGACCGCATCCCGATCGGTGAGGTCCGCGGTGCCGAAGCCCTCGACCTGCTCAAGGCCTGGGGCACGGGACACCCCGGCGGCATCGGCACCATCCATGCCGGGACAGCGCTCGGTGCACTGCGGCGGCTCGAGCAGCTTATCCAGGAAGCGGTCATCACGGTTCCGCGTGCCCTGATCGCCGAGACCATCAACCTCGTCGCCGTGCTTGCCGGCCGCGGCGCCGACCGTCACCTCGCCGAGCTCGCCCTTGTGACGGGGCTTGGAGCCGCCGGCGACTACAGCCTTTCACCAGCAGGAGTCTGATATGCGTCCGCAATTTCGTTTTCCTCGAGAGGCCGCGTTACTGGCCGCTTCCGGCACGTTTCTCTTGATGACCGCGCCAGCTTGGGCAGCTGGCTCGAACATGCCGTGGGAGCAGCCACTCAATCAGATCCTGCAATCGGTTGAAGGTCCGGTCGCCAAGATCATCGCCGTCATCATCATCGTCGTTACCGGGCTAACGCTCGCGTTCGGCGATTCGTCCGGCGGCTTCCGCAGGTTGATCCAGATCGTGTTTGGTCTGTCGATCGCGTTCGCGGCCTCGAGCTTCTTCCTGTCATTCTTCTCCTTCGGTGGCGGCGTGGTGATCTGATGGATGAGCCGGTCGCAGGTTTTGTCGTGCCCGTTCACCGTGCGCTCACCGAGCCGATCCTGATGGGCGGTGCGCCGCGATCGGTCGCGATCGTCAATGGCACATTGGCGGCCGCCCTTGGACTTGGACTGCGGCTGTGGATCGCGGGTCTCGTCCTCTGGTTCATCGGCCACATGGCCGCCGTCTGGGCCACCAAGCGCGATCCCGCCTTCGTCGATGTGGTGCGCCGACATCTGCGCATTCCCGGTCATCTCAACCTCTGAGCTCTCCGTCATGATGAATCTCGCCGAATATCGCCATTCAAATGCTCGTCTTGCGGACTTCCTGCCTTGGGCAGCCCTGGTCGACGAGGGAATCATCCTGAACAAGGATGGCTCGTTCCAACGGACAGCAAAGCTCCGGGGACCTGACCTCGACAGTGCGGTGCCAGCTGAACTTGTCGCCGTCGCAGGGCGTCTGAACAATGCCTTGCGTCGTCTGGGATCCGGCTGGGCCGTATTCGTTGAGGCGCAGCGCCATTTTGCAGGTGCTTACCCGCCGAACACCTTTCCGGATGTCGCGTCTGCGCTGGTCGACGCCGAGCGCAGAGCACAATTCGAGGAGGCAGGCACCCACTACGAGTCCAGCTATTTCCTGACCTTCCTCTATCTGCCGCCGGAGGAGGGTGCCGCCAAGGCAGAGCGACTGCTTTATGAGGGCCGCGATCGCACCGTTGGAGCAGACGCTCGCGAGGTGCTGCGCGGGTTTATCGATCAAACCAGCCGCGTGCTTCAGCTCGTTGAAGGGTTCATGCCCGAATGCGCCTGGCTCGATGATCAGGCCACGCTGACCTATCTGCACTCGACGATCTCGACCAAGCGTCACCGCGTTCGCGTGCCCGAAATTCCCATGTACATCGATGCGCTGTTAGCCGACCAGCCGCTGACCGGTGGGCTCGAGCCGATGTTGGGTTCAGCCAACGTTCGGATCCTTACGATCATCGGCTTTCCGGGCACGACGACTCCAGGAATTTTGGATGAACTGAATCGCCTGGCGTTTTCGTATCGCTGGTCGACTCGCGCGATCATGCTCGACAAGACCGATGCCACCAAGCTGCTGACCAAAATCCGCCGCCAGTGGTTCGCAAAGAGAAAATCTATCGGCGCCATTCTCAAGGAGGTCATGACCAACGAGGCGTCGACGCTGCTTGATACCGACGCCCACAACAAGGCGATCGACGCCGACGCGGCCCTGCAGGAACTGGGTTCGGATCAGATCGGACAAGCCTTTGTCACGGCAACCATCACCGTCTGGGACGGCGATCCCGGTGCTGCCGATGAAAAACTGCGGCTGGTCGAGAAGGTCATTCAGGGCCGCGATTTTACCTGCATGATCGAGACGGTGAATGCCGTCGAAGCCTGGCTCGGCAGCCTGCCGGGACATGTATATGCCAATGTGCGGCAGCCGCCGGTTTCGACCCTCAACCTCGCCCATATGATTCCGATGTCCGCAGTGTGGGCGGGCGAGGCGAGGGATCTACACTTCAAGGGTCCGCCGCTCCTGTTTGGCAAGACCGAGGGGTCGACCCCGTTTCGATTCTCTCTCCACGTCGGCGATGTCGGCCATACCCTTGTCGTCGGACCGACAGGTGCTGGAAAGTCCGTGCTGCTCGCCCTGATGGCGCTGCAGTTCAGGCGTTACCCGAACTCTCAGATATTTGCGTTCGATTTCGGCGGTTCGATCCGGGCGGCCGCGCTGGCCATGGATGGCGACTGGCACGATTTGGGCGGTGCGTTGTCCGACGGGAACGAAAACCCCGTCGCCCTGCAACCGTTGGCCTGGATCGACGACGCTTCCGAGCGCGGATGGGCCACGGAATGGATCGGGGCGATCCTGGCGCGGGAAAAAATCGAGATTACCCCGGAGGTCAAGGATCATCTGTGGTCGGCTCTCACGTCCCTGGCTTCGGCGCCGATGCAGGAACGCACTCTGACGGGCCTGTCAGTCCTCCTGCAATCCAACTCCCTGAAACGTGCCCTGCAACCCTATTGCCTGGGCGGTCCATCTGGGCGGCTGCTTGATGCCGAATTCGAGCGCCTTGGTGAGGCCTCGGTCCAGGCGTTTGAGACCGAAGGATTGATCGGAACGAGCGCGGCCCCGGCCGTGCTGGCTTACCTCTTTCATCGGATCGGAGACCGTCTCGATGGTCGGCCCACCCTTCTTATTATCGATGAGGGATGGTTGGCCCTCGACGATGAGGGTTTTGCCGGCCAGCTTCGCGAATGGCTGAAGACGCTTCGGAAGAAGAATGCTTCCGTCATCTTCGCCACTCAATCGCTTTCGGATATCGATGGCTCCGCGATCGCACCGGCGATCATCGAAAGCTGTCCGACGCGGCTGTTGCTGCCGAACGAGCGGGCGATCGAGCCGCAAATCATCGCGATCTACCGCCGCTTCGGCCTCAACGATCGTCAGATCGAGCTATTGAGCCGCGCCACGCCGAAGCGTGACTACTACTGCCAATCCCGCCGCGGCAACCGGATGTTCGAACTCGGCCTCGGGGAGGTTGCACTCGCCCTTACCGCGGCTTCTTCCAAGACCGACCAGGCGGCGATTGAGCAATTGCTCTCGGAACATGGACGCGACGGCTTTGTGCCCGCCTGGCTCCAGCACCGTGGTGTCGCGTGGGCCAACGACCTGATCCCCAATCTCGGCAATTTGAAGAGATCGCTATGAGTCGCCTTAGCGCTTTGCTGGCTGCTGGCACCATTGCCCTCACGCTTGGCGTCATGGCGCCCGCCCGTGCGCAGTGGATCGTCTTCGATCCCAACAACTACGTTCAGAACGTCCTGACCGCCGCGCGAGAGCTCCAGCAGATCAACAATCAGATCACCTCGCTGCAGAACCAGGCGCAGATGCTGATCAATCAGGCAAGGAATCTGGCAAGCCTGCCTTATTCGTCGCTGCAGCAACTGCAATCCTCGATCCAGGGGACCCAGCAATTGCTGGCCCAAGCCCAGCGCATTGCCTACGATGTCCAGCAGATCGATCGCGCGTTCTCGACCAGCTATGCGCCGGCAACAGGCAGCCAATCCAGCCAGCTGCTGATCACCAATGCCCAATCGCGGTGGCAGAATTCCTATTCTGCGACGCAAGACGCGCTCCGGGTCCAGGCCGGCATCGTTGGCAACCTCGATACCAATCGTATCCAGACGTCCGCGCTCGTAACGTCAAGCCAGGGCGCCAGCGGCGCCCTGCAGGCAACGCAGGCAGGCAATCAGATTCTCGCGCTGCACGCGCAGCAACTCGCCGACCTCACCGCGGTCGTGACGGCACAGGGCAGGGCGCAGAGCCTTGAAGCGGCGCAGCGCGCCGCGGCCCAAGACCAGGGCCGAGAACAGCTCCGACGGTTTCTGACGCCAGGACAGGGCTATCAATCCCAAGACGTGCGGATGTTCCACTGATGACCGATGCAGGCCCCTTCAAGGCGTTGTCGCTGCTCACATCTGTCGGGATACTGGTCGTCGCAGCCTGCACGATCCAGCTTCGTAGTGGCGACGAAACGTCTGCGCCGTCAAAGGCAGAGCAGACCACAGACGTCGACGGTTCCGATCTCGCCCGCTGCCGCACCGTCACTTCGGAGCATGCGGCAGGTTATCAGCGTTGCCAAAAAGTTTGGGCCGAAAACCGGCGTCACTTCTTTGGCAAGAGGGACGGTGCTGCCGCGTCTCGCCGTTCCGATCCCGCCGCTAGCCCGACGCCCGCGGCAAAGGACGAGAGCCGGATGCCGCAAGGGTATCCATCGATTGCGTTGCCTGAAGCGAGCAAGCCATGACCGGTACCGGCATCATCGATCAGTTCCTCGAGACGTTTACCCGCTACATCGATAACGGCTTCGGGCTGTTGGGGGGCGACGTCGGCTATCTCGCAACCACTTTGGCCGCGATCGACATCACGCTTGCCGCTTTGTTTTGGAGTTGGGGGCCAGACGAGGACATCATCGCGCGCCTCGTCAAGAAGACACTGTTCGTTGGCGTTTTTGCCTACCTCATCGGCAATTGGAACAGCCTCGCACGCATCGTTTTCGAAAGTTTTGCAGGTCTTGGGCTGAAGGCATCCGGCTCAAGCCTCTCCGCCGGAGATTTCTTGCGACCGGGAAAGATCGCTCAGGTCGGGCTCGACGCCGGGCGACCACTGCTCGACTCGATCTCGAACCTGATGGGCTACATCAGCTTCTTCGAGAATTTCATCCAGATCGTCGTTCTCCTGTTCGCATGGGTCGTGGTCTTGCTCGCCTTTTTCATTCTGGCGATCCAGCTCTTCGTCACCCTGATTGAGTTCAAGCTGACGACGCTGGCCGGCTTCGTGCTCATTCCGTTTGGTCTGTTTGGCAAGACTGCATTCGCTGCCGAGCGGGTGCTGGGCAACGTCATATCCTCCGGCATCAAAGTCCTGGTCCTGGCCGTTATTGTCGGCATCGGCTCGACCCTGTTCTCGCAGTTCACCTCGGGCTTTGGCGGCGCACAGACGATTGAAGACGCGATGACCCTGGTACTCGCGGCGCTCTCATTGTTGGGCCTTGGCATCTTCGGTCCGGGAATCGCAAACGGGCTAGTGTCCGGCGGACCGCAACTCGGTGCCGGCGCTGCGATCGGAACCGGCCTTGCCGCTGGCGGCGTCGTTGTAGCGGGCGCGGGCCTTGCCGCCGGTGGTGCTGGCCTTGCCAGTGGAGCGCTCGCAGGTGCTGCGCGCGGCGGGGGGACCGTCTTGAGCGGTGCATCCGCAGCCTATCGAAGCGGCGGTCTTGCCGGCGTCGCTGAAGCCGGTAGCTCGGCTGCCATGAGTCCGTTACGTCGAGCTGCGACCGTGTTCACCAGCAACGGGCAAGCCAGTGAACCGACCGCGAGCGCTCCTGCGGACGCGCAGCCTGATTGGGCGCGGCGCATGAAGCGTGCCCAGACCATTCAACATGGCGCGTCGACCGCCAGCCACGCGGTCCGCTCGGGCGATCATGGCGGCAGTGGCTCCTCCGTCGATCTCTCAGAAGGAGGTCGCTGAAATGCAGCCAATCGTCACCTTAGCCACCCGCTAAAGGCAGCGACGTCTCAAACCACGAAGCCGCACGACTTCACACCGATCACTCGATCCATTGGGGCAACATCGATGTTCAAACGACCTTCCGTTCATTACGGGCGCATGCCCGAGCCGACTACGCCTTACCAAAAGGCAGCGCAGGTTTGGGACGAGCGCATTGGATCCGCCCGTGTTCAGGCCAAAAACTGGCGCTTGATGGCGTTCGGCTGCCTAGTGCTGTCGGCCGGCTTCGCCGGTGGACTTGTCTGGCAATCGGCGCAGGGGTCGATCACGCCCTGGGTGGTCGAAGTTGATCGGCTCGGGCAGGCCCAGAGGGTTGCGCCAGCCAATTTCGACTATCAACCAACCGACGCGCAGATCGCCTACCATCTGGCGCGCTTTATCGAAGATGTCAGAGGGCTGCCGGCCGACGGCATCGTGCTGCGTCAGAATTGGCTTCGGGCCTATGACTTTGCGACCGATCGCGGCGCGGCTGCCCTCAACGACTTCGCACGGAACAACGATCCGTTTGCCAAGCTGGGTAAAGTGCAGATCTCGGTCGACGTCTCGAGCGTCATCCGCGCCTCACCAGACAGCTTTCGGGTCGCGTGGACCCAACGCATTTACGACAACGGTTCGTTGAGTTCGACCGAACGCTGGACCGCGATACTCACGGTCGTCATCGAGACGCCGCGCGATGCCGAACGTCTGCGCAAAAACCCTCTTGGCGTCTACGTCCGCGCCATCAACTGGTCGAAGGAGTTGGGTCAGTGACCAAGACAATCTCAAGCGCTTATGCGAGGGCGCCCATCCTACACTGCAAGCACAACGCCGGATTCGTGGTCCCGAAGCGAGCGGTCTTGTTTGCCCTGCTACTCTGTACGTCGGCTCTCGGTGGGTGCGCGACCTATATTCCGCCGGCGATCAGCTATGACGCGGAAGTGCCAGCGTTGCCAGCGCCGCCAGTACCAGTCGACGACAAATCGCAGCCGCTTCACGTTCCTCCCCTTTGGAAACCTGTTCTGGGCGGCAAGCAGGGAGGGAAGGAAGACGCCGAACCTGTGAGCCGGGTCGAAACCGCAAACAGCGCGGCACGCGTCGAACCGCGCAAGCGGGGATATTTCAACGCAGCGCAAATCTACGCTTACAGTCCCGGGGCGCTCTATCAGATTTACGCCGCACCGGGGCAGATCACGGATATCGCGCTAGAGGAGGGAGAGCAGTTGACGGGATCAGGGCCCATCGCGGCTGGAGATACCGTCCGCTGGGTCGTGGGTGATACCGAGAGCGGGAGTGGCGACATGCGCCGCGTCCATATCTTGGTCAAGCCGACCCGCGCATCGATCGAGACCAATCTTGTCGTCAATACCGACCGGCGCACCTACCTGATCGAGCTCCGGTCTCGCGAGCGGCCATACATGCCGTCTGTTGCTTGGTACTATCCTGAAACAGTGCGCGAACGATCCCGTTCGGTCGCTCTGAAACCAGTACTTCCGGATCCGGCGCGGCGCATCTCCCGTTATGCTATCGAAGGGGACAGTCCGCCCTGGCGGCCGCTCGTCGCATATGACGATGGCCGCAAGGTCTATATCGAATTTCCTCAAGGCATCGTGCAAGGCGAGATGCCACCGCTCTTTGTAATCGGCCCGGACGGCAAGACCGAGCTCGTCAATTACCGCGCCTACGGCAATGTGTTGATCGTCGATCGGCTGTTTGCAGCCGCGGAACTGCGGCTCGGCGGTGAGCACCAGCAGAGGGTCAGGATTGTCAGGACCGACGGGAGGCCGTCGTCATGAACACTCGGAATGAAAACGATCACGGGCAAGCAGTTCCGCCGGCGACACAAGGGGTGCAGTCCGAAAGCTTCCGCTTGAGAGCAGAGCATCCGCGCGTGACACGGTTGTCGCGGAAGGTCCTGGCCGGCGGGAGCGCGGTTGCCCTGCTTGTCATCGGCGGAGCGGTGCTGTGGTCGCTGCAGAACAGTCGCTCCCGTAATCAGGCGGCCGATGAGCTTTACAGTACCGACCATCACAATATTGCCGACGGTATTAAGACGTTGCCGAAGGACTATGCTGACGTTCCGCGCCAACCAATCCCGCAGCTCGGTCCGCCGCTCCCCGGGGACCTCGGTCGACCGATCCTTGCTGCCCAAGGCCAGTCGCCAACGATCAGCGTTGATCCGGAACAGCAGCGCCGGGATCAAGAGACCGAGGCCGCACGCATCAGCCATTTGTTCGCTGGGACCAATAGAGGAGAAGTGCGTCCGTCCGCTGCTGTGGCTCTTGGAGGCGACCGCATCGTGCCACCGAACGCAACGATCACTGGCGACGATGGATCTGCGCAAAACGGTCAGGACCGCAAGCTTGCCTTCGTAAACGCTTCTGTGGACCGTCGCACGGTAAGCCCTGACCACGTCACCAAGCCCGCTTCACCCTACATCGTGCAGGCTGGAACGGTGATTCCGGGAGCGCTGATCACTGGGATCCGATTGGACCTGCCAGGCCAAATTACCGCGCAAGTGACCGAGAATGTTTTCGACACACCGACCGGCCGCTTTCTGCTTGTGCCTCAGGGGGCGCGTCTGATCGGTATCTACGATAGCCAGGTCACTTTCGGCCAGTCCCGTGTCCTGCTCGTTTGGACCCGGCTGATCATGCCGAATGGACGTTCAATCGTTCTCGAGCGGCAGCCTGGCGCTGACACCGCAGGATATGCAGGCCTCGAAGACCAGGTCGACAATCACTGGGGCGAGCTCTTCAAGGCTGCGGCACTATCGACGTTTCTGGCGGTCGGGACTGAAGTCGGAGCTGGCTCGGACACGAACAGCAACGACAGCGCGATCATTCAGGCATTGCGACACGGCGCTTCCGACTCACTGAATCAAACCGGGCAGCAGGTCGTTCGGCGTAGCCTCAATGTACAGCCCACTCTGACCGTACGACCTGGTTTCCCGGTGCGCGTCATTGTCAATCGTGATCTCGTTCTTGAACCATACAGAGGGTGACAACGTGGCAAAACTCAAAATAGGACCACTGCCCGACGATAAGCCGGTCAAGGTCACCACGGAGCTTCCAGCTGCAGTGCATCGGGATCTCGTCGCCTATGCAGAGGCCTTGGCACGCGAAAATGGGCAGCGCACCGATCCGGCAAAGCTGATTGCGCCCATGCTGGCGCGCTTTATGGCCACGGACCGCGGTTTTGCAAAGGCGAGACGGGCCGGTCACACCCCGAAAGCCGGCGGAGGTGAGGGATAGCGTTCTCCCAACAGATTGAGGAAACGCTTCAGAGCCGGATTCTCATTGTCGTCGCGCCAATGCGCATAGAAGTCCACCCGGCTTGGTCCCGTTCCGTCCTGCAACTCCCGGTACACAAGGCCAGCGAAACTTGCACCAATATCCGATTCCATCACCAGACTGAGCCCCATGCCCATACTCGTCAGACTCTTAATGATGCCACGGCTTACGTCATGACGCTCTACCTTGGGGCGATCGTCTGTTAGCACGAGCTTCGAAATCAAGAGATCCTCAAGCTCGCGTCCAGGATCATACTCACTTAGAAGGATCTTTTCGTTACGCAAATCGGTCCAGTAGACGATCTCGCGTGCCGCCAAGCAGTGATCCTGAGGCAGCGAGATCAGGATGCGTTCGCTCCAGAGCCGTAGTGATCTGGTGTCGTTGGAAGGCAGACGTCCAGGGCTAACGATAACGTCGACGGTTCCGTTGCGGAGGGCAGTCATCAGACGGAAGCGAGAGCGTTCCATAGTTGCCAATTCGAGTTGTGGTAGCAGCTTCTTGAGTTCACCTATCGTCGCTCGCAAGTTCCCGGTGGACATGGATGTGAAGAAGCCGATGACAAGATGGCCAGTATCGCCGCGACCACCGGACCTTCCTGTGTCAACGAGCATGTCGACTTGTTCCAGGATCAACCGCGCAATTCGCAGAACCGCTCGGCCAGCCAAAGTGGGCTTTACTCCCCCGCTTGAGCGCTCAAACAGTGAAGTTCCCACCAGGTACTCGAGCTGGCCAATAGCGCGGCTGAAGGCGGTGTGCTTGATCGAAAGCGCTTCCGCGGCTCGTCGAAAGCTTCCGTGGTCACAAGCGGCAACCGCAAGTCGAAGCTGTTGCAGGTCAACAGCTCTCGCTGCGTTTCGCTGATCGTTCCTGTTGTCAATTTCGGTCATGTTCACAGCTCAGTAGAAGCCGGCAAGACGCGACGTCCCCGCTCTGTGCGAGGACGTATGTCTCGTTTGTCGACGTGGATGGTTCTAGGCAGCCGCGGAGACTACTCGCGACTCAACCCAGGACTGTGACGGTGAACGGCAGATCCTATCTGTTCTCGGTCTTCTTCTCGTTCTGACGCCTAACTACAACGCTTAGTCTAAAGATTGGCAGCCGACGAGCGCATCTGACCATTTTACTCCAAGCACCGGGAGCAGAAGACAATCTCCTTCGAAACGACCCGAAGGTTAACCGCTGTAGAGGTCTAAGTAGAGGCGACGCGGTCTAGCTACTCATGTTGCCTCTACGCTAAGTGTTTGAGTTGATCTGTCGGGACCCGCTCTATTTGTGAATGAGCGGGATTTTGGAAGTCTCAGGCTTATCGAACGACCACAAGCGATAGCTGAGCGAAGCGAAGACTGTAGTGCCATTTGGCGCTGAACCAAGAGACGGAGTGGCCCCGACTACGTGAGTAGAAACCTCTTTCAGACACCACACATTTAGGGCGACCGGCCCGAAGTCATAGCCCACGCGCGCTCCGACCCCCCAAATGTCGTAAGATCGCGTATTGATGACGTTATTGTAGAACGCACTCGATCGATCGCTTGTTACTTGGCCAGCGTAGTAGCCGACTCCACCAATGGTCCATTTGTCGATGGTTTTAGCCACCGTAAATTCAGCATGTAGGACATCGCCGCTTTGATACTGAGTGATGGTATTCCGTGTGTGAAGTTCATCGAAGATATTTGCCGTTAGATTCCATCCGTTCTTCAGATAAGAAACGACGAACTCGGGCTGAAACGTCCACCAAGGATAAGCGGCACCGGACAATCCTGCGGGGCCGAACGAGTCTCCGTCGGGGAAATAGATTCCCAACCCCGTCTTAACTCTGAATCCGCTGTCACCCAGGGCACGGCTGAGTTCGATCGGAACGACATATGAGTTGAACACGCCCACGGATTGAGAGTTCGCCGGAGGGCCCACAGACGTGGAGACAAACGGCTGCACGAAGACCGCGTCGTAGGTAAATCCAAACAGCTCCCAACCCGGCACAAACAGCAGTCCGACGCCTGCATTTGTCGAGCGTATCTGAAGGGGTGTTCCTCCCACCATAGGAGCCGACGGTCCCACGCGGTGGGCTGAATAAGTTAACACCTGATCGAACTGGTAGATACCCGGATCTGGAACGCCTGCAGAGCCACCGCCGAGAGTGATTCCTGGTTTCTGAGTCCATCCGGAAGAGCCGACTTCAAACGCATGAGCGGCCGCAGTTGAAAGAATCAAAATCGAAGCCACAGTGATGAACTTTGCAGAAGCCACGTATCCCTCCCTTATACAAGTGTCGTTTTCATTCCCTTGATCCCTTCGCTTGCGTTGTGCGTTTTCAGGATCTGTCTGCACTTGAGGGTGGATCGTTTCGAACATCAACTATAAATGTATTCTTCAGCGAATAATCTCGAGCGCACGTAGCGAGACGATCGCATGTTGTATCTCAAATACAATTTGAATCGATGCGTGGCGCGCTGATGCGGTGGCGACTGCGTGACGCAGAGTCTTCCCGCCGAAAGGGGGATGGAGATGACACGCGTCCCCGGCCAAGAAAAAGCGTCGGTCATGGTAGCGATCAGCCACAAGGCGATGGGCAGCCCAAATGTCTCGCTCCAGAAATTCGATCCGCATCGGGCGACCGATAGCCGCGTGCACGATCTGAACGACTTCATCATCCCCGATGCGGTCGACGCCGGGTGGTATGTTCACTCCGAATGACCAGATGTCCTTCTCGAACGGGCTCATTACCGAAGGAGCCGCCGAGTTAATCAGCCAGTACATGATGGCGCGTCGATCCGGTCGTTGGGTTTCGAGCTCGGGAATGCGCAGGATAAGGTTGTAGTGACGCGTCATTGCATGCTCGCCATGCATGCGAGCGCCCATAATCGCGCGGACGCGGCTGCGAGCGCCGTCAGCGCCAATAAGGTACTGGGCCTTGATCTCGCGACGGACGCCCCCGGCTACGTCTGACGTGATAGCCGTAACGTCGCGTTCGGTTTGGGTGGCGTCGTCGAGCATGACGCCATTTGAAAGCGTTACCGATGGCAACTCGGCCAGACGCCTTCTCATGACTTTCTCTACGGTATACTGAGGTACCCATTGCGCAGCCTCCGGAAACCGCGGGTCCCGCCGCTTGGCGCCTTCGAATGCGTTTTCGATGACCGCGAGTGTTCGGCCGAGAAGCGTCGTCGCGAAGACGACATCTGTCGGATAGTCGAAGGGAAGCGGAGATGCCTTGCGGAGCGCGTCCGCTATTCCCCATCGTCGCAAATGCTGCATAGTACGGACGTTGGTGGTTTCACGTCACCTTCGCCCGATTGGATGCGCTGATGTGACACTCACGCCTATAGAGAGGACGGATGATCGAACCGCTTAACAGACGTTCCGTGATGACGCTCACCGGTGCTGCCGCCGGCATCGTAGCAATCGCGCCGCCACGCGCTCAGGCGCAGGATACCAAGAGGATTGCCGCGATGAGAAAAACAGCTCTTGAGATTCCAGCAGACAACCCGACCTTCGCAGCCAGTATCGGATCATACGAGAAATTTGGCTACTCGCCCGCCGTTCGGGCCGGCGGGCTGCTCTTTATCGCGGGCCAAGTCGGGCGCAGGCCCGATGGAAAGATCGGCGACACCGTCACGGAGCAAATCGAACTGGCGCCTTGAGGGTCTGGATATGACCGACTTAGTCGAAGTCGTTAGCTATCATGTCGATATCCAGCACAATCTCGAAGCCTTCATGGCGGTGAAAGAACGCTATGCCGTAAAGCCGTACCCGCGTGTTCAATCATTGGCGTTGATGCGCTAACCTCGCCCGATTTTAAGATAGAGATCCGGAGCATCGCCGCTTTGCGAAGTTAAAAGTCGGTAAGGGCTATCAAAGGACATCCCAGTGTGTATCGGCTCCGTACTTTGACCACTATCGGCGCCCAACGGTGATCCCAGCTCACGACCGATTTCCTTCGCAGCGGCAATAACTTCAATTGCCACCGACGGGGTCAACGTTGGAAGCCGACAAGGGTCAAACGGTTCGCCGATTTACATGCTGACATGGTCGATCGATCGCCACGCCGTTTTCGAGGTCCTTCCTGTTCGGCTCGAGCATCGTCAGATAGCCGATCCGGCGGCGGTCGAACTCCCGCACGAGATGGCCGAAGGTCGCGGGGCGGGCTTAAGACGCAAGAGCTTTCTCCCGGTGCCTTGGAACCGGATTAGAGAGAGATAAGAGAGAGGTGCGCACAGGTTTTGCCGCGGTTCGTTCCTCAACAGCAGTCCGACCCGGCCACATGGGCATGTCCGAGAACTTTCGCATCGGCACCCAAGTAGTTTAGTCCGAACAACTCAATGGCGTTGCGGGAGAAGATTTGTGCCTTTTCTGTTTCAGACAAACTCGTCTGGCGGACATGATCTACTGACTGGATCATCACACTTTCAGGATTTCCGAGGGGATAGTCAGATCCAAATAGCGTTTGCCTTGCGCCGATGATCCGCGCAGCAGCCTCAACCTCCAGGTGAGATTGCCACATGCCGGGAGCGGTATCCACGAAGAGCCTCTTCAGGAGAGCGGGATAATCGTAATGGGGCGCACTCAGATATCCTGGCTCACCTAGGAACATACGGCGCAGAACGATCGGCAGCGATCCACCTAGGTGGCCAAAGCACATGCGCAGGTGGGGCAACTCTGCGAACGCTCCTCCATACATGAGGTTCGCGATGCTCAGCGCCATGTCCGTCGGTTTTCCGAGCGACCGCTCGAGACTCCACCGGTCCATACCTGGCAGAGGGCCGCACCAACTAGGATGGACAAAAACCGGTATTTTCAAATCGGCGGCGGTTTTTAGAAAAAGCCTGAACTGTTCGCTGTCAGGATAACGTCCGCCCCGCGTAGTCGTCATGTTGAGGGCGCAGAGCCCAAGATTTTTGGCGCGCTTTATCTCAGAGATCATTTCCTCGCCGCCATCGGGAGGCACGGAAATCATACCAGAAAATCGGTCTGGATGGCACTTGATTAGCTCGGCGGTTCCATCGTTGATGACCCGCGCCGCCGCCGTTGTCATCCAGTCCTGGTAAGTGGCCGTCGATACAACAGCGTGGTCGATGCCGGCTGCATCCATGCAGCGCAACTGTGTGTCTACGTCATGCCAGTACTTAGGATCGACTGATGGTGTGTATGTATGGCCGGTGGAGCGATTTCGCGCGGACAAGCGCCCATTCTTCCATACCGGCTCGATCTCAGCCGGCAGAAGTGTCGCGATCTCATCGAAATAGCGCTTCGGCACGTAATGATGATGGATGTCAATGATCATTCGCCCGCCGCCTTTATGTTGAAGCATTCATTCCGGTGCGAAGAGGCTCAACGCGGCGACTGCACCGTTTCGGTGGGGCGCGGCGTCCCGCGGTCACCTCTTCTGTACGTGAGCGCCCCGATAGAACGGTGTCGAGTGCCGTTGGCATCAAGCCTGGACCCATGTGGACGAGAGATCCAAGCTCATAGGTCGGTCCACCGACGGCCAAACCAAGCCGAAAACCACAATCAGGCCGCCCGCATAAAAGTCGCGCCAGTTGAATGAGATGCCGGCGTCAGCCGGGCCTCCGGCACTCTGCGTTGAGCGCATCTTCCCCTCCCTTTTGTCCGTCCAGCTCATCACCGGGTGCAGTTCATGCTGTCAAGTTGCCGATGTTCGCGCGACTGTCACCGAACTCTGCCGAGCGGACTACGAGTCCGCTCGCTATTGACTGGTGCGCAAGGCGTCGTTCCCCGATTGCACAGAATGGGCTAGTTGGATGCGCGCAGCTGCGGCAGCTGACTCGAGCTGTAGAGATTCCGTAGCCGAGAGTTCGTCGAGACGAAAGCCTTTGAAGCGCTTGAAGCAAAGGATTGCCAGAACCGCCGCTGAGGCAGCGCCTATGAGGAGGGCGGACGCTGGTGCCAGGAACAGCTCCTGCGTCGCCAGGTGCAGCGACAAGAGATAGCCGCCAATGAACTGGGCTGCGAGGGAGCCCAATCGCCCCATGGCTTGCGCCAAGCCAGCACCCATCGAGCGGACAGGTGTTGGGTAAATAAGAACCATCGCCGAGTTCAAGCCGAAATTGTTCCCAGTGACGCAGAAGCCGGAGCCGGCAATGATCGCGCTGATGGCAAACGGCGTGAGCCCTGCCATGCCCATGGAGGCCGCCAACGGAGCGCCGATAAGGAATAAAACAACGATCGGCAGGACTCCGAAGCGGTCGATGATAAAGGTCAGGACGACACCTCCGACCATGCCGCCAGTCGAGAAAAGGGACGCATAGATGCCGGCCTGAGCGGTACTGAGGCCAGAGGCCTGGAGCAGCGTCGGCAGCCAGCTCACGGTGAAAAAGTTGGTGAGTTGGTTGGCTGCAAATGCGATCCAGAGCATCGGTGTGATAAACGCGAGGCTGCCGGCGAAGAGTCCCGCGGAAGAGCCCGCAGTGGTTGGAATTGCCGGAGCTTTCCCGGCGGAAAATTTGGTGGCGGAGTCAAAAGTGAGGTCGGGCCGCAGAGTTCGGACGGCGCGCAGGATTGCATCGGGTCGGTCGACGCGCTGCAGCAGGAACTTCAAAGACTCCGGCAGGAAAGCAAGTCCGAGCAACCCGACTGCAATCGGCAGGAGGCCGCCGATGAGGAAGATAGCAGGCCACCCATAGTTTGGGACCAGAAGGGCGGCGACCCACCCACTGATGGCAAAACCGGCGGGAACACCAAAGAGAACGATGATGGTGAACATGCCGCGCAGCCGCTTCGGCGCAACTTCCGCCGCAAGAGCGAGCACGTTCGGGGTCATGCCGCCGAGGCCGAGGCCCGTAAAGAATCGAAACGCGGCGAGTTGCGGAAGGGATGTCGCGAACATTGAGACGATAGAGAATGTCCCATACGCAAAAAGCGCGAGCAGAATGGCGGTCTTTCGGCCAAAGCGATCACCTATGACGCCGAGAAGTGGGGCGCCGAGGAGCATGCCGACGATGCCGGCCGAAAATGTCGTCACAAGGTCAGACGGGGCTACATGCCATTGCTTGACGAGCTCCGGAGCGACGAGGCCCATGGCCGAGATGTCGAAGCCGTCGCTCACCATCGCGAGAGTGGCGACGATGAGAAAAAAGATCGAACCGCGTCGGACTTTCTGCCCGTCAACGATCGCGTTCATGTCGTAGGTCTGGCCCTCGCTCATATCTCTCCCCAATCTTTGTTTTGATGATCTGTTCAGTCGACGAGTTGCTGACTTTTGGCGTCTTTATCAAACCTCGGAAAGAGCTGCGACGCGTTACCACCGCCAATTGCCTTGGCGAGTGACTCGTCTAGGCCGAGGTCCTCGAGGTTCTTGATGCCCTGCGACATGCGGAAGTATGAAAAGTCGCTACCGAATAGAAGCCGGTCTTCTGGCACAAGCCGTCGCATCATCCCGATGGCCTCCGGAGCAAGCGCTTGAGCTGTGTCGAAGTAGAAGCGCCGGAACTCGGCATAAATGCCTTCGGGGAACAGGGCATCAAGTCTGCTACGTCCCACCGTCCCCCACCCCCGGAAACCTTCGATCCTGCCGAGCAAAAGCGGCATGACGCCGCCGCCATGGCTGAAGATGAAGCGAATATTCGGGTATCGGCGCATAACGCCCTTTGTGAGCAGGCCGAGGATGACACGCGCCGTGTTCACCGGGTACTCTAGCCATGCAGACGAAACCGCATCGCCGCCATAAGCCTCGCTCAGGCTGGAGCATCGAGTAGTGCGGGCGGGGTGCACGAAGACCACGGCTCGCCGCCTATCGAGTTCCGCGAATACAGGCTCGTAGCGCTCGTCGATCAGCCAGGTGTCGCCTTCATTTGTGGAGACGCCTATGCCGTCGGCCTGGAGGACATCGAAAGCATATGCGATCTCTTCAATCGATCGATCGATGTCGGGCAGCACGATCGATGCGAAAAGACCGAAGCGTCCCGGATGATCGTTACAGATGGTCGTTGCCCACTCGTTCCAGCGCCTGATCAGCTTGTGTCGATCCGGCCCGTCGGGGTTATGGGTGGGTACGAGCGACGCAATAGCGGTCCCGACGTTGTTAGCATCGAGTTCATCCAAGGCCATCTCGATCGACCAGGGGTTTCCCCCATTGTCGCGGAGCGTGGGATTGAAGTGATGATGAACGTCGATCGAGACTGGGGGCGGCGACTTGCTCATCGGAACTCCCCCCCGAGCTTTTCTGCGAATTCCAGCGTCAGCCGCTTGAGCGAGCTGGAGGATGAAGCCATGATCTTCTTGCCGGTAGCCGTGCAGCCCGTGAAGACAATCTTTTGAATACCCGTGTGTGAGGATATGGCTGCACCAAGTTCGTCGTCTCTCGGAACCACTCCAATTGGCTTGCGGTGCAACTCTATTCGTCCTTGCGCATCGTCTTGGAGGATCTCGACAGGCAACGTCAGCTCAGCGGTAAAGGCTGTCCAGGCTCTGGCCGCTTCGATCTCGAATCGTGACCCCTTGCCATTGAGTGGCTTGCCTTGCTCGAGTGTCAGAATGCGCGCCAGTTCTTCCGCGTGGTCGGCGATCTTCGCCGCAATCGCGCGGCATGCTTCCTGCCGCTCCTCGTCTGACGTGGCGCTCCACTCCACCAAGTCGGACTGTGCTGCGCCTACGGCCGCATTGAGATCCGCTTCGGTCGCAAGTGGCATCAGGCCCACGGTAGTGCCATTGGCCGGGTTTGTAACTTCAAGGGTCCTGGCCGCGCTCATTTTATTTCCCCGAACAGTATCTGGAACATTCTCATCATTCATCCTCTCGTGGATTAGGCCTTCGGGGACTCCCCAGAACGATCGTTTTTCGTCGACGAGGCTGCGGATAGGTCTAAGCTGGCCGCTGGTCCGCAGCGCTGATACGGGACTCGAGCCCTGCGGTCCTGGACATGCGTTGGCGCATGTCATCCCGAAAGCCGTCCTGGGGCTGCGTTTCCGGTTCATTAGCGCGCTGTATGGCATCAGCGGTTACCTCAGCGCCTGCCTGAAGGGCGAGCAGAAGGCAAAGCTTACATAGAAAGAGCTCAGCGTTAGCGGCGGGAATTTGTTCTAGAGCCAATCCCAACAGTTGGAATGTTGCTTCAGCGATGGACGGCTTGGCTACACGTGGGTCGCACCTTTTGCTCGTTCGAGCCTGGCCGGTGGCGACCGCCAGCGCTTCCACTACTTCCGCTTCAACGTAGCGATCCCAGCACGCGGCGATATGCTGATCAGGGCGGATGAGGTACGCAGCCGAGCCGCCGGGGCATAGCAATCGGTGCAAGTCGCCGTTGGCATCGCGGAGTCTACAATTGGAACTGTTCCCTCGGGCAATCACAACAACCTCAGCGCCCCCTATGGTTGACGTCGAAACGGGCTCGCCCAGCACAAGGACAGCGAAGTCTTTCCCCAAAACATCGCAAAGAGCTGTCTTGATCCAGCCGCCGGGCGACCGATGCTCAACCCAAACATTAGGAAGCACATCGCCGGGGGCTGGGAGCAACGCTTCGGAGCATCTATTTGACCAAGTATTCAAAGGCGAGTCCCGAAGCGGAACGAGTGTCGCCTGCTGAGGATTTATCAAGTCTCGAAACTCGACGTCATGCACGCTGAGAGACAATACAGAATCTCGTGCTAGGCGCTGGCCCCGAGTAGGGGGGGTCATAAAGTTGAGGGTGCGTGTAGCCAGGCGCAGGTTCTCGCGAGCCGCGCTCACCCTCTCCATCGAGAATGATTGCAACAGGGTGTCGGGAGACGAGCCATCCAAAACGCGGGCGAGCTTCCATGATAGGTTCCATGCATCCTCTACCCCCGAGTTCAGCCCGCGCACCCCAAAAATCGGAATTTGGTGCGCAGCATCGCCGGCGAACAAAATGCGGCCCACGGAATACTCGGGCAGAGTCCGGGCGTGAGCACGGTAAGAGCTCACCCAGACGAGGCGCCAAATTGCATCTACTCCCATCATCTGCAAATGGGCATCAACTCGGGCCCTGAGGCGCTCTGGCCTACTCACGACCTCGACGTCTTCTTCGGAAGACAGCTGCCAATCGATTCGCCAAACCCCATCGGGCTGACCGTGCATTAGGACCGTGCCGCCCGCGTGGTAGGCAGGCTCAAACCAAACGCGCCGCCCAGGCTCGATGAACTGGTCTATTTGGATGTCTACGATCAGGTAGCTGACTTCACCGGCGTTCCCCTCAAGTTGCAGCCCGAGTGTGGAACGAATCCTGCTGCGGGCTCCGTCGCAGGCGACCAGATACCGGCAATGCATCTGATCTTCCTGCAAGCCGTTTGCTGTTCGAATCAAAACGCCTTCTTCGTCAGCCTGGAGGTCAAGCAGTCGAGTGTTCCAGCGTAACTCGGCATGTGCGGACCGGGTCAACTCGCCAGCTAGAAGGGCCTCAGCTTCAGACTGAGATATGTTTAGCATTGGCGGATTGCACAGCGCAGGCTCATGCGGAATGGAATACTCATGCACGAGTTTGCCTCGGTAGTAGGCCCAGCCGCCGTACCAAGGCATACCCCTGGATTGAACGGCATCACCAATCGATAGGAGACCCCAGATATCCAGAGTACGACGTGACATCCCTAAAGCGCGGCTGCCCTGACTTACGGTTGCGTCCTCCTCCAGTAAGATGCTCTGGACGCCCTGACGGGCTAGTGCAAGGCCAAGGGTCATCCCGACGGGGCCGGCGCCCGCGATTACGACCGGTCTAGATGAGGTCATTTGGCCGAGGCCCCGTCTTAGACCGCTGCGTATTCATGTTGTGCCCTCCGCGCGGAGTCGCCCCGGTTTGGAAGCCGAGGTCGACGGTCGCCCGAAGTTAGCGGAGGGCTCGGCAGCCGTATGTCCCTTAGAGGGGGGGACAGGCCGCCTCATAGGCGCGGAGGAGTTCGTTGGAGCGAGTTATGCCGAGCTTCAAAAACGCACGCTTGCGGTAGGTCACGACGCTGCTCGGCTCGATCCCAAGTAACCGGGACACGTCCTTGGCTGAGCCGCCGCGCAGGACGGCAGCACAAACTTCTGCCTCTCGCAAACTAAGGTTTCCTCCAGTCTGCAGGAAACGTCGCGTCATCGAATTCAGGTTCGGAAACGCGTCCCCCGCTGGTTGTTGGAGCGCGAGCTTGCCGTGTTTTGCCGCCAAAGCCGCCAATAGTCCACCAAGCCGCTCCATGCGGCTCAAATCATCTGACTGAAACGATCCTTGCCCGTGAAAACGGTAGATACCAACCTGCGTTAGTGCCCCGTTCACCAATAGGCGAATCGACAAGCGCTCCGAGACGCCGGGCTGCTCGTAGCAGGTCATTCGGTATTTGTCGTCGCGGATACAATCCCACCTTTGGCAAACAACCTCAGGAGAGGTCTCACGGCGGACGTCGTGAAGCGTTGCGTCCGCCCGCCAATAAGTCTCGGCGTAGCTTGCTGCTGCCGAAGTGGCGCGCGCATCGATGTCAGGCGTGGAGCCAGCTGCGAAAAGAAGGTGCATACCGCTGGGCGGCCGGAACGAGAAGGCTGCGCACATCCCGCCTCCGATGAGGCTGGAGATGATCCGCATGAAAACATGCGGGAACGTATCTTCACCAAGAGCATGCACCACGTCCGAAAGCTCAATTAACGAACCGTCCGATGCATCTAATCGAGATCTGCCGGCCACCGCGTCCTCCAGCGTCCCTCTAAGGAGGGGACATTCAGCGCCCTTGAATACTTGTATTAATAGCGTGCCGCGACCGACCTTGGATGCGGTTGCTCTTGTGAGCGATACGATATTGGCAACCACACGGCCGCGCAATGTTGAAGATTGATGAGACACATGACCCCGGTCGCCGCAGCTGGGTCACTTCGGCCAACGAACCTGGGACTGACTTCCCCATCCAGAACCTGCCTCATGGCGTTTTCTGCCAGCGCGGCGTGAGCGACCCCCCCCGTGGCGGAGTCGCTATCGGAGATCGGGTTCTGGACCTTGAAAGGACAATCAAGGAAGGCCTTTTTGAGGGAGCAGCGCTCGCAGCGGCCAAAGCGGCGAGCCAGCCACAGCTCAATGGGTTCATGGCGATGGGTCCCGATGCCGCTGAAGTGCTTCGCAAGGCTATCTCGTCACTGCTCAGCGACCGCGTCCCAAACCTTTCTATGCTGCGCGGGATTGAATCGAAGATTCTGCTGCCGCAGTCCGAGGTTGAGATGCAGCTGCCCTGCGCGATTGGCGACTACACGGACTTTCTTACGTCATTTCACCATGCCGATCGACACGGAAGACTGAAGGGCTTAGCAGTTCCGGTGCCCCCTGCGTTCAAGTGTCTTCCAGTCGCGTATCACGGCCGCGCCTCGACCATTTGCGTTCACAAAACACCAGTGCTTCGGCCATGCGGACAGTGGAAGGGCGCCGACGGCGCTTTGAAGTTCGGCCCGGTTCGGTCGCTGGACTTTGAACTCGAACTCGCAGCGTTCGTCGGATTGGCCAACCAAATCGGTCAGCCGGTTTCGATTGAGGAAGCCGGGAAGCACATCTTCGGCTTCTGCCTTCTGAATGACTGGTCTGCTAAGGAGGTTCAATGGTGGGAACAGGTCCTCGGACCGTTCTTGGGAAAAAGCTTCCTGACAACCGTTTCTCCGTGGATCGTGACCAGCGCGGCCTTGGCGCCCTTCCGGGCGCCACACCGACAACGTTCAGAAGCCGACCCGCAGCTGCTTCATCACCTTGCGCCGTCCGGCGACGAGTTACGCGGGTGCCTTGAGGTTAAGCTCTCCGCGGAAATCCATACAGCGAAAATGAGAAGAGAGGGTCGGCCGCCGCAGGTCATTTCGCGCACCGGCACGCAACAAATGTATTGGAGCTTCGGGCAGATGCTCGCCCATCACACAAGCAACGGATGCAACATGCGATCGGGTGACTTGATGGGCAGCGGCACTCTCTCTGGCCCGACCTCAGAGGAAATGGGCTGCATCACCGAAATGACTGGTGCAGGAAAGGAACCCATCGAGATCTCAGGCGAGCGGCGCCTCTGGCTGGAAGACGACGATGAGGTTGTTTTGCGAGCCCGGGCCGAAGCGCCGGGCCACGTAGGCATCGGCTTTGGCCCATGCAGCGGTCGCATCATGCCTGCGGCATCATAACCGCAGCATAGTGCAACTTAATAGCGAGCGCCGAAGGTACAGAAAACAGGAGAAGGCAATGAACGTATCCGCGATAAGAGGCCTTTATCATTTCTCCTTCCCTTGCCGGGACGCTGAGGAGACAAGAGCCTTCTATGAGGACCTCCTGGGCCTTCCCCTAGTTAACTTCATGTCGTCAGACCACGTCCCCAGCACAGGTGACAGAAAACCATACGCCCATATGTTTTTTCAGATGGGCGATGGTTCCTACGTGGCTTTCTTCGATCTCGGTGAAAATGAGATGCCGCAGCCCTCTCCTAACACTCCAGATTGGGTGCAGCATCTCGCGCTCGAGGTAGCGTCGGTCGATGATGTACTTCGCCTGCAAGATCGACTCTGCGTCGCGGGAGTGGAGACAAAGGGCCTCGTGGATCACGAGTTCGTTAAGTCAATTTACTTTTTCGATCCCAATGGCTTGCGCCTTGAGATCACTGCACGGACGGAGGCGCCTGGTTATCTCGCGGAAGCGGCAGGAATCGCTCACCAGCAGATAAAGGCTTGGACAGAGGCAAAGCGGTCTCGGGTAGATCCGTCTAAGGCTCTTTAAAGGACTCCTGCTCGTCTAAATTGAAGCTCAAACGCAACATTGCCCTCCTACCTGCCGAGAGGATGTCATGTCCAAGGTCGCCGCGCTGCCGAGGATCAAATGTCCGCTCGGCGCTGCATCGAGTTTCGCCGAACTAGTAGTTCTGGCGAGAGGACGATCGATGCTCGTGATTACCCGTCAGATAAGAGCGGCAAGATCGTTGCTCGGATGGGAGCAACTCCAGTTAGCGGAGGCCTCTGGAGTCGCTATTTCTACTATCCGACGCATCGAAGGATTGAATGGACAGATCGTTGCTCGCATGAGAACGGTCGATAAACTCAGGAGGGCGTTTGAGGGAGCGGGCGTGGAGTTCATAGGTGAGCCTGGCCCAGGTGTGAGATTGATACCTCATGTTCTCGATGCGCAGGAGATGCCAGAGATTCACGCTCCTTCGGCAAAGGAGCCTTCAAAAGCGAACGTGTGCTGCGCCTTCGTTTCGTAATCATAGCCGGTGGATCGGATCAATTCAGGGGATCGCGATGGCAAACCTCACTGTCAACAACAAGACTTTCACCGTCGACGTCGAGCCGGACACACCACTACTGTGGGCCATCCGCGAGAATGTCGGCCTCACCGGCACCAAATATGGCTGCGGCATTGCACAATGCGGCGCCTGCACCGTTCACATGGACGGTGTCGCTATCCGCTCCTGCGGGGTTTCGGTCAGCGAGGCCGAAGGCAAGAAGATCACCACGATCGAGGGGCTCGCGTCCGGCGACACACTGCACAAGGTGCAGGCAGCCTGGATCGCCAAGGACGTTCCGCAATGCGGCTATTGCCAGAGCGGCATGATTATGGCCGTGGCGGCGCTGCTGACCGAGAAGCCCAAGCCGACCGATGCCGACATCGACGAGGCCATCACCAATATTTGCCGCTGCGGCACCTTCCAGCAGGTGCGCGAAGCGATCCACGCCATCGCCAGCGCTTGAGGAGGACGCATATGAACAAGCACGTCTCGCCTCGCATGAATCGCCGTTCCTTTGTGATCGGCTCGGCCGCGGTTGGCGCCGGCCTCGCGCTCGGCTTCGATCTCCCGTTCGGTGGTCCCGGTGTAGTGCGCGCCGCCGACGGCTCGCCGGAAGTGAATGCCTGGGTCGTGATCCGGCCCGACGACACCGTCGTGATCCGCATCGCGCGCTCGGGGATGGGCCAGGGCTCGCTCACCGGCCTTGCGCAGCTCTGCGCCGAGGAGCTGGAATGCGACTGGTCGAAGGTCACGACCGAATTCCCCTCGCCCGGCCAGAACGTCGCCCGCAAGCGCGTCTGGGGCGATTACTCCACCGGCGGCAGCCGCGGCATCCGCTCCTCGCAAGACTATGTGCGAAAGGGCGGCGCCACCGCGCGCGTGATGCTTATCGAGGCCGCCGCCAATGAATGGAAGGTGCCGGCCTCCGAATGCATCGCCGCCAACAGCGTCATCACGCACACGCCGAGCGGCCGCACCACGAGCTTTGGCAAGGTCGCCGAGGCGGCCGCGAAGATCACGCCGCCCGCCGATGTCGCGCTGAAGGACCCAAAGGACTGGAAGCTGATTGGCAAGGGCGTCAGGCGCCTCGACACGCCCGACAAGGTCACTGGCGCCACCGTCTACGGCATCGACGTCAAGCTGCCCGGCATGCTCAACGCCGCGATCAAGGACTGCCCGGTCACCGGCGGTAAGCTGAAGAGCTATGACGAGGCCAAAATCGCCGGCATGAAGGGCGTGAAGAAGGTGGTGAAGGTTGACGACAGCGCGGTTGCCGTCATCGCCGACACCTGGTGGCACGCCAAGACCGCGCTCGATGCGTTGCCGATCGCCTGGGACGAAGGCCCGAACGCCAAGGTCTCCAGTGAATCGATCGCGAAGTGGCTCTCGGAGGGACTCGAAGGCGGTCCGGCCTATGTCGGCAATTCCAACGGCGACGTGAACGCGGCGCTTTCAGGCGCGGCGAAGAAGGTGGAGGCGGTCTACAGCTACCCCTACCAGAACCATGCCACCATGGAGCCGATGAACGCCACCGCGGTCTATACCCCGGACAAATGCGAAGTGTGGTGCGGCACGCAGAATGGCGAGGCGGCATTGGCCGCGGTTCTCGAAGCGTCCGAGCTTCACGCCGATAAATGCGATGTGAACAAGCTGATGCTTGGCGGCGGCTTCGGCCGGCGCGCCCGGACCGATTACGTCCGCCAAGCCGTGCTGATTGCCAAGCAAATGCCGGGCACGCCGATCAAGCTGCTATGGAGTCGCGAAGAGGACATGACGCATGGCCGCTACCATCCAGTCACGCAATGCAAGATGACTGCCGGCTTCGACGCCGACAATAATCTTACTGCCTTGCATATGCGCATCTCCGGCCAGTCGATCCGGGCCACGCTTCGCCCCGCCGGCCTCGTCAACGGCATGGACCCCTTCACCTTCCAGGGTCTCGATCCCAAGGGTGAGGCTGCATTCGGATATTCGATCCCGAATCTTTTGATCGATCATTCGATGCGCAACCCGCACATCATTCCGGGCTTCTGGCGCGGCGTGAACGTCAACCACAACGCCATCTATGTCGAATGCTTCATGGATGAGCTGGCGCATGCCGTAAACCAGGATCCGCTGGCGTTCCGTTTGAAACTGATCCATCCGAAGAACCAGGCGGTGCTGCAAGCCGTGGCCGACAAGATCGGCTGGGGCACGAAGCCGCCGGGTGGCATCCATCGCGGCCTCGCGCAGTATATGGGTTTTAGCAGCTATGTTGCGGCCGCCGCCGAAATCTCGGTGAGCGACGGCAACAAGATCAAGGTGCACCGCATCGTCGCGGCCACAGATCCCGGCTATGCCGTGAACCCGGCGCAGATCGATCGGCAGATCGCGGGCTCCTTCGTCTACGGCCTCACCGGGCTGTTCTATGGCGGCTGCACCGTGAAGGACGGCGCCATCGAGCAGACCAATTTCGACACCTACAATTCGATGCGCATCAACGAGATGCCGAAGGTGGAGTCGATCGTGATGCCGAGCGGCGGGTTCTGGGGCGGTGTCGGCGAGCCGACCATCTGCGTTGCGGGACCGGCGGTGCTGAACGCCTATTTCGCGGCGACCGGCAAGCGCATCCGCTCGGCGCCGCTGCGCGACCAGAACATCACGTTCGCTTAAAGAGAGAACGCGCTCGCCTTGCGAAAGGCCGCCGCACTAGTTGCGGATCATGACCATGAACGCGCCGCGCACACGGCGGGACACCGTTCGCGGCCTCACAGCCGTGGCGGCCTCGCTCGCCCTGCCGTCGATCAGCCATGCGCAATCGAGGGCACGCGTTGCCGTGATCGGTGGCGGCTTTGGTGGCGCGGCCTGCGCGCGCGCTTTGAAATGGCTCAACGCGAAGCTCGAGGCAACGCTGGTCGAGCCTAACGCGCGCTTGACCGCCTGTCCCTTCTGCAACGAGGTAATCGCGGGCTTGTGCGAGATCGAAGCGCAGCAATTCGTCTATGAGAAGATTGCAGGCGTTGGCGTACGCGTCATCGCGCAGGCGCGAACAAGGTCGATGCTTCGGCGCGCAGCGTCACGGACGGCCCAACGTTCGGCTACGATCGCCTCGTGCTCTCGCCCGGCATCGATTTCGATTTCGAGGCGCTGCCCGGCTATGACGAGGCAGCCTCCGCAAAAATGCCGCACGCCTGGCTCTGCACCGCAACCAGCAAGTCTCTCATTGGCGGCGAGAGGGTCAGCGAGCAGCACATCTCGACCCTGCTCGATTCGATCATCCTGCTGCGTTACATCCAGGAGCAGGAGACATGAACCGGGGTCTCATGGTGCTCAAGATGCGAGGCAGCGAGCACGCCAAGGAGATACGACGGTTTACCATCGACGGCGCGGGCGTGCATCTCGGGGAGGCATTCAAGACGGCGCCGAATGTATTCAGTGAGTAGGAGCACCCGCGAGCGAGGTCAATCAAGGCGGCCACATCGAGGCATGCGCGATGAATATAACTAGCGCTTCCAGCGGTTCTGGCATCGACCAAACCGAGATCAGGTTCCTCATTGAGAAGAATGCCGACGGCATCATCGTCGTCGACGAGAGCGGCACGGTGCCGTTCGCCAATCCGGCAGCCGAGCAGATCTTCGGCCGGCCCTCGGGGGCTCTCATCGGTTCGCCGATCGGAATACCCTTACAGGCGATACGACCGAAATCACCATTCACAGGCCAGGTGACGGACAGATCGATGCCGAAATCCGCGTGGTGGAGACGAGCTGGGATCAAAGCCCTGCGCGCCTCGCCAGCCTTCGGGACATTTCCGCGCGCCGGGCGCTGGAGGAGCGACTGCGGCCGACATCGAAGGACATACGCTGTTTGCGGCGGAAACCCGGGGCTGGTTTCATCCTCCGCCTGCCCGCCGATGGTCTATGACTATGGCGGCTTTCCCGAGCACACTTATCGCATCCGCTACGACGCGCCGAGCGATCCGGCACTTGCGGAACGGGTTCGCGACCTACTGGAGCGCGACGGCCAGTCAGCCCGACCCGCATGGGTCCGCCCGCACCGGCGGCGCTGAGAAGTCATGTCGTCGCACCACTGCCCCTCGGCGGTCGGACGCAGGAGGCTTTCCGCTTCGGCGCAGATCGCGATGAAACGGTCCACGGCGACTTCGAGCGCGTCGGGGCCCATCCGGGAAGCGACGAATCGGCCTCATCGTGGCCGGCATCGGATCAGAGGAGGATAACGGAGCCGTGGGCTCCGACGTGATTCCTCGCGCAGCCTCGGAAGAAGCCGGTGTTGCCGTCGCGGCGGAGGGGACGAATGTCGGAGTGGTACGCCTCCCACAGGTCCACAACATCACCAAACAAGGTTTTGTCAGTTACGCCGTCTCTGCCTATCGTGAAAAGGGGGTCTGCGCATACATTGGCGAGGGACGTAATCGCTGGCCAGCCGCGCACGTGCTCGACGTTGCCAGGCTTTACAGACTGGCGATAGAGAAGGCTGAACCGATGGCCAAATATCACGCGGTTGCGGAAGAAGGCGTGTCGATGCGCGAGATCGCTGAGGCTGCCGCTTGAGGCCTCGATCTCCCGATCAAGTCCATTGCTCCCGAAGATGCGCAAGCCTTCTTCGGCTGGCTCTCGATGTTCGCTGGGTATGACATGCCCGCCTTAAGCAAGCAAGCAAACGCAACGTAAGTTGGGATGGCAGCCGACCGGCCCAGGATTGATCACCGATATCGAGAACTCGTTACGTTAGATCGGACGGCGCTCATCTTGCAGCGAAAATCGCCCCGCGGCCATTGTAACTGTAACCTCAGCACATTGGAATTCCTTAGACTGTCCGGCGGTGGCGCCGTGTGCCCACCGTCGATGTGACATAAATGACGCGGTCTCGCCGAGCGCGCGGCTTCGAGTGGCACCCTCTCTCATTCGTGTGCTGAATAAGCGCAATTCGAGCGCGCCGACTTCCGTGAAGGGCTGCGACCGACTACCCGAACAAGAACGAAAGTGCCGGAAGTTCCTCCACATTCTCCCGAGGAGTGCCGCGGCACCTGACAATCGCTGGAGGATTGCTGTGACAGTAGATCACGAACAGACGTTCGAGAACGTGCTCGTCGAGGTCGCAGCAAGTGTCGCCTGGGTCACGCTGAATAGGCCGACGAAGCGAAATGCGATCAGCCCTGCGCTGTCTTCCGAAATGTTGCGGGTCCTCCGCCATCTTAACGAAAATCCGAACGTGAGAGTGATAGTGCTTACCGGCGCAGGACAAAGCTTCTGTGCCGGGATGGACCTGAACTACCTCGGTCAACTCGCGGACAAGCCGGCTGAACTCTCGAATTTCTCCGCCGACGCCCGCGGCTGGATGTGGGAAGGCATCACGCGCTCGCCGAAGCCGATCATCGCCATGGTGAACGGCTATTGTTTCGGCGGCGGCTTTGTGCCGTTGATCGCAAGCGACATCGCGGTGGCGGGGAGCGAGGCGCTGTTTGGCCTGTCCGAGATCAATTGGGGACATTTTCTCGGTGGTGCCGTGAGCAAGCTCGTGGTCGATACGCTCGGTCGGCGCAAGGCGACGTACCTGGCATTTACCGGCGAAACCATCGGCGCCAAACAGGCGCACGAGCTCGGACTGATCACGCTTGCCGTTCCCCAGGAAGAGCTCAAGGAGCGTGTCAGCCAGATCGCCCAGACGCTCGTGAGCAAGAGCGCAATTGCGCTGCAGGCGACCAAAGAAGCGTTGCGGGTCACGCCCAGCATGACCGTCGATCAATGTTACGAATACGCCGCGGCGAAAAACGATCAGCTCCGCATCCGCGACAAGCCGGGTATCCGCAACCGAGCACGGGAAGAATTCATCGAGAGCAAGACGTACCGGCCCGGCACCGGCTCGGTTCGTCTATGAGCTGTCCGAGGCTGACTGGCTGGGTCGCAAGGGCGGTCGCGGAGCGGCAATTTAACGAAAATGAATGAACGGATCGCCTGATATCCCGAGCGATCGAGGAGGAAAGTCGTGCTCAGGCCTACAGAAATCTCGCCGTTGATTCCCAACGATGCTGTCGTGGCCGAAACCGCCGAGCTTCGTCTGTTGAACAAACCGTTGCGCTCCATCGCTGATGTCGAAGAGATCGAAAAGATCCCGCTGAGTGAGCATGTGAAGATCGTCAACTTCTCGGAGCGGATCGATCTTGCGCTGGCCGCGCGTGATCCGGACGACATTGCGATCTCATATGTTGAGGACGGTGACGTTGATCGAAGCCCACATCGGACCTCTTTTCGTGAGCTTCGGAGCAGCATCGACAAGACGGCAAGCCTACTCCGCGCTCACGGAATCAATCGTGGAGATGTCGTCGCCGTGTTGTTGCCGGCGGTGCCAACGAGCTTTTGGGCGTATCTCGGAGCCATGTCGGCCGGAATAGTATTCCCCATTAATTGGATGCTGGAAGCCTCACAGATCTCAAGGCTGATCCGCGAATCGAAGGCGCGAGCCGTTATCGCGTTCGGTCCGACTCCTGGCTTCAAAATTTGGGAATCCCTGGCGTCGATGAGGGACGAGCTCCCGCAAGAGATCACGATATGGTCGGTCGTAGGTCCGAACGGGAACGTCTCGCCGGAATCGGATCTTGACGCCGCGATCCGCTTTCAACCAGAACTCCGAACGTTCCTCGAAATTGCGGGAGACGATATCGCCGCCTACGTCCATTCGGGCGGCACGACCGGCGCGCCGAAGATCGTCAAGCTCTCGCATCGAGGTCTCTCGTATCGTCACTGGACCAGCCAGCTCTTCCAACGCCATACGCTCCGCGACGTTTGCTTGAACGATACGCCGCTGTTCCATGTCGGTGGCTTTATCGGACGTACTTTCTCGGCGGTGGCGTCCGGCGCGAGCATGGTCATCCCGAGCGTTATGGGGGCGCGCGATCGAAAGTATGTCGCGGATTACTGGAAGTTCGTCGAGAAATACTGCATCACCAGAATATCGGCGGTGCCGACGACCTTGGCGGTCCTGGCCAAAAATCATCCACGCGACCGGGATCTGTCGTCGCTGAAGCCATACTTCGCGACGGGCTCCACTGCGCTTCCAATCGCCGTTCGGGAGGAATTCGAGACCAACACGGGAATTCGCGTGCTCAATACCTATGGGATGACCGAGAACACCGCGAGTGTATCCTGCGATCCGCCGGATGGGACGCGGAAGGAAGGTGGATCCGGCATCCGCTTTCCCTTTACGCGCGTGCGGGCGGCGGTGATGGATGCCCAGGGCCGCACCGTGCGGGTCTGTGGCCCGGGGGAGATCGGCATGCTCCAGGTCAGCGGGCCGGGCGTCACGCCGGGATTCGTCAATCCCTCTCACGAACACGGCGCCAGAACGGAGGATGGGTGGATCATTTCAGGGGATCTGGGCCGCGTCGATGAGGATGGGTTCATCTTCGTGACCGGGCGCGCCAAGGACGTCATCATTCGCGGCGGTCACAATATCGATCCCGCGCTGATCGAAGAGCCCTTGATGAAATATCCGGATGTGCAGCTCGTGGCAGCGGTCGGACGGCCGGACGCTTACGCTGGAGAGGTGCCGATCGCTTATGTGCAGTTGGTGCCGGGCTCGCAAGCATCGTCCGCGGATCTCGCGGAGTTTCTAAAGGACCGAATTGCGGAGCGGGCCGCGTTCCCGAAGGAGATCATCGTCATTCCCGAGATTCCCCTCACCGCCGTCGGCAAGCCACTGAAAACCGAGTTGCGCAAGGACGCAACACATCGTGCGCTCTCATCGGCTCTTTCGGAGGCAACAGGAATTGTTAATGGGCAATTGTTCCTCTCGATCGATTCCCATCCATCCTCGGGGACGATGGTCAATATCAGGATTTCTTGCGCCGACAGCGAATGGAGCGGAATGGAATCCCGCGTCAAGGCGACGATGAACCAATACTCGTTTGCCTATCACTTGGAGCGAGGTGATGCGTCCGGGACGCGGAGCGAAATGGCAGGGCGTTAGATCTGTTCTCATCGATCGAAGGGATGCGAGAGCCCTCAATCCAGCTCGTGTCGTGATCTCAATTGGATCCCCCTGACGCTTTCGTGCGGCGAGTCTGCTTCGACCGGTCCGAATGAGAACTCGTTCCTGTTCGAAGGAGGGCATTTGAATCCAGGCCCAGAAGCTCACGCCGCAAGTACTCGATGAAGAGCTTTACCCGAGCGGTTCTAAATCTGCTCTGAGGATAGGCGATGTAGAGCGATATCGCAGGGGGGTGCCATCCCGGGCAGAGCTCGACGAGCGTGCCGGCTTCGAGATCCTCCTGAACCAGCCAGTGCGGCAAAATTCCGTAGCCGATCCCCGATCGTATCCCCATCAACGCAACGTAGATGTTGTCGGTCGCGAGCGCCGGTTTCAGGGTTAGCGTTGTCGCACGGCCATCATCGGTCTCAAGGGGGATTTGCAGCGCCATATAAGTCACGAGTTGCACCGCTGGGCGGCGATTCAACTCGGTCGGGTGCTGCACGGCTTTTTCCGCCGTGCTACCCACGATGGTGCGGTGCGAGCGACGAAGCTCGTGCACGATCAAGGATTCATCGCGGATGGGACCAGCCCGGATCCAGAGATCATAGCCGCTTGCCGCCAAGTCGCCAGGCTCGTCGATGAGGCGCCAATCAAGCGTGATCCCTCGATGCTCGACCAGAAAGCGCATGGCAATTTCAGCCAGGATGGTTTGACCGATCGCGACCGGCACGGCGACACGGATGTTGCCGCGAATCTTGTCGCGCCCGGCGCGGGCATTCTCGATGGCCCCATCCCAGACGGCCAGCATTTCCATCGCAGTGGGCAGAAACTGCTTGCCGGCCTCGGTCATCACCAGCTCGTGGGTCGATCGTTGAAACAGTTCGACGCCGAGCGTCGTCTCGAGCTGCTTGAGCTGACGGCTGGTCGATGGCTGCGATAGGCCCAGCAGCCTGCCGGCGCCGGACAGTGAACGAACTTCGGCGATATGGACGAAGAGACGCATCAAGTTCAGACGATCGACCGGCGTGCTCATTCGACTGGTGCTCATTTGCAGTTGGTTTAGAGGCCTATGCGAGCAAGTCTATAGGTCGGTCATTCGTTTAACAAATGACCCCCATTTGTACCGCTTCCCTACCGATCAGGGCCGCGACTGGGTACCAAATTAGTCAAAACTGGCGGTTCGGCTGCGAAGAACGAGCCCAAAAACTGTTGGACTTGGAGGAAAATGTGGACCCGCGGATAGTTTCGTTCCGATCAGCACTTGATAAGCGTGGGCTGACCGGCTTCCAGATTCGGATGATCGCTGTTGCGCTCGGACTGGCGGTCATGGACGGCTTTGACGTCCAGATCATCGGATATGTCGCGCCGATCCTGAGTGGTCTATGGCACATCGATCCCAAGTCGTTCGGTCTGATCTTCGGTGCCGGGCTGCTGGGGCTGGCCCTCGGTCCGATTATGTTTTCGCCACTTGCGGACAAGATCGGCTGCCGGCCCGTGCTGATCGGCTGCACCATACTGTATGCTCTTGGCACACTGGCGACCACGACAGTTCATTCCTGGAGCATGCTGTTGGGCCTTCGGTTTCTGACCGGGCTCGGGCTCGGCGGCGTGCTACCGTGCACGATCGCCGTCGTGTCGGACTACGCGCCTACGCGTGCGCGCAATCTCATGCTCGCGATTTCGTCGAGTGGGTTTGCCATCGGCGGTTCCCTTGGAGGCTTCGTGGCGGCCGCGACGATCGAGCGTTTCGGCTGGCAAACTGTCTTCTGGATCGGCGGTATCGTCCCGCTGTTGATATTACCTGTGTTGTTGATCTGGTTTCCGGAGTCGCTCTCTCGACTGCTTTCGGACCCGAGCCAATACTCTCGCCTGGAAAAGATCGTCGCCCGGCTGGCTCCTGGATGGACTGTGCCCGAAGGGCAGCCGTCGAACGATGAGCGCAACGACCGCTTTCCGGTGGCGGCGCTTTTCTCCAAAGGTCTCGCGGTGCCGACGCTGCTGATCTGGTCGATATTCCTCTGCAGCCTGTTGTTGCTGTATTTCTTCGTCAACTGGATTCCGACCGTCGTCCATGCGCTCGGACAGCCGCTTCAGGCGAGCAATAACGCCGCGGCCGTTTTTCAACTGGCCGGTCTCTTCGGTGGATTTTTCTTCAATAATCTCGCCGATCGAACTGGGCGGCCCGAATGGGCGCTGGCTTCATCCTTTGCCGGCGCGACGATATGCTGCTTTTTCTTCGGTTCGGCGGCCGGGACCTCGTTGCCCATCATCGTCGCGAGTGTAGCCGTGACCGGGTTCTGCGTAGTGGGCGCGCTTGGCGTATGCATCTCGTTCGCGGGCACCTATTATCCGTCCTCGATCCGGGCTACGGGCATCGGCTGGGGCATCGGCATCGGCCGCCTGGGGTCTATAGCAGGACCTATCCTGGGAGGTGTTCTCCTCACATTGAACCTCAGCTCCGAGGCCTTGTTCGCCGTCTTTTCCATTCCTGCCATGGTGGCGGTTATCTGCTCCGCATGTTTGAGAAGGTCAGCGGAACAGGGAGGACCGAAGGACGACTATCCTTACGGTCCAAGGATCGGCGCGCGGGCGATCAATGATGCGAGGGGATAGCGGCGGGGCGAACCGGACGGCTTCATAATCGGAAGAGCGGCATCGATGCCGCTAGAGCCGATATCCTCTCATTCGATCGGAGTGCGTCGATAGCCCGCGCCATTCTTTTCGAGATAGCACCGTCCCGGGAAAGGATGGTGAAACGCTTGCAAGGGAATCCGTTTCTCCGCAAGCATGTCGTAGAAGAGTCGTCTGGTTTGTACGGTCTGCTCGGGAAACTGATCCAGTGCGGAATGCCAGTCGGGTTTCGCGACGAACAGCGCGGCCTGGTTGGTCAGATCAGACTGAACGAAGACCTGCTCGTCGCCGGACCGTAGCCAGAACGCGGTATGGCCGATCGAATGACCAGGCGCGGCAACTGCTTCAAGACCCGGCACGATCTCTGCGCCCCACTTGAACACCGACAATCTCTCGCCGACTTGCTCGAAAATGCGGCGGTTGTTTTGAAACAACTGCGACATTCGGCCTTCCGGGGCGCGCTTCATTTCTTCGATGTCCATCCAGAATTGCCATTCCGGCTCCGGCACCATGATCGTCGCATTCGGAAACGTCAATTTGCCCTGTGAAAGCAGTCCATTCACGTGGTCGGGATGGAAGTGCGATATCACGACGACATCTACATCGGCCGGGTCAACACCGTTCGCCTTCATGTTGCCGACGAGCAATCCCCTCGTGCTCCCCGCGTCGACGGCAACGTCAGGGCCAAAGCCCGTATCGATCAAGATTGTCTTCGGCCCGTTCCTGAAAAACAGAGGCGCGAAGGTGGTCGTCACGGTTTCGGTAGGCAGGCCGGCTTCGCGCAGAGAAGCCTGAACGTCCGATAACGGCACGCCCGGGATCAGGCCCGGGGCGAGTGGGACAGTGATATGGCCATCGTTGACGATGCTGACCTCGATGTTGCCCACGCGATAGCTGAAGAAATCCTTCGGCTGCGTTGTCTCTGACATAGAATCGTGCCTCGCCGTGTGTGGACCGGAAGGCGGCGATCCACAGGTCGTTATTCCTTGACCACCGCTAATCGCCCATCAGCTACATCGTTCACGCCGACGCTGGAAGCGAGGCGAGGCGAATGAGCATCATCCAGCCTATGCATGTCGATGCTTCGGCGGCGCCAAGTCAGAATCCGGGGATGCGTGCGGACCGGAGCGGCAGAGGACGCTGACTGGTCGAATGCATCTCGCGAATGAACTCAATTCAGGTCGCGAACCTACCGTGCAACGCAGTCTGCGCGCATCATCGACGCGTGACCGGAGGCGAACCCGCCTCGGCCGAGCGCGGTCACGAATCTGTCAGCTGGGACGACCACAATGTTTAAGACGAACAATACTTTCCGTGTCGGTCGCTACCGGCTCGAAGCGATCCCGGAATTCGAGGGCGCGCGCATGCCTCCGGCGGCCATGTTCACCAAGGCTTCGCCCGCTCATCTCGACAGTCTTCTCGAGAGGGTGCCATCGGACAGCTACGACCGCGACCGCAAGGTTCTCTGCACGAGCGTTCATTCCTGGCTGGTCAGGGACGACAATGGCCTCGTGATGCTGATCGATACTTGCTTCGGCAATCTCAAGAACCGGATGCCCTCACATCCGATGTTTCACATGCAGAGCAACGACTGGCTCGCCAAACTCGCTGCGCTGGGCGTCGAGCCGCAGGACGTGACTCACGTGATCAACACCCATTTGCATCTCGACCATGTCGGGTGGAACACGAGGCTTGTGGATGGCGTGTGGACGCCGACGTTCCCGCGTGCCCGTCACATCATGCCGCGACTCGAGGCTGAACTGGCGCTCTCCGGCGGGCTGATGCGGCATGAGGCCAACGAGCGCTCGATCGCGGACAGCGTGCGACCCGTCATCGACGCCGGCCTGACTGATTTCGCCGATCCGTACGCGACAATCGCCCCGGACATGAAGCTCATTTCCTGCTACGGCCACTCCCAGGGCATGCTGCTTGTCGAAATCTCGGGCGAGCCCGGCGCGATTGTTGGCGGCGATCCGCTTCACCACCCACTCCAGATGCTCGATCCGGATGTGAATACCGGTTTCTGCGAGCAGCCGGAACAAGCTGCAAGTTCGAGGCGCAATTTTCTCGCGCGGTGCGCCGACGAGGGATTGATCATCGCCCCCACGCATTTCTACGCGCCGCGGTTCTCGCAGGTAAAACGAATCGAGGGTGGTTTCGACCTGGCTCGGATAAGCCAAGCGGCGATCCTGACGTGAGCACGGGATCTTGCGAAAAGAAGGAGTCTGAAGTGTCCCGTTACGATCTTTGGTTGGAACGGAATATTCGCTATGCCGAAATTGTCCGCGCACGCAGTCTCGACGAGTGCTTGCGCATCTTCGAGGATCAAGGGCTCGCAGCGCTGGCTGGACTTCGGCCTCGCTTGATGTCCGACGTTCAACTAGTGCCCGGAACCCGGATTCTCGATGGGTGCTTTTCGACGGTGGCGCAAGCGATCGGCACGCCAAAGTCGAATCTCGTCGGCGTGAAAGTGTTGCAAAGCCTCATCGATGAAATAATACGCGCACGGCTTATAGAGAGGCTGATCAACAACTACGAGGTGCATGGGTTGTCGGCAGTCGGGCCGATCGCTCCGCGGTTATAACGCAACCGTTCATCGCGAAACCGCATCCATCTTTCCAGAAAAAAGTCCGAGGTAGAACATGACGCTGATGCAGGTCGAGCTGGACGATAAATACCGGCTCGAATCAAAGCGGATCTTCCTGTCCGGCACGCAGGCCCTGGTCCGACTGCCCATGTTGCAGCGCGAACGCGACCGGCTCCAGGGGCTTACCACCGGCGGCTTCATCTCCGGCTATCGCGGTTCCCCGCTCGGCATGTACGACCACGCGCTGTGGCGCGCGAAGTCGCACCTCCAGCAGCACGACATCGCCTTCGTCCCCGGCCTGAACGAGGACCTGGCTGCAACCGCCGTCTGGGGCAGCCAGCAGGTCGGTCTGTTTCCCGGCGCCAAGGTCGATGGCGTGTTCGGCATCTGGTACGGCAAGGGCCCCGGCGTCGACCGTTCGGTCGATGCGCTCAAGCACGCCAATGCGGCCGGCACCTCGCTCAATGGCGGCGTGCTGGCACTCGCCGGCGACGACCACGGCTGCCAGTCCTCGACGCTGGCGCATCAGAGCGAGCAGGTGTTCGCGGCGGCGCTGATCCCCGTGATCAACCCGGCGACCCTTCAGGATTATCTCGATCTCGGCCTCTACGGCTTCGCGCTGTCGCGCTTCTCCGGCTGCTGGGTCGGCTTCAAGGCGATCAGTGAGACGGTCGAGAGCTCGGCCTCGATCTACAGCGACCCTGAACGCGTCCAGATCAAGCTGCCCGAGGATTTCGAGATGCCGCCCGGCGGCCTCAACATCCGCTGGCCCGATCCGCCGCTGGAAGCTGAGCGCCGCCTGTTCGGGCCGAAGATGGCCGCCGTGCAGGCCTTTGCCCGCGCCAACCAGCTCGACCGCATCGTGCTCGATTCAAAGCCGGCCCGGCTCGGAATCGTCGCGACCGGCAAGGCCTATCTCGATTTGCGCCAGGCGCTGGCGGATCTCGGCATCACCGACAAGGATGCGCAGGATCTGGGCTTGCGAATCTACAAGGTCGCGCTGACCTGGCCCCTGGAGGAAAGCGGCGCCAGACGTTTCGCCGAAGGCCTTCAGGACGTGCTGGTGGTCGAGGAGAAGCGCGGCTTCGTCGAAGACCAGTTGATGCGCATCCTCTACAATATCGACGCCTCCAGGCGCCCGACCGTCACCGGCAAGCGTGACGAGAGCGGCGCGCCGCTGCTGCCGAGCGAGGGCGAGCTGACGCCCACCATCGTCGCGGGCGCGCTGGTGGTGCGCTTGCGCAAGCTCGGCCATCACAGCCCGGTGCTGGAGCAGCGCCTCGCCCGGCTCGAAGCGTTCGACAATCCCGTCACCACCAGCACGCAGATCAAGCTCGCGCGCACGCCGTTCTTCTGCTCGGGCTGCCCGCACAATTCTTCGACGAAGGTGCCCGAAGGCAGCCGTGCCATGGCCGGCATCGGCTGCCACGGCATGGCCCTGAGCATGCCGACCCGCCGCACCGACCTAATCTCGCATATGGGCGCTGAGGGCGTGAACTGGATCGGGCAATCGCCCTTCACCACCGAGCAGCACATTTTCCAGAATCTCGGCGACGGCACCTATACCCATTCCGGACTTCTCGCCCTTCGCGCGGCATCTGCCGCCGGCATCAACATCACCTACAAGATCCTCTACAACGACGCCGTCGCGATGACCGGCGGCCAGTCGGCCGAGGGCGGCTTCAACGTCGCTCAGATCGCACACCAGGTCTGGGCCGAAGGCGTCAAGCGGCTCGCGATCGTCTCGGACTCCGGGCAAGTACCCGCAAGGCAACTACTTCCCGCAGGGCGCGACCATCCATCACCGCCGTGAGCTCGACCCCGTGCAGCGCGAGCTGCGCGACATTAAGGGCCTCACCGTCATCATCTACGACCAGACCTGCGCGGCGGAAAAGCGTCGCCGCCGCAAGCGCGGGCTCTATCCCGATCCCGCCAAGCGCGCCTTCATCAACGAGCTGGTCTGCGAAGGTTGCGGCGACTGCTCGCTGGCCTCCAACTGTGTCTCGGTGCAGCCGCTGGAGACCGAGTTCGGCCGCAAGCGCCAGATCGACCAGTCGAACTGCAACAAGGATTATTCCTGCGTCGAGGGCTTTTGCCCGAGCTTCGTCACCGTGCATGGCGGCGCGCTGAAGCGGATCAAGACCTCGGCAGTCGATTCCGGGCAATTGTTCGCCGACCTGCCGCTGCCGCCTGCCCGCGAGCTGGACGCGCCCTACAACATCCTCGTCACCGGCATCGGCGGCACCGGCGTCATCACGATCGGCGCGCTGCTCGGCATGGCCGCTCATGTCGACGGCCGCGGCTGCTCGGCGCTGGATTTCACCGGCCTGTCGCAGAAGAACGGCGCGGTGATGAGCCATGTCCGTATCGCACCGAAGCCGGAGGACATTTCCGCGGTCCGCATCACCACCGGCGGCGCGGACGTCATTCTCGGCCGCGACATGATCGTCTCAGCAGGTCCCTCCGCGCTCAGCCGCGCCGAGCGCGGCGTGACCAAGGCCTATATCAACGCCGACCTCCAGCCGACCGCCAGCTTCGTGCAAAACCCCGATCTCGATTTCGAGATGGGCACGATGCAGACGGTGCTGCGCGATGCCGTCGGCGACAAGAACCTCGACATCATCGACGCCACCGGCATCGCCGCGGCGCTGATGGGCGACTCCATCGCGACCAATCCGTTCATGCTCGGCTTCGCCTTCCAGAAGGGTGCGATCCCGCTGTCGCTCGAAGCGCTGCTCCGTGCCATCGAGATCAACGGCGCCGCGATCGAGATGAACAAGCTCGCCTTCACCTGGGGCCGCGTGGCCGCCCACGACATGTCGCGAGTGCGCAGCGTGCTCCAGTTCAAGAGCCGGGCTTCGGCGCCGACGAAGTCGCTCGACGACGTCATCGCGACGCGCGCAGAGTTCCTGACCGGCTATCAGGACAAGGCGTATGCGGACCGTTATCTCGCTGCAGTCGCCAAGGTGCGCAAGGCGGAAACCACTGCCTCGCCTGCATCCACGGAGCTGACCGAGGCTGTCGCCAAAAACCTGTTCAAGCTGATGTCCTACAAGGACGAGTACGAGGTCGCGCGTCTCTATCCGACGGGACCTTCGCCAAGAAGGTGTCGGAGAAGTTCGACGGCGATTTTTCGCTGAAGTTCCATTTGGCGCCGCCGATCTTCGCGCAGCGCGACGAGACGACCGGGCATCTCCAGAAGAAGGAGTTCGGCGGTTGGATGATCCATGCGTTCCGCGTTCTCGCAAAGCTCAAGTTCCTGCGCGGCGGCGCGTTCGATCCGTTCGGCCGGACCGAAGAGCGCAAGACCGAGCGCAAGCTGATCGAGGACTATTTTGCGATGATCGATCAGCGGGTCGCGGGCATGAACGCGGCGCAGATCCCGTTGCTGGCGAGGCTCGCGCGCGTGCCCGAGACGATCCGCGGCTTCGGCCACGTCAAGGAAGCTAACATCAAGCAGGGGGAAGCCGAGAAGGCGCGGCTGGAAGCGGAACTTGAGAGCGGAGCGGCGCAAGCGCGGGCCACGCCGAGGTCTCATCATCTTTGTGAGCAGATTTCAGGTGCAGCTGAGACCCAACCGACGTTTCGGCTGAGGACGTTGTGCTTGATCGAAAGCGCTTCTGAGGCTCGTCGAAAGCTTCCGCAGTCACAAGCGACAACAGCCAATCGAAGCTGTTGCAGGTCAATAGCTCTCGCTATGTTCCGCCGATCGTTCCGGATCCCGGTTTCTGTCATTTTCAAAGCTCGGTAACAAACCACAAGACAGGAAATCCCCGATCCAGGCGGGGACCTCTATCTCGTTCGTTGGCATGGATCGTTCTAGGCGGCAGCAAAGATTACTGGCGTCCAGAGAGCCGGTGTCGAAAGACCTCCGGCCTTACGTAGGTTGGCGAGAAGAACCTCGCTCGAAATCGCAAGGTAACCCGCCACGGCCACGGCAAGCATTCGACCTCGCGCGGTGACATAAGCACTCCGGCAATGCATTTTTTACTCAAGAACTTGCGACGATAGTGAGCGTGAAAATACATGGCCATGAGTTGCAGTACGCGCGCCTGTGATTTCACGTGCCTTTCGAAGATGGGGTCTCGCTTGCAGGTCATGCACACCGACAGCAAGGCAAGATTCGCGGTGTGCAAAAGCCGTTTCGGCCGCTCCGTAGTGAAGCGTCTGAACGAGATACGCTGGCATGTACCCGAAGAGAATTCCGTTTAGGCCAGCAATCGCAGTCACAGTTCCGATGCCAACAACCATTTGCTTCGGATACTTCACGAGCAAGTCGCGCAGGGGAAAGCGAACACCCTGGTGCTTGGCTTTCATTTGGAGAAAGACCGGCGATTCCTCCAAGTTGCGGCGCATAACGTAGCTGACCAGCCCGACCACCCCTCCGAACAAGAACGCGATGCGCCATCCGTAGAACGCGACATCTTCCGGTGGTAGCCAGTGCTGAATACCGAGGTTAACGAACGTAGTCAGGAGGACACCGGTGTTCACACAGAAGAATATGAACCCACATGCAAGCCCGACACGTTGAGGGGCAGCTTCGACCGAAAAGGTGATTGCGCCGGGCAACTCACCACCGAGACAAAAGCCCTGCACCAGCCGTAGCGCAACAAGCGCGATTGGCGCCGCAATACCCCATGATTGGTATGACGGAAGGAGACCGATCGCAAGAGTGGCAAATGTGGTCAGCACGAGCGAGCCGATAAACACTCCGCGACGCCCCGAACGATCGCCGATAGCGCCAATCACGAATCCACCGATCGGCCGCACCAGGAATCCTAGCGCGAGAACCGAGAACGTCAGAATCATCGCGATTAGGGATCGTCGACGGGGAAGAACTGCTTGGAGATGTACTGGGCGAAGATTCCGTAAATGACGAAATCATAGAACTCCAGCGATCCGCCGACGCTTGCCAGGATTACAGTTCGCCACTGCTCTCGCAGGAGGGGGCGCGCACTTGCCGACGCTCCGCTGCCAATGGATGCCCCCATATCAACCACGTTTATTCCTCCCATCGAATATCGCCAATTTGGCGAGACTGCTCACTTGCGATTCCGCATCTTTCAGATGCTTTTTTCGACGCTATGTTTGCAGCGGCCTGCCCATCAACGAGAAACGCGTCCGGTTTCGCGCCATGAAACGCTCTGCAAAACGCCGCAGTTCATTAAGCGATCTAGGCGGATCTGGTCTTTTGGAATCAATTGCTCGCAGCGCGCCAAAGAGCGCGGGCACTCCGATAACCCCGCATAAATCTGAGTATCGCCGACGGGTCGAGCGCCCCATCGGCGACGGCGTCTATTGCGCACTTCAGGAATCTGAACAGGCGGACACTACGAGAACTGAAAAGGGAGCCGAAGCACCTGTCAATACGTTCCGGCATTTACCTCTCGCTTGTCCAATTCTGGTTACTTCTTCACGAGCGCGCATGCCGGATCTGGCGGGCCAAACGCGAGATCACCGGAAATGGTCGTTAGTATCCTATAATAGTCCCACGGGTACTTGCTTTCCTGCGGTGACTTGACCTGCACCAGCCACAGATCATGGACCATCAAATTATCTTCGCGCAGCCGACCATTGCGTGCAAAAAAGTCCTCAACGGGCTTCTCGCGCATTTTGGCGGCGACCTTGAGCGGGTCATCAGTTCCGGCGTCTTTGACCGCGTTTATTCGTCATCACGTACAGGACGGTATTCCCGGACCAAAATGAAAAGTTCGTCGTGCGCCGCAGCCAATTCGGCGGCGATAAAGCCAACGCGTTCGTGTGCGAACGGGTGCGGTCGCCGCAAATCAATGCGGATCGTGGTGAGCAAGGCACTCGTGACTTTGAAGCGAATTTTCATGCGACGGCTCATTCGAGACACTGGAACACGATGAGATGAGTTTTCCTCGGGCGATCCGCGCGACCGACGCCGAGGGCCGTTCCTGCATCTATCTTGCCGAGGGGCCAGAGGGACAACCGATCAATATCAAATGGATCGAATTCAATCCAAACCCGAAAGGCTGACCGTGAAGCGCATCATGGGAAAGCACATTGATGGCATCGTGCAATCCGAACTTGACCATTTCAGCAACTGCCCGGTCCGCGGCGCGTTGGTGGATATGCGGGACTTGGGCCAGATACTGGCGCACGTCCATGCTCAGGAAATTGAGATTTGCGAGGGCGCGGAGCCGCCAGCGCATGGGCCGGTGAACTAGGCCGCCCCGTGCGCGAACTTCATCCCGACTTGGCGTCCAATCGGATCACAAATCGCTCGCCGCTCCAAAGCTCGATGGCGCACGTCGGCTAGCCGTTTTGCCTGCTCGATTGCCTCGGCATTGTCGGCGCAAATCAGCGGCTCGACTCCAGTAAAATGGCCGTCGAGCCCGATGGCATAAGCCCGATATTCTGTCACCCGTAGTCCCCACTGCCGGATGCAACCTCTGGCGTCTATGAGACACCGTGGCCGGAAATGCAAGGGACAGACTTAGGCGCGGCTTTGCGGGGACAGCCGTTTCTTTTTCGGTGCGAGCGCCCGATCAATCTCGCGTTCGATGACCTTGATGGCTGCCCGCCGACTGGGCGCGCTACCTGATTTCTTTCGACCTTCCGTCAATTCTACTGACCATTTCCATGTGCCAAACTCGATGCCTTGCACGATGCTGTATTGTTTTGCTCGGTATTCCATCAATATGCTTGCCTTAAAAATGCATGGCCAACCTGTCGGAACGTTATCGCTCTTTCGCCCATTGGTTGCGTCCGATGCATCAACATGGCCAGCGTCGCGCCCTTTGAATCGGGAGGACGACACATGCGGCGATATTATTTTCACCAACACCTGAATGGACAATTGGCGGAAGATCGGCGAGGCCGTCAATTTGCGAACCTTAAAGAGGCATTAAAGTACGCCGTTCGCCGAACGCCCGGCCGTTCTTCGAGAAGCCTCTGATACCTCGCGCGACACGCATCTTGCCACCTCGATATCTGACGGCGAACACACCCTCTGTGTCGTCAGAGGGAAAGTGCTCATCGAAAGAGTTAAAGCGGGTAGGATTCGGTGAGGGTGATACCGAATTCCTGAACAGCCCCCTCGGGACCGCTCGACGAGATGCTTGATTGACAATGACAGTCAAATGCCGCGGTGCACTGACATCTATCAATGTCGGTAACGAGTGCGCCTTTGGTTCCCGCCCTGCGATCGGGCGGGTCGGGCCGTCGATGCTCGCGATTTTAATCTGATCACCTAAAAAAATCAGGCCCCGGATTGCTCCGAGGCCCGACTGCACGGCGCCATCCGCACGCGCTGCCATCAGTTCAATATCATCACGACATCGCCACTATCAAACTTCGGACACCCTGACCGGCCCGACGATTTGGCGATACGCCGGTACCCAAACCGCATTCCAGCTTTCCAGGGTTGATCCGCAGACCGCGCATCATAGGTGCTGATTTGCCGAGCCAGAGCCACGGACTCAGAGCGCAGGTAGATTGCCCCGCATTTGCAGGACCTATGAGCGGATTCTGTCGGATTCTGTCATGCCCCAATGTGGGCGCAAACAGCCGCCGCGCAAAGAGCCGGTGCACCAGCTAGGTCAGGAAAATCCATTGGGCGCGGATCAGTCGCAATGAAATGGTGGCAAATTGCTCAGCAGAAACGATAGACAAATGTTTCTTTTTGGCAGTAATTTTGGTTAGTTTGCCGGGTGAATGTGGGGCATCCGGTGAACGAAGGATTTTGATCCGCCACGGCGAGAAAGCCGGCATGAGCAGGAAGCCAGTAACGCATTGGACCGTCGATGAATTGAACGAGACGGTCATCCGAAAAACTGAGACGGCGAAAAAATGTCAACCGGGACCAAAACGCCAAAAACTTTTGCGAGAAGCTAAGCGCTATCAAAGCCTACTCGAAACAAAAAAATGGATTTCGAGCGGCTCGGAGCCAACCACATAAGTCCCGCCCGCGACGATATGGCAGCCGCAGGGCCGCGCGACTGGTTGCCCATGGGGCGGCGGCTCACCGTGAGAGGGTGCTGGCGCCCGCGAGTTTTGAGGGCGCCCATGGGCCGCTATCCAAGGCGCGCCGCCGACATGTCAGCGTCAGCAAGCATACGCAAACATCAGCAAGAATCAGCCTATCCTTGGAGCCTGTTCGAGGTAAACCTGCGACAACGCTGGCTTGTCGAGCTGGCCGCGAAACCGAGGTCATAGGTAGTGCACAGGGTCCGGAAGTTCGTTGAGGTTGGTAACGGCCGGATAGGCTACGCGATGACCGAAGCCGCGCTGTCTGAAGTCAGCAACGGCGCAAAGTGGAGTCCGGACCCTTCATTCAGCGTGGCCGATGCTATTCTTGCCGATCCAGAATTTGCTTCAGCGCTGAAAGTTGTCTTGAGGGACGGCCATGTACTGGTTCCCGCGCTGAAGGCGACGAAATGAGGCGCTACCAACCATTCGGGTCACCAGACTCTTGATGCGTTTAGGCAGCTTTTTGAAGGTCTCCACCGGCGCCAGTCGCTTGATCTTGCGACGAAAGGCAATTCTGCCGTCGGTGCCGAAGCCGACGATGTGGAAGACTACCTTGCCGATGTCGATGCCGATCGAGGCCAAGGGCGGTTTGGTAGTGGTATCCATGGGATGCTTCTCCGGGTGTTGCGGTGTAGTCCTATGCCGTGAACCGGAACATCAATTATACGAACGTCTGCTATTTCCGGTGCCAATTCTGCGCCTTCTCAAAAGGCAAGTTGAGCGAGAATCTGCGCGGGCGTGCCTATGACTTGCCGCTCGCCGAGATAGAACGGCGGGTGCGCGAGGCCTGGGAGCGCGGGGCCACCGAGGTCTGCATGCAGGGCGGTATCCATCCTGCCTATACGGGCGCCACTTACCTGGCGATCTGCCGCGCAGCCAAGAAGGCGGTGCCGGCGATACATGTACATGCCTTTTCGCCACTCGAAATCTCGCAGGGAGCTACGACGCTGAGTGTCGATGTGCCGATGTTTCTCAATGCGTTGCGCGAGGCTGGGCTCGGCACTCTGCCCGGAACGGCGGCCGAAATTCTCGATGATACACGGAACAGTGGCTCGCCGTGATGGAAGCCGCGCATGCGGCCGGCTTCCGGACCACAGCGACGATCATGTTCGGCCATCTCGATCGGCCGGTCCATTGGGCACGCCATCTTCAACGGTTGCGCGCTTTGCAAGCGCGCACCGGCGGCTTTACGGAGTTCGTTCCGCTACCCTTCGTTCATATGGAAACACCCGTCTATTTGAAGGGGCGTGCCCGCTGCGGTCCTACCTTCCGAGAGGCGGTGCTGATGCATTCAGTTGCCCGACTGGGCCTGCATCCATATTTCCGGAATATCGAGGTGTCTTGGGTGAAGATGGGACCAGAGGGCGCGGGCGCCTGTCTTCACGCGGGCGCCAACGACCTCGGCGGCACGTTGATGAACGAGACGATCTCGCGTGCGGCCGCGGCTGCACACGGGCAGGAGATGCCGCCCGAGCGGATGGAGGCCCTGATCCGGGCGGCAGGACGCCAACCGCTGCAACGCGCGACGCTCTACACACCAGCGTCGGCGGAGCGCCGCGCTATTTCCTTCGATCCAGTGCCTTTAGCACGAACTGTCAATCCACCCCCGTACCTGCCTTCGTCCAGGTTTGCAATCTGACCACTCGATTCCGTCCGAAGACGCGCGGAGTTACCGCGGTGATCAAACAGAGACGGCTTGACCATGTTTTGCGTAATTGCCATCGATCAATAATTGCCTTCAATCAATGGCGAGGGAGAAGCTTTGGGCAAAGTCGCGGGGGAACGTTCGACCGTGGGAGCTGTTTGCAATAACGGCTACTCCGACACACACCACCCGTTCAGCCCTGAACTTCATGGGACTTCCGGGGTTAAGACCGAGGGATCGTGCTGCCGCGGACGTAGCCAAAAGATCACAAACTATGGGGAACCGTACCCATGATCAAGCTTGGCTACAAATTGATGTCCGAGGAACACGGCCCGATCGATCTGGTCCGCAATGCCAGGCGGGCCGAACAGGCCGGTTTCGATTTCGCGGCGATTTCCGACCACTTCTTTCCTTGGCTTGAGGAGCAAGGACATTCGCCATTCGCCTGGTCGGTCTTGGGAGCGCTGGCGAATGCAACCCGGCGAATCGGCCTGATGACCTCAGTGACCTGTCCAATCATGCGCTACCATCCAGCGATCATCGCCCAGGCCACTGCCACGATGGGATTGCTCGCGGACAACCGGTTCACACTCGGGCTTGGGGCTGGGGAACGCTTAAACGAACACGTTGTCGGCGAGGGATGGCCAGGCGTGAGCGAGCGTCACGAGCGTTTGTCGGAAGCTGTTGACATCATCCAGGGGCTGCTGGCGGACACTCTCACCAACTATCGGGGAAAGTATTTCCGGCTGGATCACTGTCATCTGTTCGATCGGCCAAATCAGAAGCCTGCCGTAGTGATGGCCGCTGGCGGCCCCCAAGCCGCGCACCTCGCCGGTCGAAAGGGGGACGGCCTTATGGTTACAGAGCCACGAGCCGACCTTGTCGACGCGTTCAAAAATAGCGGCGGCTCCGGGCCGCGCTATGCCGAAGTCGCACTTTGCTGTGCTGGAAAGGAAGAGGATGCACGGAAGACGGCGCATCATTATTTTCGATGGTCGCTCACCGGCTGGCCGGTGATGGCCGAACTGCCGCATGACGGCAGTTTTGCAGCAGCGTCCCGTCACATAGCTGCCGAGGCAGTCGGCCAGGTCATAAGCTGTGGCCCCTCCGCGGAGCGTCATCTCCAAGCGATCGACCAATACGTTCAGGCGGGCTGCGATCATATTATCCTGCTGCAGATAGGTCCTGATCAGGACTATTTCCTCGATCTCTTCGAGCGGAAACTGGCGCCCGCCCTGCGCAATCGAAAAGCTGCTTAGGCTATGTACTAGCGGAATGACGGCTCGTGGCGCTCTGGATTGCACCCAGCGTGCAAGCTTGAGAGTGGCGATCTCGCCGACGAACTCGATAACGCGGTCGATGTCCTCAGGTCCTTTGGGACTGCCGCGACGTTCGATATACTAGGCTCGCATACAGACCACCGCACCAGAGGCCGCTCATCTCGTCTGGCTCGCGTCAAAGCCAGTGGCGCAAATGCCTGCTCTAAACTAATTCAGATAAAGCCAGCCTCTTCAGGCTGCCGCGGTCCCGTGGTCGCCGCCCAGGCGGTATCCAGGCGGCATGGCGCCCGCGATCATCAGCATTTCGCCGAGCGTTTCGGAGCTCACGAGCCCAACCAGCCGGCCCGCACAATCTAGCACGCCTACTGCGGGCGAGCCATTTTCCTGCAGGAGCTTGAGCGCGTCTTCCAGCGTGCAGCGACGGTCGCAGGTCGGAAAGAGCGACAATGTCGCGTCCCTCACGTGGGCCTCGGGGCCGAGTTCCTTCAGAGCGCGGATGAGATCGGCGCGGGACAGGATATTCCGACCGGCCGCTGTGCATGGTCGACGATCGGGAATTCGCTCTGGCTGGTGCGCAGCAGGAGCTTGACCGCCTCGTCGATGCGCGATTCCGGCGTGAGCGTGGCGAATTGCGTCATCGTCACGGCGCCGACCGGCACGCCTTGCGACAATGAGCGGAGGGCGACCATATGGGCCTCCGAGGAGGCTGCCAGATAGATGAAGATCGCGATGAAGATCAGAATCGGGTTCCCGAACAGACCGATGAAGCCGAGCGCGAATGCGACCCATTAGCCGATCATCGCCGCGATCTCCGTGGCGCGCACGAAGCCGAGCCGCGCTGAGAGGAGCGCGCGCAGGATGCGTCCGCCATCCATCGGGAAGGCCGGGATCAGGTTAAAGAGCGCGAGGAAAATTCACCGATGCGAGCCGGTCGACCATCGAGACCTTGGCGCTCTCGACTGTGGCGAGCGAGCCGCTGTCCAGTGTCGCGCTCGTGACCAGGACGAGACCGAACGCGATCACTACATCCGGAATGCGCTCCAGCCGCGAAACGCCACCGATCGGAAGCAGGATGACATCGGATGTCAGAACGCCGAAGGCGCGCGCCGCGAGGATGTGGCCGAATTCATGCGCCAGCACGCAGAGGAACAGAAGCACCATGAAGAGAAGGCTGCTCCATGCCGCATTGGGCCCGCGCGAAACGTAGCTCGCGCCGAAAATCCAGGCGAGGAAGAGGATGAACGTGATGTGGATCCGAATGGCTGTTCCGGCGATGGAACCGATCTTCAGGGACCAAGACATCGCTTGCCTCGCAACGGTCGGGTCTCGAAAGCAAAATAAGGACGAAGTGGTGCTTTTTCGAGGGCCGCGGCGTTAGGATGAAGCGGCTATCCTGCTGTCGCACTGACAAACCGCAGGTTCGAGGGCGTGTCATGAAAGTGAAGATAGACCGACGAACCTGCAAATCAGCGCTTGCTCAGTTGTCCGCCTCGAGGGCCCGGCAACGATATCGCCTCACAGTTATGTCGGCACAAGCTTCTCACGTATTGAAGCGCTTCGGCGCTACAACAACCGCGAGCAATACTGACCGCAAAGCAGCAGAAGCGGTCCTGCGGATAACTGGAGGGCGGGCAGTCCAGGGCGGTTAGCTTACCAGCTCCGGAAGCAGACATCTGCAAGATCCTGATCGAAGCCACCGCCTGAGGCATCGTGAATTTCGCGGCGTTGCCTCCCGACATTATGGTTTCAGCGCGAAGATGGTGATGGTCGGCTTGCCACGCCAATCTCCGGCGCCATCTGGTTATGATATCCGCCGACAAAGCCCGAGACCACGGCGACGTGCTGCTTGCTGCCCGCAGCATAGCTCACTAAGCCGCCCGCGGTCGGGCCGCCGACATTGTGCTTGTAGAGAATCTTGCCATCTGGCGCATGCACCTTACGCGTGTCGCGGTCCAAACGCGCAGCATGCCATCCTTACCAGTCAGCGCGATAAACGTGCGCTGCTGACCATCGGCGCTGGTGGTGAAGACCGGCGCTACATGGGTCATCGTCTCGCATATCGTGTGGGACCGCTTGATGATATCACGCCAGCTTGCCGGTACGGGCATCCAGCGCGACGATAGCGCCAGTGTAAAGGTTCTCGCCCGGGGGAGTCTTGTCAAAGTCCGGTGCCGGACTGCCCGCCGGCACATGCAGCAGCCCAGTGTCCACATCGAGCGACATCGCTGTCCAGAGAACTTGCTGCGGCGTCTGGGCGAGAAGCTCGCACGGCTGGAGACGCCGGTTTCGCCTTTTGCCGAGGACGGGCTGCCGCGACGCGGCGTGCACTGTGTGAAACCGGAACTAGTCGCTCAAATCGGATTCACCGAGTGGACGGCGGGAGGCAAGCTACGATACCCTCGATTCCTCGGCCTGCGGGATGACAAGCGGCCGGAAGATGTCATGCCGGAGGGCTGATCTGCGATGATTCGATATCTTCAATCTTCCTGATAAAACGCCAAAACAGCCGAAGGCGCAACAATGTCGCTCACAGCATATCAAAGCAAAAGAGCTTTTACGAAAACACCCGAAGGAGTGCCGAAGTAGCCGCAAACGCATCTTTGTCGTTCAAAAACACGCTGCCGTTAGGCGACGATGTGGAATCGAAGTCGATCGGCTCGGATCACGCTGGACCGGATTGCAAAGACGGTGAAGTCAGCGCCCGCCGAAATAGTCAAATAGGTGGCGGCGCAGGAACCGAAGCACGCGACTGCGAACGCCTGGCGGCCGCGTGACTATGGTGATCACCCGTGGTGCCGAGCCAAACAGGCCCCGCTTTACAATAATCCCGGCGATCAGTGGGTTCCACTCGATCAGCGCGCGCTCTGCTTCTTTTGCCATATACCCGGATATGACCTCCGGGGGAGGTGCGAACACTTCTGGCAATGCACTGCAAATATCCGTGTCGCCCAGAATGTTCCACTTCGACGCGCCGCCCATGTGCGGAGAACTCAACCCGAAGACCACGCGGCGGATGCGTGTCTCGCGGATCGCGTAGGAACAAAGGGCACAAGGCTCCGTACTCGCGTAGATTTCGCAGTCTTCAAGGCTCACTGAACCGAGCGTTTTCTGCGCTTGCGAAATGGCCGTCGCTTCGGCATGTCGTGTCACATCGCCGTCATGTGTGACCTTGTTGATCGACTCGGCCACGATCATGCCATCACGGCAGATCACCGCGGCATATGGATACTCACCCGCTTTGCCGGATGCCTTCGAAAGGCCGATGCAGTGGCCCATCATCAGGCTATCGATTGCCTCAACGTTCATACCCAACTCCTGATAGGGTGGCACTGCAGCTTCGATTATCCGACGAGATATCTTTGTTTGATCAGCGCGCGCGCTCGCCTCTCAAATTGCCCATGATGTGCGCTGGAGCGCTGATTAAGTCTTCCCAACGCTCATTATTTTGGTGAAATACCAGCTTTCGTAGCCTAACGGACGTTTGCAGGGCATCGGTGATCTTCTTGGGCGGTGCCGGTCACGTCCGCGGCGCGGCGCGAGCGCTCGCCCCGCACACCGGAAAGTGCGGCTTCGCCGCCCGTCTCGTACAGCAGCAGCTTGATCGCGCTGCTAGTCCCCAAGCCTGAGTTCTTTCTCCTCGATGGTTCGAACGAAGTGGCAGGCCGAGCGCGGGTCTCGCCGCCGTAGCCAGCGCCGCCACCGCGTTGCGCGTTATTTCGAATGATGACGCGGCAGCCCATCGCCGCCTCTGAAAGACGCGGGCATCGTAACCTCGGATCTCTGCGCTCAAAGCGGCACTTGCCATGTCCTCGCTCTCCGGCGACGTGGAAGTTCTGGACGGCAGAATATGACGGGCCACAGTTCAAACGCCTTGACAGGAGTCAATTCTCGGATCTGCGAGATAGGCCGGACGTTGCGGTCGTCCTGGGGGCTTACCTGACGGCTTGTAGCGGCGCTTCCGGATCTGGCCTGGCGTAGGTCAGGCCGACCATGTGCCCGCGCTGTTTCCAGCGCCGACCCTCGTGCATCGTCCGCAGAACAGCGCTGTGAGTACCGAAAACCTAGATCCGGATGTAGTGGTGATGAAGTCCGCCCAGGATGGCAAGTGACCTGACGACACCGGTTCGCTGAACCGGGCGAGAAGCGGGCGCATCCTTATCCAAGGCCAAGT
>JAQGKC010000423.1 GCA_028290305.1 Bradyrhizobium sp.
ACATTTCGCAGATCGAGACTGGAGCACGCGAAGGTACGATCGAGACGTTCAAGAAGATCGCCGCAGCGCTCCGCGTCGACATCGACGATATTGCTTAGGATGGCGGGCAGGCCGCGCGCTGTTGCGAGCCGTGCAGCCAGGGACGGCATTACAGCCAGCGACAGCGCGCATATTGTAGGGCTTACCCATGCACTGGATCCCGAACCATCCAAACAGACCAACGAGAAGGTCAGAGGAATATGTCGAAGGCCGGATTGAACCTGCCGAGCCAAGTTCGGGAGCACCGGCGCATCGCCAGCGGCCTTTGCCGGCTAGGCGCTCCGCTTGCGATTCGCGCTTGGGCCACGGGCGTCAATTCTGCCGATTCAGTTAAAATGCTCGCAAAAATCGCAGAAAGTCCGGTCGCGAGGTGTGATAACCTCTCCTGTAACTTGGCATTCAGTGCCGATTCTGAACATCGGGGCATGCTTTGACCGATCACCCAACTTTTGCGAACCCTACGATCGCCGAAATCACCTGCGAAATTGCGTTCGTCCGATCTTCGAACGAACGCCTAAGCTCGCGCTCTCTTTATAAGTCGTTCGGCGACGAATTCCCTGAGATGCAGCCTCTTATCGGAAACATGAATCTCCAGATCTTTGTAGGCCCTCCGGGGGTTGTGCCTCCCGCGGTACAAGCAAACCCGCCGGGGGCGGTCGCGGGCTTCCGACTTGGCACGACGACGAATGATGAGTTCGTTCAAGTTTCCGGATCGAACTTCGTCTACCAACTCGTCGGGGGCACTTACCCCGGTTGGCCGACGTTGAAGCAAAAGTTGCTCACGCATTGGCAAAAAGCAGTGGGCGTGGCTATCCCTGAAAAACTGATCAAGATTGGACTACGATACGTAAATAGGATTGCTAAAGAGCCGAATCACAACCATGTAAGAGACTGGCTGCAGCCGTCTGCCGATTTGCCTGCTTCGCTTATCGCTTCGGAAGGACATTTCTTTGCCAGACTCGAGAGCTCACCGGCGGTCGGCCACCTAAGGCTAATTACCGTCGGCAACCAAGATCCCACCCCCGAAGTCCCCGACGGAGCGCTCGTACTCGACATAGACAGGATTTGCCAGGAAGGCGACATTCCGATGGACAGCGTTTCCGAACGGCTAGAACAGTTGCACTTGGATATTTGGAACGTGTTCAATTCCGCAAAATCCGAACTATTACATGCCAGACTCAAGGGAGAGTGAGGATGGCTCAACCTGCTCAAATTAGTCGTTTCCGCGAACTTGGGACCGGTCATTCGAATGTATCGATCAGCGGGCCGATTTGGGCAATCGGCGCCGCAATGGTCACGTTGAGCCTGAGCTCGCTTGGTACAGGAACGAGTGCTCTTGCCAATGAGCTTGTGCGAACACAGCATATTTCGCCCTTTGATCGCGCCGGAAAAAAGAACGATTTTTTCGAATCGATCGAAGACTATAGCTACGATGACTGGGATGGTGACGGCGCAAAGGCGGTTTCACCTAATGATGTGAAGAACGCGCGAGTTCTACTGAACGGACTGAATACTTCTCAACCTGAGATCGCTGCCGGCTCGGATGGGTCGATTTGCATGGAATGGATTCGGCAGAGTCCGACGGGAGAGAAAAAAATCTACGTTGACGTGGGACCAGACGGCAAGATCTTGACCTTTGCCCGGTTCGGCGCCTCTTCGCCTATTGAAAAACATTTCGACCAATATGATCCAGAGGTGGATAATCATCTCCGGGTGCTCTTCAGCGTTTATTCAGCGTAGGGTTCCGAATTGTGAAAGCGGGTGATCCTGCCGCGACGGACGATACATGGTTACGTCCAATTACTAACGAGAATCACACTCGACGGTCATCAGTTCATCACGCCGAACTCAAAAAATGGATCGCGCCTCCCGATGACGCGAATCAGCCTTGGAAACTCGAGGTTTCCGGTCGGCTTAGATCGCTGGTAAAAAGCATCTCGGATGACGCCGCGAAGAAAGTTGAAGCGCAACGAGCTAGGTTCGCGGCGAACAACCAGAAAATTCCCAGTACTATAAAATATTGCGGACTGGTGCATGTAGAGGTGGACGCCGTTCGATCGATTACTGATTTCGATGGTGACGTGATCTATGACCCGACGGACGATGTTGCCCATGCAAACATCGTCATTCGAGACAAGGGGCTCAGTGAAATTCTTACAGTTGCCGACGTTCTGCTGAAGCATCTGATTTTTTTTCAGTCCAGCGACGTTGCTCAGGATACGAAGTTTTCTGCTTGCGCTTAAGCCTGAAATAGCTCCGCGCATTCAGCAACCTGGCGAGCCTGTAATCCGACTATGAAATTCATCGAGCCACGCCCCCTCGCCGATCCTGATGCCGCCGCGCGCCGCCTCCTCGAGATCGCCACCACGGTCGAGCCCATTCAGGACGGCCGCATCCATATCGAGAAGATCAACGAGCCTTTCCTGCGCGGCGGTGGCCTATTGGCCGAGTACGGCGCAGGCCTCGCTCGCGCGATCGAGCGCGGGTCGCTGTGGAAATACGAGAGCGGCGGCGCATCCTGCACTGTGGGCCGATCACGTCCGCGACGTCATGCAGCGGGCCGAGAAGACACAAACGGGATCCAAGGTCCTGAAACTGTTGCGAGGCAGACCGCGCGTTCGAGGCTTATTTTGAAGAGGCCGCATCGCAATCCGATCCGCCCGCAATCTCAATCGGATTGCAGTACCGCGACGGCAGGCTCGCCTTGAGGCCGCCAGGATGACGGCCAGAGCCACCAATGTCTGACATACATGACGCGGCGCAAGGGGCTCTTGATGGCGAGAGACAGCAAGCCGATGGAGAGGAGGCACCACACAGCCGGCCACTCGTTGAGGTTACTGGTGGTCTGCTCTGCGAGCAACGGGCCCGCCAACCATTGAAACAGCGTGAACCGCCAGGATCCGAACAGCAAAGGCAGCAGAAACGCGACGACAGAATAGGTGGGAAAGCCATGCATCCGGCTGCCGCCAATGCCGTTGCCGATGCCGTTGACCGGAACATCCCAGGCGATGTGCCAGTTGCCGCTCACCGAGCACAGGCGGAGGCTGCACAACGTCGAATTTGAATCGCAGTGCCCTGCCCATGCGAACGGATACACCTGGATCATCATGAAGACCGTAGAGGCGAGGCACAGCGCGTAGACGGATGGTTCGATTTTTCGTCGCACCTCGTCGGGGATAAAGTGCAGAGAGACGGCGTTGATGAAAAACGGCTGGAACGCGATATGCATATAGCCAAGCAGCGTCGCGACCTGATTCGATGGCAGGCTGCACTGGTCGATCACCGAATAGGTGAAAGCCTGCAGCAGTTCCATCAACGAGAAATAGCCGAGCGAAGCCCAGAGAACGACAGGCTCCTTCTTGTACGCCGTGTAGGCCGTCGTACCCAATCCGATTGTCGCAAGGACAGCGGACGCCTGACCGTTCCAACACATTCGTCACCTCGGAAGATGGATCTTGTCGACGCGCGTCGCCCCATGCGCATCGCGCTTGTCCCCAGTCGCGGCCGAGGTAGTCCCCTCTGATTACGGCTTGGTGTCAGCGATGCCGGGAATGCGTTACAGTCGTAGCCGACCGGCGCATGAAGACCCGACATGGTCGCAATCGCGGCGAATGCACCTGCAACACGCAGCGGTGAAGGGTGCAGGCGTGTCCCTAAGGCGAGATCGTCATGAGATTTTCGACCAGCCGCGCGCCGCCCCTTGGCGGGTCTCGGCAGCACGAGTTCAAGAATTCGGACCAACGTCATCCGCGGCATAGTCACCGCTCACCCACTTGTCCGCTGACTCCGTAGGCAAGCGGAAGAGATGCCCCCGGCGTCCAGCGGGACGATCTGATGAAAAGGCTCGGCAGGCAGAAATGACAGCCCACGTGACGATTGGATTTCGTCCCCAGGCCTGCGGCCGCCGGAATAACGATTTGGCCCCTCGCCGGGCGTACCCTGCGAGCGGCGAAACGTAGACCCCAGTTCCGGTTTATGCTCGCTATTTTCGGAACACTGGGGATCGCAAATGCTGACGGCGCTCGATCGCCTGCTGGAAAAAACCACTCTTCCACTCGAGCAGGTCAGCAGGCTCTCGGATGCCACAAACTCGCACTCAGTGAACTGGGGCCAAAGGATCGTGATGATCCACTCAGTGCGATTGTCGCTGAGAAGATTGCGAAAATCGGCGAGACTGGTGTCCAGGACTGTGCGGAGATTTGCCGTTTGGCCATCGTGGGCATTGGCACCCGTTGCCGCTGCTCGTTTGATAGTACCTTGCCAGCCCGTCTCGACGGCCATTAAGTTGGCTTTAGATAGCGAGAGCCGCCAGGTGAGACACTATTATCGGGCGTATTTCATCGGCTCCGATGGCCATGTGTCGACTTCGAATGCGCGGATGACGACAAGGCGAAGGAATACGCTATGAAGCTCGCTAACCATCATGACGTGGAGCTTTGGCAGAGCGACCGAAAAATCGAACTTTTTAAACGATCCAATTTATAGTTGTTCCGAGTGCGGCGTGTAACGGCTCGCCGAGGACGCCGTTGCTCGCTGTGTTATTGGTAATGAGAATGCCGCCCTGCTGCGAGCCAGAGATCCAGTTGGTGGCGGATCCGGTATTAGCGCCAGTGAGGTTCTGGACAGTGAGCGCTGCGCCAGCCGCACCGGTGGCCCCGACCACGGCGAAGCTCGCGAAACCGGCCAAAGATGCCAATGGCTAACATGAAGTCGGCGGCGAAGGTATCGACGTCAACGCCGGTCGATGTCGACAGGCTCGTGGCCTGCAAGACCTCTCGTGGCCTGCAAGACCTGGAGCATCATCGCCTAGAGCCAGAGGAATAGGCCTGCGAAGCCTTCGATAAACGCGCGCAGCGTCGAGCCATCCGAAAAAATTGATGAGCGCTGCCGCACGACCTGAATGCCAGCGATCATGTTGGCCACGATCGTCGCAGCCCGGTTGTCGACGAAGCCCGCCGTCGCTGGCTCGCCGAGGAGCACCCCGGACAGTCGCAGAGGATGGAAGCGATCGGCCAACCGACGGGCGGGCGGGCGCATGATGATGACGAGACCGCCGCCGAGGCCGGCCACGATCGCGACTTTTCCCGCTCCCGCGAGATAGGCTGCGGAGGTGCACATGGTCCGGCACCCATATCCCCGCGCGGGCAACACCAAGCTTTTGGGATGTTCCGGCGGGCCGTCAGGCAAGGACAGGGAACCTCATCAACATTGCCATCCGCGAACAAGTCGCAGTTCGTGGACGCTCACGCGGCGATCAGCTCCACGGGAAGACTCCCGAATTGCCTGACAGTGTTGTTGAGTTTGCGCTGGGGTTCCGCTGCTATCTCGATTCGCTGCACCCGAGATGCGATCGCCGTGAGAATCATCTCCAACTCCAGCCGCGCGACCATTTGACCGACGCAAGCATGAATTCCAGTCCCGAAAGCGACATGACCTGCGGACTTGCGGTTGATGTCGAACTTGTCAGGATCATCCCATTTGCGCGGATCGCGATTGGCGGACGCCGTTATCATCAGGACCTTTGCATCCGGTGGCACCATGACGCCATCGAGCTCGATTGCCCTGGTCGTCGTGCGGAAGAACATCTGGACCGGCGACTCCCAGCGCAGGATTTCGTCGAACGTGGTCCGGATCAGCGACGGGTTGGCGCGGAGCGCCTGCCATTGTTCCGGATGCGTCGCAAATGCGTAGATGGCATTTCCGATCGCCGCGATCGTGGTGAGCCCGGCGGAAAGCAGCGACCGCACCAGCAGCGCCGCTTGCTCGGCAGTCATTTCGCCGCTGTCGACTGCCCCCCAGATCACCGCACCCATGCTCGAGGCGGACAGCGCGTCGCGCGCGCACCGCGCGGTGATCCAGGGAATGACCTTCGCAGCGTCGGCCATCGCCTGCTGGAATCGCGCGTTGCGCGGCCCGATGGCGTTGAACACCATATCGCCGTACGTCACGAGATTGCCAAGACCGTCAGGGCCGAGCCCGATGGCTTGCGGAAACACGCTCAACGGATAAGCCTCGGCGATGTCCTTGACCGCATCGATGCGACCGCGGGCGATCAGGTCGTCGGCCAGCGACTCCGCGGCCTCCTTGAAGCTCTCCCGCATACCGGCCATCGCTTTGGCAGACAGCGCACGGTTCATGACGGCGCGGCTGCGCTCATGCATCGGCGGATCGACTTCGGCGATGAGGCTTGCCGGCCGCCACGATTCGGATTGACGAAGATCGTCGATGCCGGTGCCGGCTGCCGAGCTGAATGTTTCCCAGTCGCGCAGGCCTGCATGGACCTCCGCGTAGCGCGCGCAGGCCCAAATGCGATGGCGCTCCAGCCAGACGGCAGGACCCGCATCGCGCAATTCCGCGAAGGACGCATAGGGATCCGCGAGCACATCGTCCGCGAACGGGTCGATGAGGGAGATCGAGCTTGTGGCTTGCATCGGGGAACCTCCGGAGCGGATGGCTTTGGAACCGGATAGGATACCCATCGGCTCGGCCACCTTCGACTGTTGTCCTGCGCGTCACCCACGAGGGCCGCGCGTCATGAAGATTCGGACAGGCCCATTGCACGATGATTTCAGCGCGGCGCCAAAGAACTACAGATGTAATGTCATGTTCCGGCCGACGAGATG
>JAQGKC010000209.1 GCA_028290305.1 Bradyrhizobium sp.
GAGGTTTGGTCTTGGCGATGTCGCGGTTCCAGACGCCGACCTCGTATCCCACCGCCATCAATCGCTGCGCGATCGATGATCCCATCCGCCCCGTTCCGCAGACACCGATTTTCATGCTTTGCCTCACCTGAGTGAACCCGTTTAATGTGCACGATAAACGCCCAGATGCTGTGCGGCTAGCTCATCGTCGTTTGCAAGTTCACTGGCCACGCCGTTAAACACGCAGCGCCCTGTGTTGAGAATGACGGCGTGATCCGCTATCTCCAAAGCGAGCTTTCGATTTTGCTCGACCAGAACGATGGATTGTCCGTCCTCTTTCAACAGCCTCATGGCGCGGCCGACTTCGGCAACGATTAGCGGCGCCAAGCCCTCCGAGGGTTCGTCGAGCAGGAGCACCCGTGGATTTCCCATCAATGCACGCCCGATCGCCAGCATCTGTTGCTCGCCGCCCGAGAGCGTGCCGGCGAATTGAGCGTGCCGTTCGCGCAGACGGGGAAACAGCTCGTAGATTCGTTCGAGACTCCATGGCCTTGTGCTCGCGGTTCCTTGTTGCCGTGCGACGACCAGATTTTCTCGAACGGTGAGCGATGGGAAGATGCGGCGGCCCTGTGGCACGAGGCCTACTCCCAGACGCGAAACACGTTCGGGAGTGAGGCCTTCGATCGGCTCGCCGTACAGCCGGATCTCACCCTCTTTCGGCGTCAGGAAACCGATAATCGTCGATATGCAAGTGGTCTTTCCTGCACCATTGCGCCCCAACAGTGCCAAGACGCCGCCGGGCGGCAACGAAAAGCTGACACCGTGCAGGATATGACTGTCGCCATAGAACGCGTGAACGTTTGTTAAATTGAGTGCGTCAGCTGCCAAGATACACCTCGCGCGTTCGTTCATCGGCAATCACCGCGTCACGCTCGCCATCGACGATCACCCGGCCATAGTTGAGCAAAGTCACGGTTTCGGCGAGGTCCAGCGCGGTGTCCATATCATGCTCGATCATGATCACGGTGGTCTCGCGTGGTATAGCTGAAATCAGCACCTTCACCGTCGTGCGCTCCACATCGGAGAGGCCCGCCAGCGGCTCGTCCAGCAAAAGCACGCGCGGCGTTTGGGCGAGCGCGACCGCAAGCTCCACGCGGCGCCTTTCGCCGTAGGCGATGTCGGAGATGGGATGATCGGCCAGATGGAGGAGTCCTACGGTATCGAGGGTCTTGCGCGCCTCGGCCGCGAGGTCGCCGTAAAACGCCATTGGCCGCCAAATCTGCCAGCGCGCGGCCCGCAGCCCGAGAATGCCGAGGGTCACATTGTGTTGGAGCGTGTCGTCGGCAAATAACGTGATGATCTGATAGGTTCGCGACAAACCGAGATGGGCACGCTTGTAGGGTGGAAGGTAAGTGATGTCGCTGCCGAACAACCTGATCGATCCGGAGTTCGGGCGCAGGTCGCCGCTGATCTGATTGAAAAGGGTGGTCTTGCCGGCGCCGTTCGGGCCGATGATCAGCCGGCGTTCGCCTGGCCGGACGGTGATAGAGATGTTTTGGGTGACAGTCAGGCCGCCAAAAGCCTTTTTCAGGTTGACGATTTCAATCGCGTGGTCTGATGCCGGTGCTGTCATCGCGACATCCCGCGCAATTTTACGGCCAGTTCACTGACGCCAGGGACGATACCTCTGGGCATCGCCAGGACGATAAAGAGAAACACCAGCCCTAATAGCATATTCCATCGTTCGACGTAGGCCGAGGCGTAGTTTTTCAGCAACAGCACCAGCGCGGCGCCGGTAACCGGGCCGCCCAATGTTCCGGAGCCGCCAGCGATGACGGCAAGCAGCGCTTCAGCTGAACTGGTGGTCGAAAGCGAACTTGGGTGAATGTACTTATGGTAATAGACATAGAGCAACCCGGAGATGCCACCCCAGAAGCCGGCATAGATGAACGTAATCCATCGGATCAGCCACGGATTGAAGCCGAGCGCGGCCATCCGGCGGGGCTGGTCGCGAACTCCCTTGAGCGACGATCCGAACGCTGACGAAACGAAGATCGTCATCATCAGGAAGGCGATGACCGCAACGATCAGCACAAACCAATAGAATGAAACTGGGCTATCCAGCGAGACCCCGAACGGCGTGGGCCGGGTCAGGCCCGCTATTCCATTGTCACCGTTGGTGACGTTGGACATGCGGTAGGCAAGCCCCCACAGCACCTGTGACAAGGCCAGGGTGATCATAAGAAAGCCAAGGCCGGTGGCGCGGAGCGCAATCACGCCGAAGAAGGCGGCCATCACGACGGTGCCTGACACGGAGATGATCGCCGCGGCTCCATGTCCAAATCCATATCTGCTGGTCAGAAGCGCGGACATGTAGGCTGCAACCCCAAGATACGACGCATGCCCAAGCGACGTCATGCCGCCGAAACCGACCAGCAGATTGAGGCTGAGTGCGAAAATTGCAGCGATCAGAATTTGACTGGCGAGGTTAATGTAGAAGTCGCCCGCCAGGAGCGGTGGGAGAAGCAATGATCCGGCAATCAAGCTTACGCCGATCCACTTCATGCACCGACACGCCCGAACAAACCTTGCGGCCGAAATGCGATGACGAAAATCATCGGCAGGAACAGAATGATGTAGGCAAGTTCCGGAAACAACGCGGTACCGAACGTATAGATGAAGCCGATGATGAAGCTGCCGACGAACGCTCCGAGCAAGCTGCCAATTCCGCCGAGAATGACAACGATGAGGGCCAAAGGGAGCATGTCGGCGTCAAGCCCCGGATAGGCCGAGAGGATCGGGCCGCCTAGCACCCCGCCTGCACCGGCAATTCCCGCGCCCAAGCAGAACACCAATGTGAACAGTCTCGATACCGGGATTCCGACTGCCCGTGCCATCTGCCCGTCGTCAACACCGGCGCGGATCATCGCCCCGAGTCGAGTTCGCTCCAAAAGGACATAAAGCAGAATGGCGGCGACGATCGCGCATCCGACCAGTACCAGCCGGTAGGTTGGAAACACAAATCCGAAGAGCCGTGTCGGTGCTTGCAGGTTTCGTGGTGTCGGGACGGGAATGGAATCGCCGCCCCACAGCATCAGGCATGCATCCGAAATGACGAAGGACATGCCAAGGGTTACCAGCACTTGGCCAAGCGGATTGGTCCTGAGCCGTGCCAGAACCAGCCTTTCGAAAAGGCCGCCGATCGCCGCGACCGTGACCCCGGCCCCGAGCGCCGTCACCCAGATGTTCAGGCCGTCATTGGAACGGAGGGCGACCGCCGCGAAATAGGTGCCGAGCATAAAAAATGCGCCATGCGTCAAATTAGCGAGCCGCATCAGGCCGAAGATCAGCGAGAATCCCGATGACAACAAGAACAATAGCCCGCCAAGCGAGAGGCTGTTGAGACCCTGGATGATCCAAAACTGCATCGTCGGCCGATCTCGTTCTTTGTCGCGAGACTGGGTTCTCGCTGTGGCCGCGAATTACGGCTCCAGGTTCTTTGCCGGCGGATAGTCGCGCGAATAGACGGGGTTCTGCAGGAACGCGGTCTTGTCGTATGTCCAGAATTGGTTGACATCCGGATAGGTCTTGATGACGGAATTGACCAGCCGTCCGTCGACTTTCGTCACCTTGCGGATGTAGACATCGCCGGTCGCGTTGCCGAACTCGTCGAACTTGACCATGCCGCGGACCGTTTGAGCGTTACTTCCGCGGATTGCCGCCATCAGTGCCTTCTTGTCGTCCACGTTGGCCTTCGCGGCCTTCAACGCGGCTTCCAAGACCTGACCGGACACATAAGTGCTCGCTGCGTAATAGCCCGGGTCGTATTTGAACTGTTTGCGGAAGACCGAGGCGAAGCTCATGTTGAGAGGATTATCCAATTCGGCCGAATACCAGCTCGTGGTTAGAATCCCTAGCGCTTCGTCGCCCATGTTGCGCAGCACAGACTCATCGAGCGCCGTCATGCCGCCAATTACGGCCATCTTGTCCGTCAATCCATACTCGATGAATTGTCGCAGAAACCGGAAGCCATTCGAGCCGGCGGTGCCGAGGAAGATTGCGTCCGCGGATTTCACTTGCGCGACATAGCTGCCGTAGTCGGGCGTCGCCAAAGGCGTGAAGATTTTTTGAATGATCTTGCCTCCATTGTCTTCGAAGGCGCGCTGGAAGCCGGCGCACATTTCGTGGCCATAAGCGAAGTCGTCGGCGATGGTGACGATCTTCTTGTACTTCAGCTCCTTCGCCGAGTACTCGGCGAGCGGGTAGGCGCATTGCGCAGATGTCGAGGTCAGCCGGACAAACCACGGGCTTGGATGACGCTGTGTCATATTTTCCGCCGCCGCGACACCCAGCGTCGGGACTTCCTTTTCCGTCAGGTAATCGGCGATCGCCAGCGCCTCGAAGGCGGCGAGGGGGCCGATGATGCAATGGACGTTGTTCTTCTCGATCAGCTCCTGGGCCTTGGTGCGTGCGGTCGCCGGGACGCCGGCAGTATCAGCGACAATCAGCTCGACCTTGCGGCCCGCCAGCGTATTCTCCCGCTCCCTCAAGAACATCGCCAACGCCAGATCCATGTCGATTCCGCCGGAAGCGAGCGGCCCCGTCTTGGCGGCGAGCAAGCCGACGCGGATCGGCTCGCTGTTCTGGCTAAACGCGACGTTGGGAGCCGCGATGCTGGCGATACCTGCGCCGGCGACGCCGCCGACGAACTGCCGCCGCGATATCGTCATTTGATCCTCCCCGGACGCCACAACTGACAATCGGCCGATTGTTATTTTCGTTTATTGCATCGATTTATCCGACGGAAGCCATAAATGATCAAGTGATAACCACGGCAGGCGCAAGGGCGTGCCGCGTTTTGGTGCTCTCTAACCGAAGGAAGTCGAAGCGTCAGTTTTGATGCAGTGCGGTATACCGGGTGCGGAATCGGGCGACACATCCGTGTCGCGCAGCTCGACGGCAAGTGGTCGTTACTTCCGCTCTCGCGTGTCGGACCCGGGAGACTTGATGATCGTTTTTTTCAGCACTTCAAAGACCGCGGCCGTATCCTGGTCGCCCAGTCCCATCGCCATCGCTTCGCTGTAGACCGGCTGCGTCAACGTGAACAAGGGAGTTGCGCAGCCGACATCATCGGCAAACTCGGCAATGATGGCCATGTCTTTTTTCCAGGTCGAGACTTTCATCGTTGCGGGCTCATAGACGCCCTCGACCATCATCGGCGCTCGCATCTGGAACATCCGCGACCCACCGGCGCCGGGGCCTACCATGTCGACGACCATTTTCGGATCGAGGCCTGCGCGTTCGGCAAGGAGCATCGCTTCCGCAGTGGCGACATTGTTGATCGCGACCAGATGGTTAGCGATGAACTTCATTCGGCTACCGTTGCCGAACCGACCGAGATCGGCGCTCTGCTTGGCGAAGTCGGCGAACAGGCTCATGCATTTCGAAATGGCCGCGCTGTCTCCGCTAGCATAGACGACGAGATCCCGCATTTTCGCCTGCGCCCCGGTTCCGCTGAGTGGACAATCCAGCGCGATATGCCCGGCTTGCTTGAGAATCTCTTCAAAGCGAAGTTTGTCGGCGAGGCTGAGCGTGCTGAGCTCTGCTACGATTCGGGGCGGTTGCCCGGAGTTTGCGATTGCATGGGCCACGTCTTCGACGGCCGAAGGAGCCGGAAGACTGGTCATGACGATTGGTGTTTCGCGCGTGAGTTGCGCGATATCGCTTGCGATTGTAACAGCCGCCTGCGCAAGCTCGGCGTTTCGCGCTTTGTCTATATCGAACCCGACCACATGCCACCCGCGATCAACCAGGTTGCGCGCAATGGCGCCTCCCATGATCCCAAGCCCGATAATCCCCACGGTCTTGTGCATATCAGCCCGCCTCCTTCCCGTGGATTTTGATTGACGGGCTACGTCGGCCACGCCTTAATCGCTTGATTGCGCGGTAACAATCGCCAAGTAACTTCAGCCGGTCAAGCGGGTTCGCGTCAGCGACAAGGGGAGAGCCGCTTCGTCTTCAGCGGTCGGCCGAATTACAAGAGCGCGGCACCGACGAAATAGCGAGGAAACGCCACATGGCGGGTGTTGGTCGAAAGCCTGGCACAGGCCAATCCATAAGGCCGGATATGAACGACCCGGCGTTTGCAGCCATAGCCGAGCGCGCCGAGGCGCTTCTGCCTCGACTTCGCGATCGTGCGGCGCGCACAGAGGAACTACGGGGTCTGCCGCCAGAAACAGAGCGCGATCTGCTTGATGCGGGACTGTTCAGGATCCTGCAGCCGAAGCGGGTCGGAGGCTTCGAATTCGATTATGTGGCCTTGGTCGATTGCGCCGAAGTGCTGGGGCGCGCGGATGCATCGGTGGCATGGAATCTGGCAAACCTTGCGAGTCATCACTGGATGCTGGGCATGTTTGACAAGCGTGCCCAGGATCTGGTCTGGGACAAGGACGTCGACGCGCTGATCGCATCTTCGTTTATTTTCCCGGCCGGCCGCGCCAGGAAAGTGAAGGGGGGATACAGGCTGCGCGGCAGTTGGCCGTTCTCCTCAGGAGTAGCATCGTGCGAATGGAATATGCTCGCCAGCGTGGTCTCATCTGATGACGAGGCCGATGGGATCGAGTACCGGCTCTTTCTGGTCCACAAGGACGATTATCGGATTCTCGATACCTGGAATGCGACCGGATTGCGGGGCACCGGTTCAAACGACGTTGAGGTCAGAGATGCCTTTGTCGCGGAGGCGTTCACGGTCGCAGTGAACGACCTCGCCGGCGGCCCAACGCCAGGCAGTCCAGTCAATCCTAACGCGCTTTACGCTTTGCCGGTGTTCTCACTGTTTCCCTACGTGCTTTCCGGCGTGGCGCTTGGCAATGCCCAGGCCTGCCTCGATGATTACATTGATCTCGCCCGGCATCGCGTCTCGACCTACAACCGCACCAAGCTTGGCGACATGCAGAGCACGCAGATCAAAATCGCGGAGGCCTCTGCTAAGATCGATGCCGCCCGCCGGATCATGCGTTCGAACTGCATCGAGGCGATGGCTGACGCAAGGCGCGGTGATATTCCAGACATGACTGCCAAGACAAGATTCCGCCGCGACGGCGCCTACTCCGTCAACCTTTGCACCGAAGCGGTCTCGCTGTTGTTTTCGGCAAGCGGAGCGAGGGGATTGTTCACATCAGGGGTGCTGCAGCGGCAGTTTCGCGATGCGCACGCGATCAATTCGCACCTCGCGTTCAATTTCGATGCGGCGGGTACCAACTATGGTCGTGTGGCGCTTGGTCTGCCGTCCGAAAATCTGACGCTCTGAGGCCTAGCGTATGAACGACTCGCCAAAGCACCCGGTCAATCCGGACCCAGCCAACGAACTGGCCAGCGACCACTCGCCGATTGATCCGCGGGACTTCCGCAATGCGCTCGGCACTTATGCCACTGGCGTAACCATCATCACGGCTGTAGCCGCGGATGGCAAACCTTATGGCCTGACCTGCAATTCCTTCGCGTCGGTTTCACTCAATCCTCCACTGGTGCTATGGAGTCTGGGGCTATATTCCGCGAGCTTGAGCGTGTTTCAAAACGCCAGTCATTTCGCGATCAACGTGCTGGGTGCTTCCCAACAGGCGCTCGCCAATAAGTTCGCGAAATCGACGGAAGACAAGTTTGCAGGCGTCGAATGGACGCCAGGCCTCGGCAAGGCGCCGCTTCTTGCCGAAAGCGTGGCAACCTTTCAATGCCGTGCGGCCAATCGATATTACGGTGGTGACCACGTCATTTTCCTCGGCGCAGTCGAGGCTTATTCGTACAATCGCAACGAACCGCTGCTGTTTGCCCGTGGCGGCTATGGCCGATTTAGTGCCGCTGATGCGACCGGCAAGTCATCATGAGAAACAGAGCCCCGCCCACGCGTGCGCGGCCCAAGCAGAGACGGCTTTCCCCCGACGATCGCCGCAGGGAGTTCGTAGCCAAAGCGACCGAGTTTTTTTCTGAAGAGGGGTTCGGGGGCGGCACGCGGGATCTGGCACGCCGATTGGGCGTGACGCAGCCGCTGCTCTATCGCTATTTCCCAAGCAAGGACGATTTGATCAAGGAAGTCTATCGCACGGTTTATTTGGAGCCGCTCGATACGGGCTGGGAAGCCTTGCTGATGGACCGGACGCGACCACTTCGCGAACGGCTGCAGGAATTTTACTTCGGCTATACGAACACGATCTTCACGCGGAAATGGATCCGGATTTATCTCTATTCGGGTTTGAAAGGCCTCGACATCAATCGTTGGTACGTCGGCGTGGTTAGAGACAAGATCCTGACACGCATCGTCGGCGAATGTCGCCATCAAGCGGGGCTTGATGTGCGAGGCAAGCCGACGGCGCCGGAATTGGAAATGGCATGGGTATTCCACAGCGGAATTTTCTACTACGGAGTCCGCAAATACATCTACGAATCCCCTGTGCTCGACGACAAGGAGCAGATGATCTGCAACGCCGTGGATGCTTTTTTGGCCGGCTACGAGCGGGTCTTTGGGCATGTGCCAGTTGCCGTCGGACGTCTGGCGGTCAAGGCGGTCGGGTAAGCGGCCGAACTATTCCGCAGCGTTGGACCGGCTCGATGCGCCGGCATTAACACGCGGCATCACTTTTTCGGCCATCAGGATCATGGACTGCCGTCCTAATTCGCGGTCTCTCCAGTCCTTGCCCGCATAGAGCAACGTGCCGAACTTGCCGACTTCGTTCTGGAACGCCAGCAGTTGATCGGCGACGCTTTCCGGCGTTCCCCAGATGATCAACCTGTCGCAGATCGACTCCAGCGTTACTTCATCGTCCGGCTGATCGCGTCGCGTCTTGAACAGTTCGATGCGGCCGTTCTTCTTCAATTTCGTGAACAGCGATCGGTAATAGTACACATAGGGACCGTCCGGATCGGTCGCATAGGCCTTCGCTATCGCCATGTCGTTAGCGACAAAGACGCTCTTGGCGACCCGCCAGTTTGCGGAATCTGCCGATCTGCCGCCGCGTTCGCAACCCTCGACATATTTCGGCCAGTGGCTCTTGACCCAGGCTGGCATCAGAAAGTTCGCCGAGATCGGATCCCAGCCGCGAGCAGCTGCCTCGGCGACCCCTTTGGAGAAGGGCGCGACGGCGGTCACGACGATCGGCGGATGAGGCCGCTGCAGTGGATGTGCGATGAAGCCCTGGCCGATATCTGCGATCAGGGTCTTTTGTGTCGAAATATTCCAGTATTTTCCCTCGATATTGTAGGGTGGCTCGCTGGCCCAGATCTGAAGAACCTGGTTTATTGCCTCGAGAAACATGGCGTTGCGATCGGCCTCGAGATTGTCGAACAGTTCGGCATCCGACAAAAGTCCACCCGGACTGATTCCGAAGATCAAGCGTCCTTCCAGCATGTGGTCGAGCATGGCGATCGTCGCTGCAACTGCGGCCGGATGGCTGTTCGGCATATTGATAGTGCCGGTGCCAAGCTTAATCCGCTTGGTCGCGGCGGCGATCCATGCCAGGAACGCGACGCAGGAAGTGATGTTCTCGGCCTTATCAGTGACGTGCTCGCCGACATAGGCTTCAGTAAACCCCAATTCGTCCGCCAGCAGGAAAGCTTCGCGGTCTTCTTGGAGCGAGAGCTGCCAATCCTTGTCGAGCGGATGGATCGGCATCGTAAAGAAACCGAGCTTCATCACCTACGTCTCCCGCGTCCTATGTCTCCTGACCGCTGACCGTGCGTCGTCACCTTTCCCAAGACAAGTCCAAAAGTCTCATCTGTCGAAATAATCGCTCGATAAACAAGCTTGACGTTTGGTAGTTGCGCCTTTCTAATCCCGAAAAACGCATAAAATCTGGCCGGGAAGGTCACGTCCATGAAAGCCTCGGCTTTCGCTTACGCACGGGCAACCAGCGTCGACAACGCGCTGGAACTGCTCGTGACCCATGGGGAGAAGGCCAAGGTGCTCTCGGGCGGCCAAAGCCTGATGCCGGCGATGAATCTCCGGTTGATCGCACCCGAATGGATTATCGATATTGGCGGCCTTGACGAATTGCGCGGGATCGCCGTCAGAGGCGAGGCTCTGCGCATCGGTGCACTGACCCGTCATGTCGATCTCATCAAATCGTCCGAGATCGCGGAGCGCGCGCCGTTGCTGGCCGAGGCTGTCACGCATGTCGCCCATCCCGCGATCCGCAACAGAGGAACGCTCGGCGGCAGCCTCGCGCATGCCGATCCGGCCTCCGAGCTCCCGGCCTGCATGCTTGTGCTTGACGCGACGATCGTCATGCGAGGCGGAAGCGGTGAGCGAAGGATCAAGGCTGCGGATTTCTTTCAAGGCATCTTTCAAACGGCGTTGTCGTCCGATGAATTGCTGATTGCTGTCGAACTGCCGCGCGCGCCGGAGAACTCGGCACATTTTTTCCACGAATTCGCGCGTCGTCACGGCGATTACGCGATTGCCGGCCTTGCCGCGCGGGCCGTCGTCGAATCGGACGTCCTGACGGAACTTCGAATGGCGTTTTTTGCCGTCGGCGACAAACCTATCTTGGTTAAGGCCTCAGGCCAGCTGGTGAATGTTCCGGTCACGCCGGCGTTATTGTCCTTGGCGTCGGACGCACTCGGCGAGGAACTTGATCCTCAGGATGACCAGCAGGCGACAGCCTCCATGCGCCGGCACCTCGCCAAAGTGCTGATGGCCCGCTGCATGTCGGCGCTGCTCGGCCGTCCAGATCTTGGTGCAAGCGGGAGCGCCGTGTGACGGTATCCGTTTCCATCTCGCTTCAAGTCAACGGAGAGCGCGTCGATGCGCATATCTTGCCGCGGCTCAATCTCGCGGATTTTCTGCGTGAACATTTGCATCTCACAGGAACGCATGTTGGCTGCGAGCACGGTGTGTGCGGTGCCTGTACGGTGCGGATGAACGGTGAAATCGTCCGTGCCTGCCTGATTCTGGCAGTGCAGACGGAAGGCATGTCGGTCCAGACCATCGAAGGCCTGTCCGACAGCGGCGAAGTCGTCGATCTGCAAGCCGCCTTTCGCGACCGCAACGCGCTGCAGTGCGGCTATTGTACACCGGGCATGCTGATCGCGGCCCAGGATTTACTTCAGCAGGATCCCGAGCCAAGCCGCGAGCGGATACGCGAGCATCTCTCGGGCAATTATTGCCGCTGTACCGGCTATCAAGCCATCGTCGACGCCGTGGAAGCCACGGCGCGTTCGCGCAGAGGGCGCACGGCATGACGGTCACATCAGCCAAAGCGAGTGCCCTTTCCGCGCTCGACCGGCCGAATTCCTATATCGGCAAGACCGTGCCGCGGCCAAACCTGGACCGGCTCATGCAGGGGCGCGGCCTCTATGTCAGCGACATGCAACTGCCGCGGATGGCGCACGTCGTTTTCCTCCGTTCACCACACGCGCACGCAAAAATCATCGCGATCGACGCGGCTGCGGCCATGCGCATGCCCGGCGTCATCGCTGTCGTGACGGGCGAGGAGCTAGCGAAAGTCATCACGCCCTGGGTCGGCGTGCTCTCGCACTTGAAGGGCCTGAAATCCGCGCCCCAGCACGCCATTGCGATCGACCGCGTCTGCTGGCAGGGCGAGGCAGTGGCTGCCGTGGTCGCGAACAGCCGTGCGCTTGCAGAGGACGCCGCGGAGGCCGTCGTTGCGCGGTACGAAGAGTTCGAAGCAGTGACAGACATGCGTACCGCTCTCGATCGTGAGACGCCGGTGATCCACCCCTCACTCGGCGACAACCTTGCCTTTGAGCGCATTCACGATGCCGGTCACGTCGATCGAGCCTTTGCGGAGTCCGACGAAATTGTAGACGCGGATTTCATCTTCGGCCGTCACACCGGCGTGACGTTGGAGCCGCGCGCGGTCGTCGCGGACTGGAACGCTGCGGAAACCAGGCTCACGATCTATCAGGGCACACAGGCGCCCCATATGGTGCAGAACATCGCGGCGCTTCACCTGGGCCTGCAGGAATCGCAGGTGCGCGTAGTCTGCAAGGATGTCGGCGGCTCCTTCGGAATCAAGGTTCATATCTATGCCGATGAGATGGCGACCTATGCACTTTCGATACTGTTTCGTCGGCCTGTCAAGTTCGTTGCCGACCGGGTCGAAAGCTTCAATACTGACATTCACGCCCGGGATCACCGCTGCAAGGGACGGATCGGCGTCAAGCACGATGGAACCATCATGGCGTTCGAAATCGACGACCTTACTGGGATCGGTCCCTATTCGATGTATCCGCGCACCAGCGCGATTGAGGCGAACCAAGTCGTCAATCTCGTCGGCGGACCCTATGTGACCAAGGATTACCGTGCGCGAGCCCGCGTCGTTCTCCAGAACAAGAACGTGATGTGTCAATATCGCGCGGTGGGTCACCCGATCGCGTGCTCGGTGACGGAAGGCCTGGTCGATTTGGCAGCCATGAAGATCGGGATGGATCCTGTCGACATCCGACGCCGCAACCTCATCTCGGATGACGCGTACCCTTGTGTGTCGCCGTCGGGCCTCAGGTTCGAGAAACTTTCGCATCATGCGTCGCTTGATAAACTCCTTGGGATGATGAACTACGAGGCCCTGCGGGTCGAACAGGCGGAATTGCGCAAAAAGAATGTTCATCGCGGCATCGGGATCGCGAGTTTCATTGAGGTCACCAATCCGAGCGCGGCGTTTTATGGTGTCGGCGGCGCGAAGATTTCCTCGCAGGATGGCGTGGCGGTGCGGCTGGATGCGCAAGGGTCGGTGATCTGCCAAACCAGCATCACGGAACAGGGGCAGGGCTCGGAGTCGGTCACCGCGCAGATCGTGGCGAGCGTGCTTGGTGTCCCGATGGAGCGGGTCCGTGTCATCCTTGGCGATACGGACAATACGCCCTATGGCGGCGGCACCTGGGCTTCGCGCGGCGCCGGAATTGGCGGCGAAGCGGCGCTGCAGGCCGCGAAAAGCCTGCGCAAGAACATTTTGGATGTCGCGGCTGCGATCCTGCAATCGACCCCTGACGAACTCGATATCGCGGACGATACGGTCGTGAATATCGGCGACGGTGCACCACGTATCGAGCTTAAGGAGCTGGCCCGCATCGTCTACTTCCGCCCCGACACGCTGCCGCCGGGGATTCGGCCGGAATTAATGGCGACACGGCACTATGTGCCGCGTGATTACCCTTTTGCGTTTACCAATGGCTTTCAGGCGTCGTGGCTTGAGGTCGATACCGAGACCGGCTTCGTCAGGCTCCTGAAGCATTGGGTGGTTGAGGATTGCGGCACCATCATCAACCCGCAACTCGTCGACGAGCAGATCAGGGGCGGGGTGGTCCAAGGGCTTGGCGCGGCTCTGTTCGAAAAATGCATCTACGATGAGCGCGGCCAACTCACCAATGCCAATATGGCTGACTATCTGGTCCCGATGTCTGGCGAAATGCCCGATATCGACGTCGGCCATGTGGTGTCACCGACGCTGGAGAGCGAGTTGGGTGCCAAGGGCGCTGGCGAGGCGGGCACGGCAGGGGCCGCAGCGGCCGTCGCAAACGCAGTCAATGACGCGCTCAGGACATTTAATACCATAATTACAGAGATTCCTTTGACGCCACAGGTTATCCTGACGGCCCTGGGGCGAATCTGAGCAAGGGCGTCACCAGCAAAACAAAGACAATATTCAGGGGAGGGAAAGTCATGACCAGGAGGACCGTCAAACCGGCATCGATGTCACGCCGTCGTCTGCTGGCGACGGCGGGCGCAGGCGCCGTGATCGCCGCCTCGCCGTTTCGCATCAATTTGCTTCGCGCAGAGGAGGCCAACATCAAGATCGGCTTCCCCGTTCCGCTGACCGGTCCTTACGGCACCGAGGCCCAGGATCAGGTGCGTGCGGGACAGCTCGCGGTGGCCCAGTTCAACGACGCCGGCGGCCTCAACGGGCGTAAAGCGGAACTGGTCGTGCGCGACGATAAGCTCAATCCCGGGGAAGCTGCGACGCGGACGCTAGAGCTGGTCGAGAAGGAAAAGGTGAACTTCGTTGTCGGCAGCCTTTCGGCGGCGGTGCAGCTTGCGATCAACAACGTCACCAAGGAGCGCGGCGTCATCTTCAATTCGATCAGCCAGTCCGACGCCATCAACGAAGCCGCAGATTTCAGCCGTTTCACGTTCCATGAGGCTTTGAATCCGCATCTAACGTCGGGCGCGGTCGGCCGCTACGCTTTCTCGAAATTCGGCAAGAAGGTCGCGTTTTTGACCGCGGATTACGCCTATGGCCATGAAATGGTCCGGGGTTTCCTCGAGGTGGGCAAGGCCTTCAATATCGAAAATCTCGGGGATATTCGCCATCCGCTGGGCACGTCCGATTTCTCGACGCTGCTGCCGCGTATACAGGCGCTGAAACCCGATATTCTTTGCATCAGCAATTTCGGCCGCGATCAGCAGATCGTCCTGAAACAGGCGACCGATTTCGGCGTCAAGAAGACTACACAGATCATCGCGCCGCTATTGTCGCATGCGAGCCGCGTTGCGGCAGGGCCACAGGCCTTTGAAGGCGTAATCGGCGGCTGTTCGTTCTACTGGGGGATCGAGGACAAGTTCGCTTCCACAAAGGCCTTCAATCAGGCGTTCAGCAAGATGTACGACGGCAAACTGCCGACCGACTACGGCGCGCTCGGCTATGGCGGCGTTCGCACCGTGCTCGAAGCTGTCAAGAACGCAGGCAGCGTCGATACCGACAAGGTCATCGCGGCATTGGAAGCCTTGAAATACGACTACTACAAGGGACCACAATACTATCGCAAATGCGACCATCAGTCGGTGCAATCGGTTCTCGTCATCAAATCGAAGTCGGCAAACATGAAAAACGAATCCGACGTCTTCGAGGTCATCGCCACAGACGAGCCGAATGAAGCAAATCTGCGCAGCTGTGCTGAGCTCGGTCACAAAGCGTGAGCCATGAATGGAGCGCGCGTCGGCGCGCTCCATTGCCCAGGGGAGATATATGGCGGGTCTGAGTCTTGATCTCATCGCGCTGCAACTGTTCGCCGGGCTGGCGCTCGGCGCAATCTATGTGCTGTTCGCGATCGGGCTATCCTTGATCTTTGGCATGTTGACCGTGGTGAACTTCGCTCACGGCGCCTTCTATATGGTGGGCGCCTATGCCGGTGTCTATATGCTGATGCTTGGCGGAAATTTCTGGCTTTGTCTGATCGCAGTGCCCCTCGTCGTCGGCCTGCTGGGCCTGGTCGTCGAGCGCATCCTGATCGGGCCGCTCTATGGGCGGGGTATCGACTATCCGCTGCTGCTGACATTCGGCCTGAGCTATGTGATGGTAGAGCTCGTCCGTATTGCCTTCGGAAAGACCGGCTATCCTTTCGATACGCCCGAGATCCTGCAGGGCGCCGTCAATATCGGCGTCGGCTATTTTCCGCTCTACCGCCTGTTCGTCCTCGCAGCGACCGCAATCGTACTGCTGGGGCTTTGGCTTTTCCTGGAGAAGACAAGTTTCGGCCTGATCATTCGCGCGGGCGCACGCGATCCGCAGATCGTTCGCGTGCTCGGCGTCGATGTCGCAAAAGTCTGGCTGATCGTGTTCGGGATTGGAACAGGGATCGCGGGGTTTGCGGGCTTGCTTGCGGCGCCTCTTCAAGGCGTCATTCCGGAGATGGGAAGCACCATCCTCGCCGAAGCCTTCGTCGTGACCGTGGTGGGCGGCATGGGCTCGATTGGCGGCGCGGTGCTGGCCGGGCTTCTGGTCGGTGTCGTCGTCAGCATGACCTCGCTGTTTGCGCCCGAGATGGCGAAAGTTTCTATATTTGCCCTGATGGCGGTGGTTTTGATTGTGCGGCCGCAAGGGTTCTTCGGCCGTGCAGGATTGATGAGTTGAAGGTGAAATCCACCACGGATGAGCTGATCCAGCCGTTGCGGCGGGTGGCGACGTCGCCTGTGGGCTGGTTCGAGTTCGCCACGCGGCATCGGGCCAGTATAGCGAGCCTGGTCGTTCTGGTGTTCCCGCTTGTGATGCCGTTTACGGCGCTTGCCGTGAACATCCTGATCTACGGTCTCTACGCGCTCGGTTTCAATCTGGTTTACGGTTATCTCGGCCTGCTGTCCTTCGGGCACGCCGCGTTGTTCGGAACAGGAGCCTATTTTTGCGGCATCGCGATCGTCCATTTCGGGCTGCCCTGGTATGCGGCGATCGCGCTTGGCGTCTTCTCGGGGCTCGTGATGGCGGCGTCGATCGGCGTGTTGGCGATCCGGACCCGCGGCATCTACTTCGCGATGGTCACAATGGCGCTGTCGCAGTGTGTGTACTACCTGTTCTACCAAGCGATCGATTGGACAGGTGGCGAGAACGGCTTGCGCGGAATCAATGTTCGCTCGATCGACGTTCTCGGCTTTAAGCTCGACTTCATCAATCCGATGATCCGCTACTATGTGATCGCCGCGTTCGTGATCGCGGCGTTCTTTGTGCTGTCACGGATTCTTGCATCTCCCTTCGGCGCCGTGATTGAAGCGGTGCGCGAGAACGAGACCCGCGCGCGTGCGTCCGGCTACGATGTGACGTTAACCCGGCTCATGACCTTCGTGCTGTCAGGTGGATTTTGCGGGCTGGCCGGAGCGCTGCAAGCCCTGCACTTGTCCATCGTGCCGATCGAAATCCTACATTATGACACGTCGGGCATTGTGGTGATGATCGCGCTGCTGGGTGGGATGGGAACATTCTTCGGACCGATGATTGGAGCCGCGGTGTTTCTGCTCCTGGAGAATCTAGTCTCGGTCTGGACGGTGCATTGGCAACTCGTCGTCGGCGCGATCTTCATGATCTGTGTGCTGTTCTTTCCCGCCGGAATCTGGGGTACGCTGATTTGGCGGGGAAGGGCACGATGACAGGAAGCATCGAGGAGCAGCCGGTCATTCTGCGCACCAAGGGGGTGGGCAGGCTGTTCGGAAAATTCGTCGCGTTAAAAGATGTCTCGGCGGAATTTAGTCGCGGAGCGATTACTTCCATCATCGGGCCGAACGGCGCCGGCAAAAGCACTTATTTCAACCTGTTGTCCGGGGCTCTGCAGCCCTCGAGCGGCACCGTCGAATTCGAGGGCAAGGATGTCACCGGCCTGCCGCAGCATCGTTTCGCCCATATGGGCGTCGCTAAATCCTTCCAGATCACCAACGTCTTTCCTCAGCTTTCGACCCGCGAAAATGTCCGCATCGGGCTTCAGGCCCTGGTGTCGCGATATGATCTTTGGCGGCCGCGTGCCCGGCTTCACGAATTAACCGAACAAGCCGATGAGCTGTTGGCGCTGGTCGGCCTGTGGGATGCGCGGGAGCGCACTGCAAAGACGCTGGCGCACGGCGAGCAGCGCGCGCTGGAAATCGGCATGGCGCTGGCGAGCCGGCCACGGCTCCTGCTGCTGGACGAACCGACGGCGGGAATGAGCCCGGAAGAAACCCGCACCATGATGGACCTGATCGTCAAGCTCGCCAGCGAGCGGACCGTGATACTGGTCGAGCATAAGATGAAGCTGGTGCTAGGGATCAGCGATCGGATCCTGGTGTTGCACCATGGCGAGTTGCTTGCCGAGGGAACGCCGCAGGAGGTTCGGCAGAACGACGCGGTGAAACGGGTCTATCTCGGGCAGCGGGAGCATTGAGTGGATGCTTGACATCAGCAAACTGAATGCATGGTACGGCGCGAGCCATGTTTTGCAGGACGTCGGCATAAAGATCGCCAAGGGGGAAATCGTCTGCCTGATCGGCCGCAATGGCGCAGGCAAGACCACGACGTTGAGATCGATCATGGGGTTGATGGATCGTATGCGCGGATCGGTCATGTTCAAGGGCAACGAATTGTTGGGCCAGCCGGCCCATACGCGCTTCGCGCTCGGTCTTGCCTATGTGCCCGAAGAGCGCCGTATCGTGCAGGGGCTTTCGGTGCGGGAGAACCTCCGTCTCGGGCTGGTCGCTTCTCCGGAAAAGAGGCGAGAGGTCGAGTTGATCGAAGGCATCGCGGAAATTTTTCCGCGTCTCGCCGAGCGGCTGGATCAGGAAGCGGTCACCATGTCCGGTGGCGAGCAGCAGATGCTGGCGATCGCGCGGGCGATGATCGCCAAGCCTGATCTGATCATGCTGGATGAGCCGTCCGAGGGCATCATGCCGGTGCTGGTCGACGAAATGTTCGAATTGTTCCGCGCCATGAAGGCGCAGGGGACCACGGTGCTGCTGGTCGAGCAGAATGTCGAACTCGCGCTCGATATCGCCGACCGCGCCTATGTGATGGATCAGGGCGCGGTGGTCCATCAGGCGCCCGCGCAAGAGCTGCTCGCCGACGATGACATCAAGGAGCGCTACTGTTCGGTATGAGGCGGATGTCCCTTTTACTCAGCCGCCGTCCGGGCCATCGCCTCCGCACGCTTGTTGGTAACAACGACTTTGATGGCATCTTCGACCCGCTCCCGCGCATATCGGAGCGCTGTCGGCAGGTCCTCAAGCGCGAAGGTATGAGTGTGGATCTTTGTCGCATCAAAGCGCTTTTCCGCCATCAGTTCCATTGCGCGGTGGGTGGCGCTACGGCCCTCGCCGCGAATGCCGTAGATATAGATGTTGTTCTTGACGAGGTGCGCGAGATCGGTCGTTACCGGTTCGTGCGGGAATGCCGCCAGGCAAATCTTCCCGCCCCGGTTTGTCATGTGAATGGCCTGATTGACGGTCTCTTCGGTGCCAGCGCACTCGATGACATAGTCTGCACCGATCCCGCCGGTTAGCTGTCTGACGATATCGACTGCGTTTTCTTCAGCGATGTTGACGACGCGGTCCGCGCCGAGTTGCTTTCCGATCGCAAGGCGTTTGTGGCGCGTTCCCGTCAGGATCACCGGGCTCGCGCCGAGCGCCTTGGCAACCGCAACCGCGAGCAGGCCGATCGGACCCGGGCCGATCACGACGACGCTCTCGCCGGCAACCAAGCCGCCGAGTTCCGTCAGTCCATACATCGATGTGCCGGCGGTGACGACCAGCGTGGCCTCGGCATCGCTCATGGTGTCGGGCACGCGTGCCAGCGTGTTGATGTGGTTGATGGCGTATTCGGCAAAACCACCGTCGGTCGTAAAGCCGTTGGCGCGATGGCCTTTCTCGGGTTTCCCGTAGTTCAGGCACGAGGTGTACAGGCCCTGACGGCATCGTTTGCATTGGCCGCAGCCGGCGTGAATTTCCACGCTGACGCGCTCGCCGATTCTGAACTCGTCGACGTCAGGTCCGAGGGCCGCGACCGTCCCCATATATTCATGCCCCGGCGTGAAGTTTTTGTTGAAAGGGAGGCCACCCAAGATGCTAGCCGGCGATCCCGAACGGATGATTTCGAGATCGGTGGCGCAGATCGCCACCGCATCGATCCGAACCAAAACTTCGGCGCGCGCGGGAACCGGAGTTGGCTTGTCGCGCAGCAAGAGCTCATCAGCGCAGCCGAGGACCCAGGCCCGCATTCTTTCGGGGACGGGAAATTCAGCGGATGTCTTGACGCCGGCAGCTTCATACATCGCAGCGCTCCCTCGGTCGGAGCCTTTAATTCCACGGCTCCCTGCGCACCTGTCATCGGTGTTTGCGCTATCGTACAAGCTTTCGACCGGACCTCAACTGGTCTGGGCAGCTGACAATTTATAAATCTCGAGCGCGTCGGCATCCGCGCCTCGTACCGCTTTGGCCATCCTGAACAATTGTGCCGCGAGCGAAGCCATTGGAACCGCGCTCGACGTGTCGCGAGCCACCTCGATCACCGTATCGAGATCCTTCAGGATCGTCGCGATATGACCAAGCGGGGGCGAATGGATGCCCTGCACCATGCGTGGCACGAACAGTTGCAGCGGGATGGAATCGGCGAAGCCGCCGGCCAGCGCCTCCGGTAGCTGACCGGCGTCGATCCCGGCGTTCGCCGCAAGCCTTGTCGCCTCCGCGAGAACAGCCATGGCGCATCCCACGATCACTTGATTGCACAGTTTCGTCGTCTGACCCGCGCCAGTCGGACCCATATGGGTCAATCTTCGCGCCATCGCCAAAACATAGGGGCGCACTCTCTCAATATCGGCAGCGTCGCCTCCGGCCATGACGGCGAGCGTGCCTTCCTCGGCGCCCTTGGTGCCGCCGGAGACCGGCGCGTCGATCCATCCCATGCCGTTGGCCACCTTGAGCCGAGCGGCGATCGCGCGAGCCGCGTCCGGATGGATCGATGAGAAGTCGACCACCAGCTTTCCATTGCCTTGCGCGGCGGCAAGCCCGTCTCGGCCAAACACCACGTCTTCAACCGCGCGAGCGTCCGTGACGCACATGAAGATGATGCTGGCGGTGGTGGCGGCATCGCGCGGGTGGCCAGCAAGCCTTGCGCCGGCCTCGATGAGTGTGTCTGTCTTCCCACCTGACCGATTCCAGACGGTGACGTCATAACCCGCCGCGAGCAGCCGTCGCGTCATCGGGAGTCCCATCAGACCGAGCCCAAGATAGCCAAGTTTTTCGGCTCGTTGTCTATCCGCATCACTCATTGCTGCTCTCCCATCATCTCACTCACCCAATACCCAGCCCGCCCAACCTTTACCACAGATGCCGCTGCATCCGGCAAATCCACCCGAGCTTCCAATGGCTTGCCTAATTATTTGAACCATGAAAGATTTAGGCTCAGGGCGGTAGTTTCCGGCGCCGATCAGGAGTGGAGTGGGCAGAATGCGGATGGTTTCGAAATGGCTTCTGGCTGTCGGTGCGGCGGCTTCCGTGCTGGCAAGCGTCGGCCCGTCGCAGGCGCAGCAGACGATCCGTGTCGGCTGGACCATTCCGGCCGAGGAGTCGAAGTATTGGATGATGCGGCGACCTTCGGAATTCCCCGATATCGGCAAGACCTACAATATCGAATGGACGCAATTCCAGGGCACGGCGCCGATGACCCAGGCGCTTGCCGCAGGTGCGCTCGATTGCGCGACGCAGGCGCCGCTGTCGCTCGCCAATGGCGTCGTCGGCGGCAATCTGAAGGCCTATATCGTCGCGCAGCACGTGTTCGAGAAGCCTGGCGGCTTCTCGGTCTACTGGGCGGTCAAGGATGACTCGCCGATCAAGGCCATTGCCGATCTGAAGGACAAGACCGTCGGCATTTCGGTGATCGGCGGCGGCACCCAGGGTCCGTTCAACATGCTGTTGAAGCAGAACGGGATCGACCCGGCAAAGGACATCAAGCTGGTCGAAGTCGGATTCGCCGTTTCCGAGGATGCGCTGCGCCAAGGTCGCGTCGATGCCGTCAACATGAATCAGCCGTTCGCGGCGCGCGCGGAAGCCAAGGGCGGCACGCGCAAGCTGTTCTCACTGTCGCAGGCGATGCCCAACATCGTCCATATCCTGGAGGCTTGCCGCGCCGACTTCGTCGACAAAAACCCCGAGTTGGTAAAGGCTTACGTCCGCGACATCACGTCCGGCATGAAAAAGGCGCTGGCCAATCGCGAAGAGACTCTGAAAGTCGTCTCGGAAGTGCTGAAGGCGCCGATCCCGGTGCTTGATACGTATCTGCTCAAGGACAATGATTTCGGCCGGGATCCCGGCGCCGCGCCGAATTTCCCGGCCATCCAGAAGATGTTCGACATCTACGCCGAGACGGGGATGCTGCCGAAACTGGACGTAGCGCAATTCAAGCACCCGACCATCGTCGCGCCGCTCCAGTGAAGCAGACGCTCGGCGCGAAGGATGCTGCGTTCCGGTCCGCGGCGGAACTGGCTGAAGAGAGGCCGTGCGCATGACTAAGTGGCGATCCCGCGTGACCACCGATGGCCTCGACCGTGCGCCGCACCGCGCTTTCATGCGTGCGATGGGCCTGGACGATGCCGCCCTGGCTAAGCCGATGATTGGCGTGGTCAGCATGAAGGGCGAGCAGACGCCCTGCAACATGACCCACGATTTCCAGGTCGAGGCGACAAAGGCGGGGATCTCGGAAGCCGGCGGTACGCCGCGCGAGTTCACGACGGTGTCGGTCTCCGACGGTATCAGCATGAACCATGAGGGCATGAAGTTCTCGTTGTTCTCGCGTGAGCTGATCGCCGACTCGATCGAAGCGGTGGTCCATGGCCTTGCTTATGACGCCTTGATCGGATTCGGCGGCTGCGACAAGACGCTGCCCGGCGTGATGATGGGTATGATCCGCTGCAACGTGCCCTCGATCTTCATCTATGGCGGCAGTGCGCTGCCGGGCCGATTCGAGGGCAAGACCTTGACGGTACTCGATTCATACGAGGCGGTGGGCGGCTTCATGGCCGGCGACATCGATCAGGCGACGCTGGCCGGCATCGAACGGACGTGCCTGCCGACGATCGGCGCCTGCGCCGGCCAATTCACCGCCAATACGATGGCAATGGTTTCCGAGGCGATGGGATTGACCATTCCCAATGTCTCGATGGTCCCGGGTGTCTACGCCGAACGCGCGCGAATTGCGCGTCAGGCCGGGCGGCTGGTGATGCAGATGCTGGAGCAAGGCGGGCCATTGCCGCGCGAGATCGTAACGCGCAAGTCGCTGGAAAACGGCGCGGCGATTGTCGCCGCCACCGGTGGATCGACCAACGCCGCGTTGCATTTGCCAGCGATCGCCAACGAAGCCGGCATTCCCTTTACGATCGACGATGTCGGCGAGGTTTTCGCGCGGACGCCCTTGATCGGCAATCTTCGGCCGGGCGGAAAATACACCGCAAAGGATGTCTACGACATCGGCGGCGCCGCGGTGGTGATCCGTGCGCTGGTTGAAAGCAGTCACATCGACGGAACTTGTCTGACGATCACCGGCAAGACGATTGCAGAAGAATATGCTGGTGCGAACGCCCCCGACGGGGAGGTCATCTATCCGACGCGTGCACCGATCATGCCGGACGGTGGCGTGGCCGTGCTCAAAGGCAATCTGTGCCCCGATGGTGCCGTTATCAAGGTTGCGGGACTGAAGACCCTGGTGTTCGAAGGCGTAGCGCGGGTGTTCGAGGATGAAGAGACTTGCGTCGATGTGGTTCGCAACCGCGGTTACGCCGCGGGCGAAGTCTTGGTGATCCGCAACGAAGGACCGGTCGGCGGTCCCGGCATGCGCGAGATGCTCGGCGTCACGGCGTTGATCTACGGGCAGGGGATGGGCGAGAAGGTCGCTCTCATCACCGACGGACGGTTTTCAGGCGCGACGCGTGGGATGTGCATCGGTTACGTCTCGCCGGAGGCCTATGTCGGCGGTCCGTTGGCGCTGGTGCGCGACGGCGACCGGATCCGCATCGATGCCGCTGCGCGTCGCATGGATCTTTTGATTGATGACAGAGAACTTGCGGAGCGTCGGGAAGGTTGGAAGCCGAGAGCGCCGCGACATCGGGCAGGCGCGCTCGCGAAATATGCACGCTTGGTTGGCCAGGCGCCAGGGGGCGCCGTTACTCATGACGGACCGGCTGAATGGCCGTGGTTTGATCGAACTTGAGGCTAGGCTGCACTTTTCCGCTATGCTTAGCTTTGACTAGACGGACCGAGGAAGAGAGCTGTGCTCGATGAGTCATGACCGGCAAGAGAAGTCTGGATGAAGGCGACGCCGTCGCGATCGGATATCAAGGTGGACCGCGCGCCAGCGCCAAAGCCGGCGACCGCCATGATCGAGATTGAGCATGTCTCGCAGGTGTTCCAGACGTCTGCCCGCAAGGACCATCTTGCATTGTCGGATATTTCGCTGACAATCGAGGATGGCGCCTTTGTCTCGATCCTCGGTCCTTCCGGCTGCGGAAAATCGACGCTGCTCTACATAGTCGGCGGTTTCGTTCGCCCGTCTCAAGGTTTGGCCAAGATGAAGGGCAGGGCGATCACGGGGCCGGGACCGGATCGCGGACCGGTGTTTCAGGAATTCGCGTTGTTCCCCTGGAAGAACGTGCTCGGTAACGTGATGTATGGTCCGCGCCAGCAGGGCGTGAAATACGCTGAAGCCGAAGCGCAAAGCCGCGCGTTGATCGAGATGGTCGGACTGAAAGGCTTTGAGAACTTCTATCCGAAGGAACTGTCGGGCGGGATGAAGCAACGTGTCGCGCTGGCGCGAACGCTTGCCTACCATCCCGAGGTGCTCTTGATGGACGAGCCATTCGGCGCGCTCGACGCTCATACGCGAACGCGCCTGCAGAACGATCTGCTCAACATTTGGGAACGCGACCGCAAGACGGTTCTGTTCGTCACCCATTCGGTCGAGGAGGCGGTTTTTCTCTCCGACAAGGTCGTCATGATGACGCGTTCGCCCGGCCGTATCAGGCAGATTATAGATATCGATCTGCCGCGCCCGCGCCGACGCACTGAACTTTTGCTCGATCCCCGCTATCAGAAATACGTTGTCGACATCGAACGCATGTTCGACGACGATGAAAACGAGATCGCGTCATGATCTCTGGCCGCGCTCTGCTGACGCGTCTGGCGCCGCTCCTTGCCTGCTTCGGCCTGCTTGCGGTTTGGCAGGCCGCGTCACTTGCTCTCAACAATGAGAGCTTTCCGACCGCGCTGGACGCGATCCGGGCGATTCCTTCAATCCTCGGCGACAAGGATGCATTGATCAACATCCTCGCCTCGCTTCGGCGGATGGTGATCGGTTTCTGCTTCGCCGTCACCGTTTCGATTCCGCTTGGGCTCATGATGGGCCGCAGCCGCGCGGTGGCGTCTTTCTTCAATCCGCTTTTGATGGTAATCTATCCGGTGCCAAAGGCGGCGTTGATGCCGATCATCATGCTTTGGCTGGGCGTCGGCGATCTCTCGAAAACGCTGGTAATCTTTCTCGGCGTCAGCCTGCCGGTGATCTATCACAGTTTCGAAGGCGCAAAGGCGGTCGGCGAAAAGATGTTGTGGTCTGGTTCCGCGATGGGACTTTCGGCGGCGCGGCGCCTGGTCCGGATTGTGCTGCCGGCGGCATTGCCGGAGATCTTGACGGGTTGCCGCACCGGGCTCGTGCTGGCGCTGATCACCATGATCACGAGCGAGATGATCGCACGTCAATCCGGCGCGGGAAACATTCTGTTCAACGCACTCGACATGGGAGAATACGACATCGTGTATGCGATGATCATCATCATCGGCGCGATGGGAATCGGGCTTGATGCGCTGTTCGAAAGACTACGCGCGCGGCTGGTGCGGTGGTCGGAACCGCAATTCGACATTCCCTTGAGCTTTTCATGAATGCGCGTGCCGTCACGATAGATCTTCTTCTTGGACTGGCGCCGATTGCGCTCCTGATCCTGGCGTGGCAGTCGCTGGTGACGTTCGGCTTCGCGCCGGTGACGCTATTGCCGCCCCCCGGTCGGGTGTTCTGGCGCATGACCGAACAATTCTTGAATGCCACGTTTCGGCAGGACATTGCGGCGACGCTGTTCCGGTTGTTCGTGGGGTTTGCGATAGCGGTTATCCTCGGCGTCGCAATCGGCTTGGCCGCGGCGGCGAGCCCTGTGATCAATGCCATTGTTCGGCCGATCGTACGGATCTTGGCGCCGTTGCCCAAGGTTGCGCTCTATCCCGCACTCTTGCTGCTGCTCGGTTTCGGCCACGAATCCAAGATCACGCTGGTCGCCGCGGATGCGTTGTTTCCGATCCTGCTTTCGACCTATCATGGCGCTTCGACCGTGGAGCAGAAATTGATCTGGTCGGCGATGGCGGCAGGCACGACGCCCCGTGAAATCCTCTTCAAGGTCGTGCTGCCCGCAGCCGCACCGTCGATCCTGACCGGATGCCGAATCGGTCTCGTCATTTCCTGCATCGTGGTATTTTTGGCGGAGATGATCACGTCGACCGATGGTCTTGGCCATGTCCTGGTCACGGCGGCGCGGACGTTCCAGACGGTCGACATGTTCGTTCCGCTGATCACGATCTCGCTCCTGGGACTGATCCTCAACGGCGCGTTGGAACTGCTGAGATCGTATTTGCTGCGCGGCTTTCCTGAAGTTTGATGACAAGTTTCGAAGTGGAGAAGAATCATGCTCGCGGACCGCATCGAAGGGAAATGGATCGACGCGTTCTGCGAGGTTTTCGAGCGCTGCGCGGTCAAGGCCGGCGATACCGCTGCTATTCTCTCCGAAACGCAATCTCGCGCACTCAATGTGCACTTGGCCGAGTTGGCGCTGTTGCGGATGGGCGCGCGGCTGTTTCATGTGATCGTGCCGACGCCGCGCAATCGGCAAATCGTGCCGATCCGCTCAACCGGTGCAAGCGAAGCGATCCAGCGGCTGACGCCGGTTGTTACCGCCCTGCAGCAGGCAGGTTTCGTAGTCGATTGCACGATCGAGGGATTGATGCATGCGGTTGAAACTCCGGAAATCCTCAAAGCCGGTGCGCGAATTCTGGTGATTTCCAACGAACATCCCGAAGCGCTCGAGCGCATGGTGCCGGATACCGCGCTGGAGAAGCGGGTGCGCGCGGCGGCAAAGATGCTGCGTGGAACCAAGCGGATGCGCGTGACATCGAAGGCCGGCAGTGATCTCGACGTCGACATGGTCGGCGCCTCGACCGTTGGCGTCTGGGGCTGGACCGACAAGCCCGGGACACTGGCGCATTGGCCCGGCGGCATCGTTGTCAGCTTCCCGAAAGGCGGTACCGTCAATGGCACATTGGTCATGGCGGCGGGTGACATCAACTTGACCTTCAAGCGCTACCTCACTTCGCCAGTCAAAATGACGCTGAAGGACGACTACGTCACCGATCTGGAAGGCGAGGGCACGGATGCCGCGATGATGCGCGCCTATCTCGCGGCTTGGGGGAACCGGGAGGCTTATGCGGTGTCGCATGTCGGCTTCGGCATGAATCCCCGCGCGCGCTATGAAGCGCTCTCGATGTATGACCAACGCGACACCAACGGCACGGAACTGCGTGCAGTCGCCGGGAATTTTCTGTTCTCCACGGGCGCCAACGAATTCGCTGGGCGCTACACCGCCGGCCATTTCGACCTGCCCATGATGGGGACGACGATCGAACTCGATGGTGTTGCGGTGGTGCGCGACGGCGTGCTGCAGGACGTGTTCGGCTGATTGTTAAAGCACCGGCGGCCGGGCTAGCCCAAAATGCCGGAGCATATCGACCAGTTCAGCCAGACGGTTGGCCCGATAGGCGTCGATGTCGAGGCCTGAATAGTCGAGGAATCCGGCGCCGGTCCGAAGCCCGATGCGTCCTTCCTGCATGTTGCGCGAGATCACCTCGGGCGCGCGGTAGCGATCGCTGCCGAGCGTGTCCTCGAGGTAGCGGCTCGCATAATAAAGGATATCGCCGCCGCCCCAATCGATGAATTCCAGGAGCCCCAGTACGGCGTAGCGGAAGCCGAAACCGTAGCGAATCGCCTTGTCGATGTCTTCGGCGCTTGCAACACCTTCTTCCACCATCCGGGCCGCCTCGTTCATGGCGAGGGCCTGGATCCTCGGGACAATGAAGCCGGGTGTGGCGGCGCACACCACCGGCACCTTGCCGATGCCTTCGAGCAACGCCTTGACCTGACCGACAATCGCCGGATCGGTTGCTTTCCCGGGCGAAATCTCGACCAATGGGATCAGATAGGCTGGGTTCAGCCAATGCACATTGAGGAAGCGTTGGGGATGCTCGATCGCGCCGGAGAGATCGTCGACCAGGATCGTCGACGTGGTGGAGGCAATGATCGCGTCCCGTCCGACGGCTTTCGACGCCGCCGCCAGGACATCGCGCTTCAGTTCGACCACCTCCGGAACACCTTCGAACACCATGCCGGCGCCGGCAAGAACGGTGGCGCTCTCCACGGCAGGAACGACCGTAACGCGCGCAATCACGGCCTCGGCGTCTACATCCGTGAGCAATCCAAACCGCGCCAGGCTGGCCAGCGTCTTCCTGACTTCGTCGAGCGCTTCGGTTTCGAGATTTGCGAATTGTTCGGTCGGGCGCTCCTTGACGTCGATCATGGTGACGGCGTGGCCAGCATAAGCGAACGCCACTGCGATGCCGCGCCCCATGCGGCCGGCGCCGAGACAGGCGATGGCGGGACGGGAGCCGGTCATTCGCCGAAACCTTCGCGCAGCAAGGTCTGCAACTCGGCGCGATGGAGACCGCCGAGGCCGAGGCTCGCCAGCGTGCGCCCACTCTTCGCAAAGTCTTCCCCGCAGATCGCACCGCCAATGGTAAGGAAAGCTTTGGCCAGTGGCGTGGCAACCCCCGCCAGTTCGGCGGCCGAGACCAAAAGCGATAGGCCCAGACGCAAATCCTCCCGCATATAGCGATGCTCGGTCAGCATGATCCGCTCGCGCCAGTCGCCGGAATCGGTAAGACGGTCGTGAGAGCCGCGACCGTACATCCAGATCTCGCCTTCTGTCGCGTAATGATGTGCCAGTGGGAAGTGCGGCGCGCCATAGCCAAAAGCTTCGCGAACGGCAATACGCTCGGCATCGAGTGCGTTGGTGACTCGGCGGATCGCGGCTTGCGTTCCTTCCTTGTGAATGTCCCAACGCTCGAAATGCTCGATCGGTCCGGCGTTCATCACGATCAATGGGGGATGAATGATCGGGCCCGCGTTCATCAGCGCGCCCGAGAGCACATCGCCACAGGGCTCGATCACGTCAGGGAACGCGCGGCTGATAACATTGAGGACGTGGTCGGCACGATGAAGAGGAAACACCCCGACGGGCAGTCGCCTGGCGCGGATGGTAATGGCGATCTCGAATGGTCCGTGCTTGCGCGTCAGCCAGGGTAGCGTGCCGGTCTCCGCGAAGCTCACGTTTGCCCTGTTGCCCGCATCGTAAGCGGCTCTCGCAAAAATCATCGAGCCGAAGGTCGCCGGTGGCAGGAATACCACCTGTCCGCCGCGCAAATGCGGGGCAAGTCGCCTGGCGATGTCGGCCTGCGCGAAGGCGGGCGTGGGGCACAGGATCAACTCGGCGTCCTGGACCGCCGCGGCAATATCCGTCGTTACCAGGGCGAGTTTTACATCGTGCCGGCCGGTGTGATCCTTGACGACGATGCGAGCCCCGGCCGCGCGATGCGCCGCGATCGCATACCCATCGCGCCGCCACAAACGGACGTCGTGCCCTTGGAGCGCAAAATCCCCCGCAGCAGTAAGCGAGCCATTGCCGCCGCCCAGCACCGCGATCCTCAAGAGAGGTCTCCTGGAATGGACGTCCGTGCGTCAAGCTGCTTCAACATGAAGTGCTGGACCTTGCCGAGTGCCGTTCGCGGCAGATCGTCGACGAAGACGAAGTCTCGCGGCACCTTGAAGCGGGCGAGTTGGGTTCCGACGTGCGCTTTCAAACTCTCTCCATCGATCGAGCAGCCCGTCCGCCTGATCACATAGGCGACCGGAACCTCGTCCCAGCGCGGATCGGGGCGGCCGATCACGCCGCATTCGGCCACTTCGGTGTGTTCGAGCAGCACACGCTCGACTTCGGCCGGGTAGATGTTTTCGCCGCCGGAAATAATCAGGTTCTTCTTGCGGTCATGCACCCAGAAATAGCCGTCGGCATCCCGGAAGCCGATGTCTCCGGTGCGATACCAGCCGTCGTGCAGGGCCTCGCGCGTTGCTTCCTCGTTGCCCCAGTATTCGTAAAACACATTGGGGCCGCGTACCGCGATCTCTCCCAGTAGCTGCGGCGGCAATTCCTTGCCGTCGTCGTCGAATATGGCGGCTTCGCAGCACAGGCCGGGAAGACCGGTCGATCCCTCCCGTGAGAAATCGCCGCCGAGCCGTGTATAGACCGCGATCGGGCAGGTTTCGGTCGAGCCGTAGACCTGAAGCACCGGTACGCCGCGCGCGACGAAACGGTCGATGAGATGCTGCGGGACGATCGTCGATCCCGTGGAGACTGCTTTCAGTGACGAGAGATCGGCGGCCGCCCAGCGTGGATGATCGGACACGGCCTGGATCGTCGCCGGCACCAGCACCGTCAGAGTCGGGCGATCACGCTCGATCGCGTCGAGGGTTGCGTCCGGCGTGAAGCGCGAATGGATCGTGACAGTCGCGCCATGATGCAACGCCGGAGTGGTCTGGATGTTGAGACCGCCGACATGGAAAAAAGGCAGCACGGTCAGCACATGGTCGTCCGAAGTGAGGCCGTGCATGTGCTGGCTCATGACCGCGTTCCAAAGCAACGCTTCCTGGCGGAGCACGGCGCCCTTCGGCCTCCCTGTCGTGCCCGAGGTGTAAACGATCAGCAGTGGACAGGAGAGAGCGGTATGCGGACTGCGGCCGTCGCCATGGGCCTGCGTCAACAGGACGTCGAACGTGCTTCCAGCCGGCCGCGGCGTGAAGTCGAATCCGATAATGGCTATCTCGGGCAAGCTTTCCTTGAGTGCGGGGATAATTGCCGCGAAGGCTTGTTCCAGCACCACCACCTTGGCCGTGGCATCGGACAGAATAAAGAGTTGCTCCGCAACCGCGAGGCGCCAGTTCACCGGCACCAGGATCGCCCCCAGCCGCGCGCAGGCATAGAGCAACACGAGATAATCGGGCCTGTTCAAGCTGAGGACCGCGACGCGGTCGCCGCGGCCGACACTCAGCTCGGACTTTAGCGCGCGCGCCGTCTGTTCAATGCGGGTCTTGAAAGCCGCGTAGCTCAGCGTCTCGCCGCCGAAATGGATGGCGGGCTTGTCAGGTGCAAAAGCCGCGTTGCGCTCGATCAGACTGCAGAGATCCACCGTCAGTCGTCCGTTTCGCCGGTCTCGTACAAGGCTTCGCGGCCAATGCGGTCGAGGCAGAGCTCGGCCGTCCAAGGCAGCATCAGAGAGCCGCAGCGGCTGTCGCGATAGATCCGCTCCAGCGGCAGCGATTTCAGCATGGCCTGACCGCCACAGGTGCGGATCGCCAGTGTCGCGATCTCGTTCGCCCCTTCCATGACCGAATATTGCGCGGCGTAGGCGCGAAGCACCTGCTCCTTGCTCGGATTGGCGCGGGCTTCGGTGACTGCCTGGAACCAGATCGCCTTGATCTGTTCGAGCTTGATCTGCATCTGCGCGACAGCGATCTGCTTGGTCGGGTACATGCGCCGCTTGACCGGCGGCGTACCCGGCACCTCGCCACGCAAATACCGCACGGTGAAATCGTAGGCGGCCTGGGCGAGGCCCATATAGGTTGGCGACAGCGTCAAAAACATGTGCGGCCAGCGCATTGCCGCTTGGAAATAGACTCCCCGCGGCATCAGGGCCGCATCTTCTCCCACGAACACGTCCTTGAACAATAGCGTGCGCGACACCGTGCCGCGCATCCCGAGCGGATCCCAGTCACCGACCACGGACACGCCGTCGGCCTTGGCCGGGATCGCGAGATAAAGCGTGTTGCGGCGCGAGGCCTTTTCGCCGCCCGCGATCTCGGTGCACAGCACGCCGTAATAATCCGCGTGGCCGGACAGCGATGCGAAGATCTTCTTGCCATTGATGATCCAACCGCCTTTGGTGGGCTTGGCCTCGGTGCCGAACGCGACGCCGCCAGCCGCAGCTGCGCCGCCTTCCGAAAATGGCTGTGAGTAGATCGCGCCGTCGTCCACGATACGCTTGTAGTGAGTGGCCCGACGCCGCTCATGCTCCGCGCGTGTTGCCGCGTCCATATCGAGATCGTCCGCCAGCGGACCAGACCACAATGTCGAACAGACATGCATATTCCAGGTCAGCGCGGTCGCGCCGCAATAGCGGCCGATCTCGGCCGCCGCGAGCGCATAGGTCTGATAATCGGCGCCGAGACCGCCATGTTTCTTGGGGATGGCGATGCCGAGCAACCCGGAACGATGCAGGTCCCGATAGTTCTCGATCGGGAATGTCGCGTTACGATCATAGGCCGCGGCGCGGCCTGCAAATACAGTCTGGCCGAGTTCGCGGGCCCGTGCGACGATCATCGCCTGCTCGTCGTTGAGCCGGAAAGCTGCGGGATCAAAGATCGGCGCATCGAGAGCGACCTTTTCAGTTGCGGTTGCGCTCTTGCCGGCTTGCACTGTCATCTAGGCTTTTACCGTTTTCAGGAAGTGATCGAGCGCCGTATTGAAAGCGGCGGGGCGTTCCAGGTTGACGAGATGACCGACATTTTCCAACTCGACATAACTCGCCGATGGAATGAAGCCCGCCATCTTCGCCATCATCGGCGCCGGCGCGTTCTTGTCCTTTGAGCCGGAGAGCACCAGCGTCGGAACCTTGATATCCTTGAGCGCCTGGCGCTGGTCGAACCCCAGCAACGCCAACATGCTCGCCCGATAGGACGCTTCGGGAACGGCGGCCATGCAGTCGCGCGCAAGCTCCACGCCCAAAGCGTCGGGATTGTCGCCGACCAACTCTTTTATTAGGGTCGGCGCCAGCGAGATCATGGTCTCGCCGCGGTCGAGCGGGCCGAGTCGGGCCTCGATGAAGGCTTTCTGCCAATCGCCGTCGGCCTTACCGAAGGCCGGACTGGTCTGCGCGAGAACCACGGCCGCGGCATGATTGGGGTATTTCACCAACCATTGCTGGGCGATCATGCCGCCGATCGAATGTCCGACGAGAACAGGCTTGATCGCTCCAAGCTGATCCAGGAAGTCTTGCAGTGCATCGGCAAGCGTCGCAATACTGACGGTCGGAAGTGGTGCGGACCCACCATAGCCCGGCATATCCCAGGCGATGGCGCGATAACGGTCACTGAAGGCGCTGAGTTGACCGCGCCAAGCCCGCGCCGCACCGCCAATGCCGTGCAGGAACACGAGCGGCCGCCTGCCGGAATCGCCCGAGCTCTTGGAATCGGAGCTCTCATAACCGAAGCGGCCGTCCCTGGTTTTCGCTGGCGTCGCCATGAGCGCTAAGGGTACCTCGGATGTCGTTGCATTGGTTCGATGCTAGCAGCCTAGCCGGTTTCTTGCAAAAGCTTGAAGTATAAAATATACGCAAATCCTGACGCTCGTGAAAATGCATCTGGGAGCCTGCGCATGTCCGGACTGCCACGTTCTCCGCATGCGCTGATTACCGGTGGCGGCCGCGGCATCGGCCGCGAAGTCGCATCAGTGCTCGTCCGCGCCGGCGCCACGGTCACAGTGCTGGGTCGCCAACGCGCGGCGCTGGATGAAACAATTGCCGCTGGCGATGCGCATTTCGCAGCCATTGCCGATGTCGCGGATCGGGTGTCGATCGGGGCCGCGATCACGGAAGCCGCCGTCCGGCAGCCGATCGATATTCTGGTTGCAAATGCCGGCATCGCGGAGTCCGCGCCATTCGCGAAGTCGGACGCCGCGTTGTTCCAGCGGATGATGGACGTCAACTTCATGGGGGTGGTGCATTCGATCCAAGCGGCGTTGCCGTCGATGAAGGATAGGCCCTATGGCCGCATTGTCGCGGTCGCATCGACCGCGGGCCTCAAGGGCTATGCCTATGTCAGTGCTTACAGCGCCGCAAAACATGCGGTTGTTGGTCTCGTGCGCTCGCTGGCGCTCGAGCTTGCGTCTACGCGGGTGACGGTGAACGCGGTGTGTCCGGGTTTCACCGACACGGACCTCATCGCCGGGAGCATCAATACCATCATGAAAAAGACCGGTCGCAGCCAAGAGCAGGCGGTGGCCGAACTCGCCAAGCACAATCCGCAAGGCCGGCTCGTGACCCCGGCCGAGGTCGCCGACACCGTGCTTTGGCTGTGCGGCGAGGGGGCTGACGCAATAACTGGACAGGCCATCGCGGTCGCTGGCGGCGAGGTTTGAGGCGCCAGGAACAAAGAAACAAGAGCTGAAGGGAGATTCCATGGGAAGGCCGGCCAATCCCGTTACATTGCCACTGGCGGAATATTCGCCCCAACATTTTCTGCTTGGCGTGGCGGATGGCGTCGCGACCGTGACCTTGAATCGTCCGGAGCGAAAGAATCCGCTGACGTTCGAAAGCTACCGAGAACTTACCGATTTCTTCCGCGCATGCGCGTTTGACGATGAGGTCAAGGTCGTGGTGGTCAGGGGGGCCGGCGGTAATTTCTCATCCGGCGGCGACGTCTTCGAGATCATCGGTCCGCTGGTCAAGATGGACACGAAGGGCCTCACCGCCTTCACCGGCATGACCGGCGATCTGGTCAAAGCGATGCGGGCCTGCCCGCAGCCGATCGTCGCGGCCGTCGAGGGCATCTGCGCCGGCGCGGGCGCGATCGTGGCGATGGCGTCCGACATGCGGCTCGCCGCCACTGGGGCCAAGGTCGCGTTCCTGTTCAACAAGGTGGGACTCGCGGGCTGCGACATGGGCGCCTGCGCGATCCTGCCGCGCATCATCGGCCAATCCCGGGCCTCGGAACTGCTCTACACCGGTCGCTTCATGACCGCGGAAGAAGGCGAACGGTGGGGCTTTTTCAGCCGTATCCTGGCGCCGGAACAAGTCCTGTCGCAGACGCAGTCGCTTGCCCAGGAGATCGCCCAGGGACCGACTTTCGCCAACGCCATGACCAAGCGGATGCTGGCGATGGAATGGGCGATGTCGGTCGAGGAGGCGATCGAGGCAGAGGCGGTGGCGCAGGCGCTGTGCATGACCACGGCCGATTTCGAGCGCGCCTTCGAGGCCTTCGCAAATAAGAAAAAGCCAGCTTTTCAGGGCAATTGAGCGCCATTTCAAAACCGCGCAAGAGGGACTTGCGGAAAAATGCTTTAGGTTTAAAATAATTCCGACCCGATAGTCGGAGATCGTCATGAAGATCGCAATCATCGGCGGGGGGCCGGCCGGCCTCTATTCCGCGATCCTGCTCCGGAAGCAGCGGCCGAACGCCGAGATCAGCGTCTATGAACGCAATCGCGCCGACGATACGTTCGGGTTCGGCGTGGTGTTCTCCGATGCGACATTGGACAATTTCGAAAAACACGACCCGCCGAGCTATCGCCGCATCACCCAGGAATTTGCCTATTGGGACGATATTGCCGTGCACTTCCGCGGCACGGTGCATCGGGTCGGCGGCAACGGCTTTTGCGGGTGCTCGCGGCGCGCGCTGCTGCTGATCCTGCAGGAGCGGGCGCGCGAGCTTGGTGTCGCCCTGCATTTCGAGACCGAAATCGACAACGAGGCTCGATTCGCCGACGCGGATCTCGTCATCCTTGCCGACGGCATCAACAGCCGCTTCCGCGAAAAATACATCGACCATTTCGAGCCCGAGGTTGACGTCCGCGCCAATATGTTCGCCTGGATGGGCTCGACCCGGCCGCTCGACGCCTTCACCTTCGTCTTCCAGGAGACCGAGTGGGGCCCGTTCATTGCGCACGCCTATCAGTACGAAGCGGGGCGCTCGACCTGGATTTTCGAGACCGATCCGGAGACGTTCGCGCGTGCCGGGCTTGTCGGCCTCGACGAGAAGCGGTCGGCCGACCGCATGGCGGAGATTTTCGGCTGGTTTCTCGAAGGACATCCGCTACTCATCAACCGCTCGATGTGGCGCAATTTTCCGATGATCCGCAGCAAGCGCTGGGTCAGGGACAACATGGTGCTGTTGGGGGACGCCAAGGCGACCGCGCATTTCTCGGTCGGGTCCGGCACTAAGCTTGCGATGGAAGACGCGATTGCGCTGTCCGATGCCATGCAGCGCGCGCCGACCATTGCCGCAGCCCTCGAACAATACGAGCATGGACGTCGCGAGGAGGTTGAAAAGACCCAGCACGCGGCCGACGTCTCGCTGGTCTGGTTTGAGCACGTCGATCGCTTCTGGGATTTCGACCCGGTCCAGTTTGCTTTCGGCGTGATGACGCGCGCGAAGGCGATCACCTATGACAATCTGACCTTGCGGGCGCCTGATTTCGTCGCCGAGGCCGACAAGGCCTTTGCCAGGCAGGTTCGCGCGAGGGGATTTGACGTCGACGTCGAGAAGCCCGCCGCCCCGATGTTCCAGCCATTGCGGCTGCGCGAGATGGAGCTTTCCAACCGCGTGGTGGTGTCGCCGATGTGCATGTACTCGGCGAACGAGGGCGTGCCGGGCGATTTTCACCTGGTGCACTATGGATCGCGCGCCGTCGGCGGCGCCGGCTTGATCTTCACCGAGATGACCTGCGTTGGCCGCGACGCACGCATCACTCCGGGCTGTGCCGGTCTGTGGAACGACGAACAGGAAGCGGCCTGGCGCCGTATCGTCGATTTCGTGCACGCCAATTCGGCAGCGAAATTTGCGCTCCAACTCGGTCACGCCGGGCGCAAAGGCGCGACAAAGCTGATGTGGGACGGCATGGACCGTCCGCTGGAACAGGGCGGCTGGGACGTCGTGTCGGCATCTCCCATTCCCTATTTCCCCGACAGCCAGGTACCGCGCGAGATGGATCGCGCGGCGATGGACGCGGTCAAAGCGTCGTTTGTCGCAGCGGTCGAACGCGGCAAACGCTGCGGCTTCGACATGCTGGAATTGCATTGCGCCCACGGCTATCTGCTTGCGAGCTTCATCTCGCCACTCACCAACAAGCGCACCGATGCCTATGGCGGCTCGCTCGACAATCGCCTGCGATTCCCCCTGGAAGTCTTCGAGGCGATACGTGCGGCGTGGCCGACGCACAAGCCAATGTCGGTGCGCATCTCCGCGACCGATTGGGCCGATGGCGGCATCACCGGTGATGACGCCGTGCTGATCGCGCGGGCCTTTGCCGAGGCTGGCGTCGACTTGGTCGACGTATCGACCGGGCAGACCGTGCGCGACGCGCAGCCGATCTATGGCCGCATGTTCCAGACCCCGTTCTCCGACCAGGTCCGCAACGAGGCGCGCGTCGCCACCATGTGCGTCGGCAACATCACGACCGCCGACCAGATCAATACCATCCTTGCTGCCGGACGCGCCGATCTGGTGGCGCTGGGCCGTCCCCATCTGGTCGATCCGGCGTTCACGATGAAGGCTGCCGCCTGGTACGGCGCGACAGGAGTGTTCTGCCCGCCGCAATATCTGCCCGGAAAAGAGCAGATTTTCCGCAACAGCGTGCGCGACAGGCAGGATTTCGAGGACCTGAAAATTAAGGCTAAGCCGAGGACCAGGGCCGAGCTGAAAGCGGAGGCGGCAAAGCCGCTTGCCGCGGAATGACTGGTTATGCGACGTTCAAGGGGCATTTACGCAGCCCCGGTTTGAGTGGAGTTGAAGGCAATGAAAGCGATTATCGTCGGTGGCGGTATCGGCGGCCTTACCACTGCGTTGATGTTGCGGGCTCGCGGCATTGATTGCGAGGTGTTCGAGCAGGCCGATGGCATTCGCGAACTCGGCGTCGGCATCAATACGCTGCCGCATGCAATCCGCGAACTTGCCGGGATCGGTCTGCTGGATCGCCTCGACGACGTTGCGATCCGTACCGCCGAGTTGTTCTATCTGACGCGCCACGGGCAACAGGTCTGGCACGAAAAACGCGGGCTTGCTGCCGGCCATGACGTGCCGCAATTTTCCATCCACCGTGGCCGCCTGCAGGGCGTCATTCATCAAGCCGTGGTTGAACGGCTGGGGGCCGACGCCATTCGGACCGGCTGCCGGCTTGGTTCGTTCACCCAGGACGAGGGCGGGGTGACCGCTTATTTCTTCGACCGTAGCGGCGCTCACGTGCACACGGCCCGCGGCGACATCCTGATCGGCGCGGACGGCATCCATTCCCAAGTTCGGCAAACGCTGTTTCCCGAGGAGGGGCCGCCCTGCTGGAACGGCTTGATGCTGTGGCGCGGCGCGGCCGATTGGCCGGTCTTCCTGACCGGGCAGTCGATGGTCATCGCGGGGGGCCTGAACGCCAAGGCGGTGGTCTATCCGATCGCCGAGGGTTCGAGCCCCGCAAGCCGGCTGACGAACTGGGCCGTGCTGGTCAGGGTCGGCGACGGCACCGCGCCGCCGGCGCGTCGGGAGGACTGGTCGCGGCTCGGCAGACCGGAAGAACTGATGCCCTATGTTTCCGGCTTTTCGATCCCGCAAGTCGATTTCGCGGCCCTGGTGCGCGCCACGCCGGAGTTCTGGGAGTACCCCTGCTGCGACCGCGATCCGCTGCCGCACTGGTCGAGCGGCCGCGTGACGCTGCTCGGCGACGCCGCGCATCCGATGTATCCCGTGGGATCGAATGGCGCGTCGCAGGCCATCCTCGACGCGCGGTGCCTTGCCGATGCGCTTGCCCGCTCAGAGCATCCGCGCCAGGCGCTGGCAGCCTACGAGAAGCAAAGACTGCCGATGACGGCCGACATTGTTGCGTCGAACCGCCGAGGTGGGCCGGAGGGCGTGATCGATGCTGTCGAGCAGCTTGCGCCGCAAGGCTTCACCGATATCGACACCATCCTGAATTACGAGGCCCGCGAGGCCATCGTACGCGGTTACGCCACGCGCGCGGGATTTGCGGCCCGCGTGGTGGCGCGGCAATCCTAACGTTTTAAACTGTTATGCTGGTGGAGGCGGCAAGAAGTGGATGTTATGCTCGGCTGCGAGCTTGACCACGTCATCAGGATTTTGCTGCTTCATGTTGTGGATCGCCCAGAACAGATCATAGAGGCGCCGGGTCGGCGACACCCAGAACAGCGTCTTCGCGTTTTGCTCTGATTTGTTGAAGATGCCGTGCGGCTTGCCCATCGGAAGGCGCACCGTGTCGCCAGCGGTTGCGAACTCCTCGGCGCCATCCAGCATGAACTCGAGCCGGCCTTCCAGAATGTAGAGATATTCGTCCTGGTCGGGATGGATATGCGGCGGCACGAAGGTGCCGGGCGGGAACGTCGCGTGCCAGGAGAAGCTGTGCTCGGTGCGAGTCTTCGGCACATAGGTCTGGCCGAGAATGTTCCAGCTAATTCCTTGAATGCCTTCGTTGGCGCGCGTGATGCCGGCGATCTCGGTTTTCATGTGTTGGTTCCCTTCTTGTTCACTGTGCCGGACGCAACGCTATTTGCCCGGCGCGCAATCCTTGGCGTAACGGTCACCGTAATTCTCGAACACTTTTTGGACGATCTCGGTCTGGAATTTCCCATCCGGGCGCTTGGCGACCTTGGTCAGGTAAAAATCCTGGACGGGATAGCCGTTCGCGCTGAACTTGAAGCCGCCGCGCAGCGAGATGAAGTCGGCCTTCTTCAACTCGGCTGCGACCGCATCCTTGTTGCTGAGATCGCCTTTGACAGCCTTCACCGCGCTGTCGATCAGCATCGCGGCGTCATAGGCCTGCATGGCATAGGTGCCGGGTACGCCGCCATAGGCGGCTTCATAGCTGGCGACGAACTTCTTGTTCTGGGGATTGTCAAGATTGGGCGCCCAGTTCGCGCCGCCGAACATGCCGATCGCGGCATCCTGCTGCGCGGGCAGTGTCGATTCGTCGACGGTGAAGGCCGAGAGCACGGGAATGCTGTCGGCGAGCCCGGCCTGCCGGTACTGTTTCACGAGGTTCACCCCCATGCCGCCGGGCACGAACGTGAACACGGCATCGGGCTTGAGCGAAGCGATCTTGGAAAGCTCAGGCTGGAAGTCCAGCGTGCCGAGCGGCATGTAGGATTCTTCGACGACCTCGCCCTTGTAGTCGAGCTTGAAACCGGCGGCGGAATCCCGTCCGGCCTGATAATTGGGAACGAGGAGATAGACCCGCTTGTAGCCGCGGTCTTGGGCGACCTTGCCGAGGATCTCGTGGACTTGGTCGTTCTGATAGGAGGTCACATAGAAGAACGGGCTGCATTCCTTGCCGGCGTAGCTCGAGGGGCCGGCGTTCGGACTGATCAGAAAAGTCTTGTTATCGATGACCGGCTTATGAATTGCCTGCAGAATGTTGGAGAAGATCGGGCCGACGACGAAATCGACCTTGTCGCGCTCCAGTAGGCCCTTGACCTTGGTCACCGCCGCATCAGGTTTCAGTTCGTCGTCGACCACGCTGACTTCGACATCCTTGCCGCTCATCTTGCCGCCGAGGTCTTTCACCGCGAGCGCAAAGCCGTCGCGTGCCTGCTGGCCGAGCCCCGCGGCGGCCCCCGACAGTGTGACGATCACGCCGATTTTGATCTTGTCCTGCGCGAGCGCGGGTTGGGCTGCAACGCTCAACAAAACCGCAAGACCGGCCAACCTCAACTGATTCATGACAACTCCCCTGATCCGCGGCTCGGGCGACGCCGGAGCCGCGACCGCCTTGTCCCCGATCGCAAGCTTATTCCGATGATGGCTGTGGCCGCAAGCAAGGCAACCGCACATCGCGCTTCATCTCAAGCGGCATGCAAGCTGCGCGCCAGTTGTTTTAAGCCTAAAGAATTTCCGATATACGAAGGCCATTTTGACTTGCAGGTGGCTCCGAATTATTTGAAGGTCAAAACGATCGGCCGAGGTTCGGGCGTGTGGCACGGCCGGAAGGCTCCAGGCAGTTATGATTGCATCATGATCCTTGATTCCGAGACCAAGGCCGTCGAACTCCCGGAAGATCATGCCGATGAACTTCGGCTCTGGCTGCGCCTGCTGACCTGCACGACCCTGATCGAGGGCGAGGTGCGCAGCCGGCTGCGGGAGCGGTTCGACGTCACGCTGCCGCGCTTCGACCTGATGGCGCAGCTCGACAAGGTGCCTGACGGCATGACGTTGTCGGACGTCTCCAAGCGCATGATGGTGTCGAACGGCAACGTCACCGGGCTGGTCGAGCGCCTCGTCGAATCCGGCCATCTCGACCGGCGCACATCCGATTCCGACCGCCGAGTGCAGGTGATTCGTCTGACGAAAATCGGCCGCGCGGAATTTCGCAAGATGGCGGCCGAGCACGAGACCTGGATCGCCGACATCTTTTCCGATCTTAGTCCCAAAGATGTTCGCGAATTAATGCGGTTGTTGGCGAAAACCAAAGGCTCGGCTCAGAAGGCCGTCAGCCGGCGGGTGCCATAACCCGTGGCAGGGGTCGACTACGAGATCGAATACAACAACCGGGCGAGGGTTCCGGAAAACCCTGTGCTGATGGCAGGTTGGACACGGGATGCCGCTGCTTATCGCGAAACGCATGCCCCACGCGCGATCCCTTATGGGCCACGCGTCCGTAACACGATCGATTTGTTTCCCGGCGGCGACCACGGGCCAATCGTTGTTTTCATCCATGGTGGATACTGGCAGGCGCTGGACGGTTCCTCGTTCAGCCACTGCGCGCGGGGGCTGAATGCCCATGGCATCGGCGTTGCGATTCCGACCTACGATCTTTGTCCGCAAGTGACGGTGGACGAGATCATTCGGCAGATGCGCGCGGCGACGCAAGAGCTAGCGCGGCTCGGCCGCTCGCTTGTGATCAGCGGCCATTCCGCTGGAGGCCATCTTGCCGCCTGCATGTTGGCGACCGATTGGCCGGCTTATGACGCTTCGCTGCCGAAAGACCTCGTCATCGCGGCTTATGCCATTTCGGGCCTGTTCGACCTCGTGCCGCTGGTCGAGACCTCGATCAACAAGGCGTTGCGGCTAGACGAAACAACGGCAAAGGCCGCGAGCCCTTTGTTCTGGAAGCCGCCTGGGGGCGTCAGTCTCGACGCGGTGGTCGGCGGCAACGAAAGCGCGGAATATTTTCGCCAGAGCCGAACCATGGTCGAGCACTGGGGCGCAGCCGGCGTGACCACCCGGTTCGGCGTCGTTTCCGATGCCAACCATTTCACCGCGATCGCGCCGCTCGCCGATCCGGCTTCGCGGATGGTCGAGCGACTGAGGGAACTGGCCGGGCGCTGAGAGGTCGTGCAGCCAAACAAAGCGCTGAATTGCCCAGATTTGAGGTATTGCACCTAATTGTTTTAAGTATAAAATGTTTAGGAATAAAGCGCTGCCGGGCGTCCGCGAATGGGTCTCAAGCCTTTCACCGGGAAAGCGAGGGGCGATGCAAATGTCAGGCACAACTTCAAGCCTCGGCCCATCGGGCCACGTCGATGATTTCGCGCGGCGAAATCTTCCGCCGGCCGACCAGTGGCCGGAATTGCGATTGGATCGGCCGGAGTTTCAATATGCCGACTATCTCAATGCCGGGGTTGAACTGACCGACCGTATCGTCGAGCAGGGTCTCGGCGATCGCATCGCCCTGATCGGCAACGGACGCCAGCGCACCTATAAAGAGTTGGCGGATTGGTCGAACCGGCTGGCCCATGCCCTGGTGGAGAATTACGGCGTCAAGCCCGGCAACCGGGTGCTGATCCGCTCGGGCAACAACCCGGCCCTGGTCGCCGCATGGCTTGCGGCAACCAAAGCCGGCGCCGTCGTCATCAACACCATGCCTATGCTTCGCGCCGGCGAATTGACTAAGATCGTCGACAAGGCGGAGGTCGCGCTGGCGCTGACCGACAGCCGCATCGCCGACGAACTGGTTGCGTGTGCCAAGACCAGCCGCTTTCTCAAGCAGGTGGTGAATTTCGATGGAACGTCAAATCATGATGCCGAACTGGATCGGGTGGCGCTGAACAAGCCGGTGCGGTTCGATGCGGCGAAAACCGGCCGGGACGATGTCGCCTTGCTGGGATTTACCTCAGGCACCACCGGCGAGCCGAAAGCGACGATGCATTTCCACCGCGATCTCCTGATGATCGCGGATGGTTACGCCAGAGAGGTCCTCAACGTCACTCCCGAGGATGTCTTCGTGGGATCGCCACCGCTCGCCTTTACATTTGGGCTTGGCGGGCTTGCAATCTTTCCTTTGCGTTTCGGTGCGACCGCGACTCTCCTGGAAAACGCGGCGCCCAGCGAGATGGTCAAGATCATCGAAACCTATCGTGCCACGATCTGCTTCACGTCGCCGACCGCCTATCGGGCGATGATGGCCGCGATGGACAAGGGCGCCGATCTGTCGTCGCTGCGGCTTGCGGTTTCGGCCGGCGAGACCTTGCCGGCGCCGGTTTTCGAGAGCTGGACCCGCAAGACGGGCAAGCCCATTCTCGATGGCATCGGCAGCACGGAGATGCTGCATATCTTCATCACCAACCGGATCGGCGATGCGGTTGCGGGAACGACAGGTTTGCCGGTGACCGGCTATGAGGCAAAAATCGTCGACGCCGACATGAATGAATTGCCGCCGGGCACGATCGGCAAGCTTGCGGTTCGCGGGCCGACAGGATGCCGCTATCTCGCAGACAGCAGGCAGTCAAACTATGTGCGCGACGGCTGGAATCTGACGGGCGATGCGTTCGTCCAGAACGACAACGGCCGCTTCTCGTTTGTCGCCCGGGCCGACGATATGATCATTTCCTCAGGCTACAACATCGCCGGCCCCGAGGTTGAATCGGCGTTGCTGTCGCATCCGGCAGTCGCCGAATGCGGTGTCGTCGGCGCGCCCGATGAGGCGCGCGGCATGATCGTCAAGGCCTATGTGGTGCTTGCTTCCGGCGCGACGGCCGACGTCGTGCTGGCGGCGGCCTTGCAGGATCACGTCAAGCGCGAGATCGCGCCTTACAAATATCCCCGCGCGATCGAGTTCGTCGCGCAATTGCCGAAGACGGAAACCGGCAAGCTGCAGCGCTTTGCGTTGCGGCAGATGGCGCAAGCCGGCGCAGCGTCGGCTGGCATGGCCGCGGAATGAATACCTGACAATGGAGATTTGGTCGTGAGCATGCCAAAAGGGCCCACGCTTGCGGTGCTGCCCGGTTCGAAAAGCGATGCCTCGGGGCCTGCGCAGATTCTGCAGCCGAGCGGCTGGCCCACACCGAAAGGCTATGCCAACGGCATGGCCGCCGACGGCCGTATCGTCGTGACCGGCGGTGTCATTGGCTGGAACCGCGAGGGGCATCTGGTCGAGGGTTTTGTCGCGCAGGTCCGCCAGACGCTCGGCAATATCGCGGTGATCCTCGCCGAAGGCGATGCGCGGCCGGAACATCTCGTGCGGCTCACATGGTATGTGGTCGATATGGATGAATATCTGACGAACCTGAAAGAACTCGGCCGGATCTATCGCGAGATTTTTGGCGCACATTATCCGGCGATGGCGCTGGTTCAGGTCGTGCGTCTGGTCGAGAAGGCCGCGCGGGTCGAGATCGAAGCAACGGCGGTGGTGCCGCGTTAGACGACACCACCTTTTTGGCCTGTCAATTCCGATACGACGTATCGACGCGATCAAGCTTGCGCAGCAGTGCGGGCCACGCGAGGCCGCCGTTGCGGTTCGGCCTGTCGGTGCGCGGCCTCATCTTGTCGAAAGTCTTTTCCAGGATGTCGCTCGAAGGGAGTGTCAGCTTGGTGTTGCACGACAGCGCCATCACCTGCACCTCGCAGGCGCGCTCCAACCTGAACAGCGCGTTGAACGCCGCGGGAATGGTGTGTCCGACTACCAAGAGGCCGTGGTTGCGCAGGATCATCGCCTCGTGATCGCCGAGGTCGGCAACCAGCCGTTCGCGCTCGCCGACGTCATCGGCGATGCCTTCGAAATCATGATAGGCGATATGCACGAACCGCATCGAGGTCTGCGCCAGCGGCAGCAGACCGCATTCCATGGCTGAAACGGCCATGCCGGCCGGCGTGTGGGTGTGCGCGACGCAGTCGACATCGTGCCGGGCCATGTGGATCGCGCTATGGATGACGAAGCCTGCGGCGTTGACGCCATAGTCCGAGGCATTGAACACGGTGTTACCGTCGTGATCGACCTTGATCAGGCTGGAGGCGTCGATCTCCTCATAGAGCATCCCGTAGGGGTTGATCAGGAAGTTGTGGGGCTCTCCCGGAACGCGGCACGAGATGTGGTTGGCGATCATCTCGGTCATGCCGTACATCGCGGTCAAGCGGTAGCAGGCGGCGAGATCGACGCGGGCTTGCCATTCCTCGGCGCTGACCTGTTCGCGGACCGATTTGACGATCTTGAT
>JAQGKC010000457.1 GCA_028290305.1 Bradyrhizobium sp.
CGTCCCGCCCCGCCTGCTGCGGCACCGCCACCCCGACCAACGCCTCCGCCACCGGCTGCAGCTCCGCGCCCCGAGCCGCCAGCAGCGCCCCCACCGCATGCCCCGCCCGCAGCAGCACCGCCATCACACCCCACGCCGCCAACTCCCCCGGCGGCAGCGCCGCCACCTGCCGCGCCGAAGCCCCCGGCTCCGCCGAGCGCCGCGCCTACGGTGCGGCCTCAGGAGACGCCTGCGGTGCGGCCTCAGGAAAAAAGTGCGCCGGCTCCCGTTGCACCGCCTAACGGTGCCAAAACACAGTCCACGCCGCCGACGCCCACACCTTCCGCGCCGGCTGCCCCGGTACCATCGCCTAATGGCGCCAAAACACTGTCTGCGCCTTCGGCAACACCGCCTGCGGCAGCTCCGCAAACACAACCTGTGCCTCCGGGAGCCGGTCCGCGTCCCGGACCAACTCCGAACAGTGCTGCGCCGAATGCCGCGCCCGCAACCCAACCTAACGCCGCCGCTCCGGCTCCGAATGGACCGGGAGGACAGGCCGGACGGCCTGGGCCCGGCGGCGCTGCTGCTCCGTTAGCCCGCCACACACCGCCAACGGTCAGTGCACCGCTGCCGGCCGTGCCACAGCCGGCTCAAGCCCTGACACCGATTGCTCCGGGCGCGGCGCCCCAGGGACCGCGCCGCATGGATGACTTCCGCGGAGCCCGGCGGGAAACCCAGGAAGGCGGCCGCACGGTCTTTACCGAGCCCGGCCGGGTCATCGTTCGCGATCCCAGCGGCCAGTCGTTCATCCGTCACGACGAAGACGAGCGATTCCGTTTCGGCGCGCGCGACATCCAGACCCAGCGCGTCGGCAACGATACGCGCACCGTCGTGATTCGTCCCGACGGCAGCCAGATCGTCACCGTGGTCGGGAACGACGGCCAATTGCTGCGCCGGATTCGCAGGGATCGGGAGGGACGCGAGATCATCATCATCGATAATAGCTATCGCGACCCTGGCGCGGTCGGCGGCTTCTATGTCGACCTGCCGCCGCCGGTGATTCGCATCCCCTACGATCGCTACATCGTCGACGCCGACGACGCGCCACCCGACCTGATTTACGACACCATGGAGGCGCCGCCGGTGGACCGGATCGAGCGGCGTTATTCGCTCGACGAGATCCGCTACAGCCCGTCGGTGCGCCAGTTGATGCCGAGCATCGATCTCAACAGCATCACCTTCGAAACCGGATCATGGGAGATTCCGTCCGATCAAGCGGCGAAGCTGCAGGCGATCGCGGATGGACTCAACCGGGCCATCCAGCGCAACCCGCGCGAGGTGTTCCTGATCGAAGGCCATACCGATGCGGTGGGCAATGATGTCGACAATCTGTCGCTGTCGGATCGACGCGCCGAATCCGCCGCCGAACTGCTGACGCAGCAATTCGGGGTCCCTGCGGAAAACCTGACCTCGCAAGGCTACGGCTCGCAATATCTGAAAGAACAGACCGACGGGCCGAGCCGCATCAACCGCCGCGTCACCGTCCGCCGCATCACGCCATTGCTCAACGGCGGAACGGCAGCGCTGCCGCCCCCGCCGCCCGGCACCGCGCCGCCGCGGTGAGGCCAGCATAAATGCAAATGGCCGGGAGAAATCCCGGCCATTTTTTGTTTTAACCAGCGGAGAATGTGCCGCCTACAAGCCCAGCTTCTTCTTGCGCTGGCCGAGCGTGCGCAGCCGCAAGGCATTGAGCTTGATGAAACCGGCGGCGTCGCGATGATCGTAGGCGACCGCACCTTCCTCGAAGGTGACGAGATCCTGATCGTACAGCGAATACTTGCTCTCGCGGCCGACCACGATGACGTTGCCCTTGTAGAGCTTCACGCGCACGCGGCCAGTGACATAGGCCTGGCTGTGATCGATCGCCGCCTGCAGCATCTCGCGCTCCGGCGCGAACCAGAAGCCGTTGTAGACGAGCTCGGCATATTTCGGCATCAGCTCGTCCTTGAGATGCGCCGCGCCTCGATCGAGCGTGATCGATTCAATGCCGCGATGCGCTGACAGCAGAATGGTGCCGCCGGGCGTCTCGTACATGCCCCGCGACTTCATGCCGACGAAACGGTTTTCGACGAGATCGAGCCGCCCGATGCCGTTGGCGCGGCCGAGTTCGTTGAGCTGGGTCAGCAATGTTGCCGGCGATAATTTCTTGCCGTCGATCGCGACAGCATCGCCCTTCTCGAAATCGATGGTGATGAAGGTCGGCTGATCCGGCGCCTTCTCGGGGTCGATGGTGCGCGAATAGACGTAATCGGGCACTTCCTGCGCGGGATCCTCCAGCACCTTGCCTTCGCTCGATGCGTGCAACAGATTGGCGTCGACCGAGAACGGCGCCTCGCCGCGCTTGTCCTTGGCGATCGGAATCTGATGCGCTTCGGCGAACGCGATCAGTTGCTCGCGTGAACGCAGGTCCCATTCGCGCCACGGCGCGATGATGGTGATGTCGGGCTTCAACGCATAATAGCCGAGCTCGAAGCGGACCTGATCATTGCCCTTGCCGGTGGCGCCATGGGACACCGCATCGGCGCCGACCTTCTCGGCGATTTCGATCTGCTTCTTCGCAATCAGTGGCCGCGCGATCGACGTGCCCAGCAGATACTGCCCCTCATACACCGCGTTGGCGCGGAACATCGGAAACACGTAATCGCGGACGAACTCCTCACGCAAATCCTCGACGAAGATATTCTCCGGCTTGATGCCGAGCAGCAGCGCCTTCTCGCGCGCGGGCGCGAGTTCCTCGCCCTGGCCGAGGTCGGCGGTGAAGGTCACGACCTCGCAGCCATAGGTGGTCTGCAGCCATTTCAAGATGATCGAGGTGTCGAGGCCGCCCGAATAGGCGAGCACCACCTTCTTCACGTCCTTGCTCATGAAAATCCTATTTAACCTGGCCGTGGCCGAAACCTTGATCGGATATGCGCATATTCAACGGAGGGGATGCGATTTTTCGATCATATGTGAGCCATTTGATTACAGGCAGAAAGGCCCGTTGCGCAAGCGGTCACACCGACGGAGCCGGTCCCACATCGCGTCCGCGCCATCTCTGCCGGAGCCGATAGCCCGGCCATGCAAACCGCGTCAGCGCGGCATCGATGCCCTCGTCGGTCAGCCGGGTCGACGGCCAGCGGTAGATGTAGCCATGCGCCAGCCAGATCACCAGAAACGTCACCAATCCGGCCGTCGCGACATCGGTAAAGAAGTGTCCGCCGAACGCCATCCGAAGCACGCTGGTGGCCACGCCGAACAGGGTGGCGGCGACATATGCCAGCGGCCGCCATGCCGGCGGTGTCAGCACCGCAGGCGCGTAGGTCCAGAACGCGGTGGCGCCTTCGCCGGAGAAAAACGAACAGTTTCGCGCGCACTCCCCGCGCGGATCCCACCACGGCACGAACGGCAGATCGCCGTTGAACTGCGTCACCACCACGGGGCGCGGCCGGCCCCAATAGCTCTTGAAGGTGAGATTGGTGAGAACGCCCGCAGAAAGAAACAGCGTGGCGAGCAGGAAGACGACTGCACGCCCCGACATCATCAGCGGCCGGTTCGGCCGCGCCAGCTTCACCACCAATGCGACAATCGCCGGCAAGGCGAGGCCCCACGCGATCCACATCGCGCCGTCGCGCACGATCGCGGCCAGCGTGTTGAGCTTTAACGGAAACGACTTGGCCAAGGGATCATAAAACAAGGCAGCTAGCCTGAGATCGAGCTCGGGATAAATCCCGAACAGCAATCCGACAACAAGCGCCAAGGCCAGCGCGATGAAAAGTCCGGTCCGGTTCATGGCGCGGGGTTTAGCCGAGGAGGATTGGGATGAAAACCCCCGTCATTGCGAGCACAGCGAAGCAATCCAGAAACGCGGGCGGGCTGGATTGCTTCGTCGCTTACGCTCCTCGCAATGACGGCGGTGCCATCACGATGACGATGGTAAATTTGGCGGCGGCGGCGAATGGGACGGCAGCGGCGGCGGTGACCGCAAGGGGCGCGGCGGCACGCGCCATGCACCGGCGCTACGGCCCGCAATCATCCAGTAGACGACGCCGGCGACGATCCCGGCTCCGGTCATGATTTCGAGATGGCGCCGGACGATGCCATCGAAACGAAGCGTTGCCGGGTCGAACGGAATCAGGCCGAGATAACAGGCGAGACCGACCACGCCGCCGCCGACCGCATAGGTCAGTGCGCCCCGGACATAAAAGGCTTCGGTGATCGCGACCACGATCATCGCCGGCAATAGCGCAAAGCCGCTGACAAAGATGAAACCGAAACCGAGCAAGATGTTCAGCGCGCCGGGATCGACCGGACCGGACCCGAGATCGCTGAATTCGGGAAACAGCACCGCGCCGACCACAATGATCCCCGCCACCAGGCAGGCGGCGAGAAACCCGAACAGAATGACGAACAGCCGGCCGATCAGCGCCATGGCGTCAAACCGAAACTTTCGTCATTGCGAGCGCAAGCGAAGCAATCCAGAAGCTCCGGGCAAGGCTGGATTGCTTCGTCGCGGAGCCTGTCATCGGGCGGCGCTTCGCGCCGACCCGGTGGCTCCTCGCAATGACGGCTTGAACTGCAAGTCGCGCCATTCGCATCAATCCGTCATCGCCATGGCGCGCAGCGCCTGCCGCTCGCGCGCCGACAGTTTCTCGGTCTCCGATTTCAACTGACCGCAGGCGGCAAGGATGTCGCGGCCGCGCGGGGTGCGCACCGGCGAGGAGTAACCGGCATTGAAAATATATTCCGAAAACTTTTCGATCTGATCCCAGTCCGAACATTCGTAGCGCGTGCCCGGCCACGGATTGAACGGAATAAGATTGATCTTGGCCGGAATCCCCTTCAGCAGCTTCACCAGGAGTTTCGCGTCGTCGAGCGAATCGTTGACGCCCTTGAGCATCACATATTCGAAGGTGATGCGCCGTGCGTTCGACGAACCCGGATAATCGCGGCAGGCCTGCAGCAATTCCGCGATCGGATATTTCCGGTTCAGCGGCACCAGCTCGTTGCGCAATTCGTCACGCACCGCATGCAGTGAGATCGCCAGCATGACGCCGATTTCATCGCCGGTGCGAATGATGTTCGGCACCACGCCCGAGGTCGACAGCGTGATGCGGCGTCGGGAAATGCCGATGCCCTCATTGTCGGCGACGATCAGAAGCGCGTCGCGCACCGCATCGAAATTATACAAGGGCTCGCCCATGCCCATCATCACCACATTGGTGACGAGGCGGCTGCCGGTCGGGGTGTGGCGGTCGGCCCAGTCATTGAGGCGATCGCGCGCCACCATGATCTGGCCGACGATTTCACCCGCGGTGAGATTGCGCACCAGCCGCTGCGTGCCGGTGTGGCAGAACGAGCAGTTCAGCGTGCAGCCCACCTGCGAGGAAACGCACAGCGTGCCGCGATCGGTTTCCGGAATATAGACGCATTCGACTTCATGTGCTTTCTCGAGCGCATCGCCGCTCGGCAATCGCAGCAGCCATTTGCGGGTGCCGTCGTTGGAAACCTGCTCCGCGACTACCTCGGGACGAGCAACTGTGAAATGCTGATCGAGCTGCACTCGCATTTCCTTGGAGATACTGGTCATCTCGTCGAACGTCTTGGCGCCGCGAACGTAGATCCAGTGCCACAGCTGCTGCACGCGCATCTTGCGCTGCGCCGGCGCCACGCCGATGGCGCCGAGCTGTTCGGCGATCTCCGCGCGCGACAGACCGACCAGCGACGGTTTTGCCGGCGGCACGTAGGTTTCCAGCGCGATCTTTTCCAGGGGCGCGTTTGCACCTGAAATAGCTTCGATTGAAATGCTCGTCATGGCGTCTCTCATGGACCATCAAATAGGCTTTTCATGGCCCGCTGGAAAGGCGCGAAATTCATCAGTCTTAACGTTGAAAGCCGCTTAGCGCCTGCAATCCTGCGCCAATTTGTCGAGCGCCTGGGCAAGCCCCTTCAGCGAAAACGTATCCGTGGTCTCGGTGCCCTTGGCCGACACGCCCTTGACGGTCACGTCGGCGGCCTTGCGCATGGCCTCGACCATCCGTTCTTCCTCGGCGGCGTTCTTGATCCAGAGCCCATCGCCCTGAGTATACATCGCATAGGAAGCGCCGCCGACCTCGAGCGTCGATTCCGACCCGGGCTTCAGCGTGTAGCCGATCATGACGGAAACTTCGTTGGTGACTTTTTCCGCCGGACGCGAGGAGATGAAAGCGTAGGCCGGGTCGCGTGGGCGATTCGGCGGATTGGTTTTCGACGACGAGGGCTTGGCGAGCGCGAAGCATACCTTTTTGCCGTTCGGCGTAGCTGTATAGGCCCCCCAGGTGCCGAACTGGCCGATCAGCGTCGGCTCGGCGCCACCTGCAACGGCGGCAGCGGCAGCCGGCTTGGTTTCCGGCTTCGCCGCCTCAGGCTTTGCCGACGGCTGCTTGGCCGCGGCTTTCGGCGACGCGCTTTGCGCCTGCGCCGGGACTGCAGCCCCGCACATCAGCACACTCGCCACCAGAGCTGTCAGGATTCGCCGCACGGACATGACCAAATCTGGTTCCCTCATCATTGTGACCTGAAGATGGCCCGATATCCCGCCGTTGCGCGTCCGATGGATAGCGGGGAAATGCCTTTTTGGGAAGGCAGTTACGGAGTTCTGAACCAGCGCGTCCAGAACCCTGCCGCACGCGCTCGCCGTGCAGTTCAGCTTCAGCTTTTCGATCGCGCCGCCCGCTGCTTTTCCCACTGCGCGTCGGTCCACTGCAGCAGATCCTCGGCGCCAGAACCGCGTAAGTGCGCACCGCCATCCTGCACCACCATCTCGCCATTGATGTAGCCGGCCGAATCCGAGATCAGGAAACTCGCAAGGTTGGCAAGCTCGCCATGGTCGCCGACGCGACCGAGCGGATTTCTGGATGCTGGCCCTTCGTCGCGGCCCTCGGGCCGAAGCTGACCCGACGCGCCCGCGGTGGGAAACGGACCCGGCGCAATCGCTACCGTGCGGATGCCTTTCGGTCCCCACTCCACCGCGAGGCTTTTGGTCATCGCGAGCACCGCGGACTTCGCCATCGCAGACGGCACCGTGAAGGCGCGGCCGGTAATGGTCGAGGTCGAGAGGATGCTCAGCACCACGCCCTTGTGTGCCGCTTCGATCCAGCGCTTGCCCGCAGCGAGCGTGCAATACATCGCGCCATGCAGTGTCGGCGCAAGAACCGCATCCGCCGCACGAAACGACAATCGCTCGGTCTGCGCAATGAATGTCGCGGCCGCATTGTTGACGAGCACGTCGAGCGGCGCATCGCGCCAGATCGCGTCCATCATGGCATCAACGTCAGCGCCGTCGCGAATGTCGCATTTGAGATCGCTGCGCATCTGCGCGGCCGTCGCCTCCAGTAATTCAAGCCGGCGGCCGCAGATGATCAGTTCGGCGCCAAGCTCGACGAAGCGTCGTCCCATCGCCGCACCAAGCCCGGAGCCGCCGCCAGTGACCAATATACGCTTTCCCGCCAGCAGGCCTTTTTCGAACATTGTTTCATTCCTACGCACTGTATTGTCGCCCGGCCTCAAATCCGGCATGAAGCATCCAGCTTCATTTGTGCGTCCGAAAGTCAGGTGTGTCCATGAAAGCCATTCTCTGTTCGCAATATTGCGGCCCCGACGATCTCGTGCTGACTGAGGTGCCCGATCCGGTGGCCGAGCCCGGCCAGGCCGTGATCGCAATCAAGTCCGCCGCGCTGAATTTCTTCGATCTCCTGATGATCCAGGGCAAATACCAGATCAAGCCGCCGTTTCCGTTTTCACCGGCGGCGGAAGTCGCGGGTGTGATTGAAAGCGTCGGCGCCGGTGTCACCGATTTGAAGGTCGGCGACCGCGTGGTAGCGTCCTGCGGCCACAACGGCGCGCGTGAGAAGATCGCACTGCCGGCGAATTCCATCGTCAAAATTCCCGACAATCTGGATTTCGATCGCGCTGCCGGAATCATCATCATCTACGGCACCGCGCTGCACGCGCTGGAAGATCGCGCCAGCCTGAAAGCGGGCGAGACCCTGGCAGTGCTCGGCGCGGCCGGCGGCACCGGGCTTGCCGCATGCGAACTCGGCAAGCTGATGGGCTTGAAGGTGATCGCCTGCGCATCGTCGGACGAGAAGCTTGAATTTGCCAAACAACATGGCGCCGAGCTCGGCCTGAATTACGCCACCGAAGATCTCAAGGAGGGTTTGCGGCGGCTCACAGGCGGCAAAGGCGCCGACATTATTTTCGACCCGGTCGGCGGCAGCTATGCCGAGGCAGCCTTGCGTTCGATCGCCTGGGAGGGCCGCTTCCTCGTGATCGGATTCGCCGCTGGCGACATTCCGAAGATGCCGCTCAATCTGGCGCTGTTGAAAGGTTGCGATATCCGCGGCGTATTCTGGGGCGCGTGGGCGCGGCTCAATCCAGAAAAGAACCGCGCCAATCTGGAGAAGCTCGTGAAATGGACCGCGGAAGGCAAGATTTCATCGCATGTCGACCGCACCTTCCCCTTGGCGCAAACCGCCGACGCCCTGAAGGTGCTCGCAGGCCGCAAGGCGATGGGCAAGGTGATCCTGCATCCGTGATGCAGGTGCTGGGAGGTTTAGTCTTCGCGCAGCGCTTCGCCGTGAGCTGTCATCGCCCGACTTGACGGCGACCCAGTATTCCAGAGCGCCAGTGATAGAGCCGCAATGCTGCGGCATACTGGTTCCCCGCTGGAGCCTGTCATCCGGCCGGCCAAAGGCCGGACCGGTTGGCGGGGATGACGGCAGCGCGTGTTGTAACTTCTGCGAACTAGTCTACGGCTTGGCCGCTCTCGCCAATCCCCCGCTTCAACGCAGCGCGGGCGGCGTCGCGGTGCTCTGACGTGATGTGGGTCGCGACCAGCCGGATCGCGGTGGCCAGCACCGCGGCGTCATCGGTAAAGCCGAGCACCGGCAGCATGTCCGGAATAAAATCGAACGGCAGAATGAAATAGGCGAGCGCGCCGAGCAGTGTCGCCTGCACATGGCGCGGCGTCTGCTTGTCGAACGCACAATAATAGGCCGCGAGCAAATCCTCGGCGAACGGAAGCTTTGCCACTACCCGCTTCAGTTTGATCCAGAAGCGCTTGCGCACACTTTCGCGGTCTTTCGCCAGCCTGTCGGCCGGCTCAAATCCCATCGTATGTTCGGTTGCCATCGCAAGGGCTCCGGGAGGCCGCGGTAAATCGCCGCGGCGGACGTTCCTTAAAACTGGGGATGTCGCGCCCCGGCTGCAAGATAGCTTGGGGCGTATCAGGCCACGCCGAGCTGCTTTGCGATCGCGTTCATGGCCTTTGCAAGATCGATGTCGCGGGAGGTGACGCCGCCGGCGTCATGGGTGGCCAGCACCACTTCCACCGTCTTGTAGACATTGCGCCATTCGGGGTGATGATCGCTCTTTTCAGCCACCAGCGCGGCGCGGGACATAAACCCGAATGCTTCGTTGAAATCCTTGAAAATAAAGGTTCGCGCGATCGCGTCGCGGCCAGGCGTGTCGGTCCAGCCGGGCAACCCGTTCAGGGCCTGTTTTCGTGCCTCCGCCGACAGCCGCTCCGCCATGATCGCCTCCGTTGCACACCAACCTTATCCTAACACCGAACGGCACCGTTGGGATCCGTGGTCACAATAAGGCGGTAAAGCCAGCTCAGGGTCAGCCAGTAACCATGACGCAGATGTAACGCCGCGGCGGCAGGAAATTTGCTATGATATCCGCTTAACCGCATTGGCAGATGAAATTGGACCTTTCGCGATTGTTTGCCAGATCGATGACCGGAGCCCTCGACCTTGTCGGGCCCGAAAGGCCGCCGTCACCCCGATCGGCAAAGCGGAAGCTGATGTTCATCGTGCTGGCGGGGATCCTCGCCATCGTTGGCACGCTCGCCGGTAGCTACTATTTTGCCATGCGGCCGGAGACATTACGGATCGCGGTCGGCCCTCCAAACAGCGATGACATCAAGGTCGTCCAGGCGCTGACGCAAGCTTTCACCCAATCGCACAGCCACATTCGGTTGCGCCCGATACAGACCGACGGCGCCACCGCGAGCGCTCAGGCGCTTGCCGACGGCAAAGCCGATCTCGCCATCATTCGCGGCGATCTCGATGTGCCGAAGAATGCGCAAGCGGTGGCGACGCTGCGCAAGAACGTCGCCGTGCTATGGGTGCCGCCGGCCGCAAAAGGCAAGGGCAAGAAAGCCGGTCCGAAGATCACCAAGATTCCGCAGCTCTCCGGACACCGCATCGGCGTCGTCGGCCGCACCCAGGCCAATGTCAGCTTGCTCAAGGTGATCCTGCAGCAATATGGCGTGGACCCGAGCAAGGTCGAGATCGTTCAGTTTCCGGCCAACGAAGCGGCGGACGCCATCCGCAGCCAGAAGGCGGATGCTTATCTCGCCGCCGGGCCGGTCAACAGCAAGATCACCACGGATGCGATCGCGGCATCGACGCGCGATGGCGGTACGCCGACTTTCCTTGCGATCGATTCCGCCGAGGCGATCGCGCAAAACCATCCGAACTACGAAGCGTCCGAAATTCCCGCCGGCGCCTTCGGCGGTTCGCCGGACCGGCCCGACGATGAGGTGAAGACGATCAGCTTCGCGCACCACATCGTTGCACGCAAGGATCTCTCGGAATCGACCGTCGCCGCCTTCACCCGGCAGTTGTTTGCGATCCGGCAGACGGTGATGGCCGAATTCCCGCTGGCTGCGAAAATCGAAACCCCGGATACCGACAAGGATGCCGCGATCCCCGTGCATCCGGGCGCCGCGGCCTTTGTCGACGGCGAGGAGAAAACCTTCCTCGATCGCTACAGCGATTACATCTGGTGGGGGCTGATGGGCCTTTCCGCGATGGGCTCGGCCGGCGCCTGGTTCGCGGGCTACCTGAAGAAGGATGAGCGCAGTAACAACTCGTCGCTGCGCGAACGCCTGCTGGAAATGCTGGCGAGGGCGCGCCGCAGCGATTCCACCGAAGAACTCGACCAGATGCAGGCCGAGGCGGACGAGATCCTGCGCGATACCCTGCATTGCTTCGAAGACGGCGCCATCGAGGAAGGGGCGTTGACCGCCTTCAACATCGCGCTCGAGCAATTC
>JAQGKC010000485.1 GCA_028290305.1 Bradyrhizobium sp.
AGTTGCTGGGATAGTGGGAGAGAAATCAGTACTTCGCGACGACCGGACCGTTGCCCCAATGGAATTTGTAATTGACGCCGACCAGGGCGGTTTGCACCCGCTGTCTGGTGTTCAGGGTCTCGCCGACAAAGCCGGGCGCCGGAGTGAAGTGCTGCGCGGCATCGTCCTCGATCCAGTAATAATTCCATTCGGCGAACACTGACCAGTTCGGCACAAACATCCATTCAAAGCCGACGCCGGCCGTCATGGCCGGCAACGTGAAGGTCGAGGTTACGAACGGCGCGCCGCCTGGCAGCAAGACCGTATTCTTGTCATGCAGGTACGCAACGCCGACCTTGCCATAGCCAAGAAGCTGCGGTGTCCACAGGTAGCCGATCCTGCCCGTCGCAGAGATGATGTCCGTCAGTTTGTTGGTCTCGGAGAAAGTCGGGAAGGCGGGAAGCGAATGCTGGCCGTTGATGCTGCCGAAGTCACCCATGCCCTGCACGCCGAACACCAGGTCCCTGCCCGCCATGAAGTCGCAGCCGGCCTGGCCGCCGCCGATGAAGGCGCTGTCTTTTTCACGGCCGAAATCGTTGAGGACGGGGCCAAGCGCGTCATCGCCCACCTGCGTCGTATCCATCCTGCTCCAGCCGCCGCCGGCGTTGCCGCCGATGTAACAGCCCTGCCAGTTGTACATTATCGGTGCGACTAACGGTCGGGCCTTGACCGCCATGTCCGCGGCGAAGGCCGCGCCGCTTGCGCCGAAACCAAGTGATACAACTGCAGCGAAAACCAATTTCATATCTCGACGCATGTAATCCCCCTGCGCGGCCGTGCGGCCCAATAACGATTCATGAAGCAATTATTAAATTGAATGTCGGGCTTGTGCGACTGCGAACTGCGGTGTACCGGCTCTCGAAACTCATTTTTCAGACGTGCGTTGCTCGCCTGCGGCATCAAAAGACGTCCCGAAAGATAAAAAAATAATATCTTTCACGAAATGAGCGTTTGGACGACGTTCCCTTCTCGCGCCGCGCCGCTAAAGGCTCGAACAGCGAGGTTAGAATCTCTGCGGATGGGCCGGCGTACCAAGACGACATCGTCGGCGTAATTTCAAAATGCACCGCCGCAATCCGGCTCGCCCCGTTTTCAAGCATGGCAAATGAAAAACCCGCCCGAAGCTGAATTTCGGGCGGGTTCGTCTAGGAGTAAAACACGACGCCTTGTTCAAGGGCACCGCAGATGAACGCTACCACTGGATTCTGAAGCGCACTACAAGGATGATCTCGATCGCTGCTGCACTGAAACGCGCCAACCGGCCGTCGCGTTGTAAATTTTTTCATCAATCAAGTTTTGCGCGTGCCGCGGTGTGTAGTGAGTCGCAATGACGAACCACCATCAAGTTGGCGAATTATCCGGTTGCGAAATTTGCGCGGGCTCATTTTTAGCCGCGCCCCTAAACGGCTGCTATCAAATCTAAATTCGATCGCGAGTCTTCCAGACGAAAAAAATGAAGGCCGCCATCAACACGACCGCAATAAGCATCCAGATCTGGATTTCGAGTCCCAAAAAGGAAAAATGCCTGACAAGAAACTCCACCACTACCGCCCCCTTTTTATGCAGAATAGGGCTTTCGGCAGTAAAAATATATTATTTTCTTATATCGGGAGAATCCCGCCGCGCCGGCCTCCGACGCTGGGTGCGGCCCGTCTACAATCTGCTGGCGCGGCACGGCGTTACCGCGGCGCATCAAAGGGACTGAGCCCAGCAACGGCCTCTCGAAGGATGCCTTGAATTACGATCCCAAGCGAAGCGCGGAACTGAGCGAGAGCAGCCTGTCGAACTCTGAAGGATAGTAGCGGATACCATCGGGCGCGGTGATGAAGACCTGCCAACCCTCTTCCGCAAGCGCCCGTCCCTTGGCGATAGCGACGACAACGCTTAACCGGATCGTCGTCGTGGCCTCTTCCCCACCTCGTGAAGCGTGTACAATGAATGCCACGAGCAAACCCATTTTTCCCAATGCCCGGGTGCCACGCTCCGGATGCTACGCTGTAGCAACGCTGTAGCAAATTCCGTTCCAGCCGCAGAATCAGAAATGCGATCTCGAACGGGCCTCTACCGATAGTCCGTTCAGAAAAGTCTCCAGGGCTTGCTTCCCGGCCGATTGCGCCGCCTGATGGGACCGGAAGCCGCCTTCCCACAACCTGACGCCCATCGGCCTTCGTTTGCGGCGTATTTCCCAGCACCATGAGTCCTGACCGCTGCCTCTTCGAGAAACGACAACGTAGAATGATCTGCGCAGGGAGGGACGGAGCATGACCAATCTAGAACCCGTTAGGTTTTGCGAAAGGGTTTTTCACAAGCGTCGCCGATCGCTTGACGGAACATCACTTTAATCCGCAATCCGCGGAATTGGTTTCGAAGCGGCTCTGAAGCCGATAGCCGACACCCGACTCGGTCACGAGAAGGTGCGGGTGATTGGGATCGGTTTCGATTTTCTGCCGCAGTTTGCGAACCAGAATGCGCAGGTACTGGATATTGTCGCGCTGGTTGCCGCTCCAGATATCCTTGAGCAATTGGTCGTGGGTCACGACGAGACCGACATGGGTCGCCAGAATATGGAGCAGGCGATATTCTTTTCGCGTGAGCCGGATCTGACTGTTGTTGAGTGACACGGTGCGGCCAACAAGATCGACCGACAACGCCCCGGCCACCACAACCGGATTCTCGGTTGCGCTCTTGAAATATCGTCGCAGCGCAGCCTCGGCGCGTGCGAGCAGTTCGGCCATGCCGAACGGCTTGACCACGTAATCGTCGGCTCCGGCCTGGAGCAGGCGAACCTTTTCGTCCTCGCTTGAGCCGACGGAGAGAATAATGACGGGCACGTTCGACCATGACCGCAGCCGCTCGAGAACTTCGGCTCCATGGAGGTCCGGCAACGAAAGATCGAGGATGATGAGGTCCGGCGCGTTGAAGGTCGCGGCCTTCAGTCCGTCAGCAGCGTTTTCGGCTTCAAGCACCGTGAAGCCCTGCAGTTCGAAGCCGGCACGAAGAAATCGTCTTATTTTCGGTTCGTCGTCGATCAGGAGCACGACGTTGGAGGGTTTATTCATCTGTTGAAGCCGCCAATTCAGAGGGTTTCATCGGAGAGCCGGGTAGGGCGATGGAAGCCGTCGTTCCCTGTCCCTGTCCGCGGCTTGAGACGGCAATGCTTCCACCGTTTGCCCGGACAAAGGTGGATGCGATCCAGAAGCCCAGGCCGGACCCAGGGACGGTGGCCTGATGGCGCTGGCTCCGGAAAGATCTGCGGCCCAGTTGCTGTTGGTCGTCCGGCGTGATGCCGACGCCTTGATCGGAAATGGATAGTATGACGCGTCCCCGTTCCGTCCGTGCGCTGATCGAGATCGTCGACCCGGAGGGAGAATATTTGGCGGCATTTTCCAGAAGCTGTCCGTACGCTTCCTCGATCAGGCCGGAATCCACATGGACCAGCGGCAAATCTTCGGCGAATTCGGTCTCGACCCTGTGTGCTGCCAGCCGTCGAGCCCTTCCCTTGATGGCCGCGTTGACGATGTCCCTCGGATCGGCCCATTCGAGATGCGGGCTGACGCCTCCCGCGGTAACCCGGGTTGCGTTGAGCAGGTTTCGAATAAAGCCGTCGAGCTGCGCGGCTTCGTCGGAGATGGCCTCAACCAGCGAGTGACTCCGGCCATCTCGTCGAATTATGGGCATCGAATCCAGCACGCTTGCCGAACCCCTGATCGCCGCCAAAGGCGTGCTCAATTCATGCGAGAGCGTGCCGTGGAATGCGTCTCGCAAAAGCTGCGCCTGCAGGTGCAACCTCGCATCCTCCATCGCCCTTTCGATATCGAGACGCTGAAGGGTCAAGGACACTTCTGCAAGGATGGTCTCGACGCGCCGCGTCTTGGTCTCGACGGCTTCACGGGAGCCGCCGCCGATATTGACGGCAACGAGGCCGTGAACCGCAGTTTCGGAAAATACCGCCCCAAGCAGCCAAATGTTCCGTGTCGCCTCATCGACGACAGCGTGGGATCGCTCCCCGATTGTTGCGGTCATCGTGGCGACTTTCTCTTGCACCGCCTTCGGTACCGAGCCGGCCTCGGGCGGTTCAAAGTGATCGTCGGCGCCAGCCGCGAAGAAAGTGGTTTGATGTCTAAGCGCGTGGGAAAGGTATTTCTGAATTGCCGCGATTAGGTCCGATACGGTGAAACAGGCCGCCAGAAGCCGCGAGAAATCGTAGAGCTGGTGAATTTCCTTTTCGCGCTGACGCAGCATCTCCGTCTCGCGTCGCAGGCGTGCGGCAAGATCGCTGCTGACCAGCGCGACAATCAGAAACAGCAGCAGGTCGATGGCCTCTTGCGGATCCTCGACCCGAAAACTGTAGATGGGGGAAAAAAAGAAAAAGTCCGCCTCGGTCATCGCCGCAATCGAAGCCAGCGTCGCCGGCCAGATGCCCCATCTTGTGGCCGCGAAAATGACGGGTATCAGGTAAGCGATCGGAACGACGTTGGCCGCGACGTCCTGTTCAAGCAGGAGCAGCACGGCGGTAACCACGCCGACTGCCAGGAAGGCCCATAGCAGCGGCAAGACGCTGCGCTGAAGGACACGATTCGAAGGCGGCCAGTCATCGAGCAGCAAGGCGTTTCCGCCGCTGCCGTCAGCCGGATTCGTAGATGCTTTCGCAAGCTCTCGAATGCTGGGCCGATGAGAATTCACTACGAATGCCTCATAGGGAGACATCGAATGATCCTTTCCTGGGCCCACGAATGGCCGCAGTAAGATCACGCTCCGCAACGCTTGACCAATGACGTGGAAATAGCTGCCCGCAGGGCCAACGGTCGCTGACCGCTCCTGCGAAAAGTCGTTCACCGTCTTTGTGTCAATCGCTGCCCCGATGTCGCCAACTACCCAGCACCGCCAGCATTCTCCAAATCGACGTAGAAAATCTATGTTGTTGGCGCAGCCAAGAAATATAAAAGTAATATATTTAACTGATTGTCGTTCCCCCGACATATGCGGAAGAAGCCCGCCCAGGCCAAGCCGTAATCCGGGCAACGGCCGCTCGACGGCGCCGGTGTCACAAACGGCACAAGGTGTCACAAGATGTGGCGAACCGCGGCCGAGGGCTATGTCGCGGCTACATTCCGCTCAGGCATGGGACGCCGCGGTGGCACGAGGCAGCCTTCCATCCGGGGTCGGCTGAATCGCATTGATGTAGTTGAGAGCCTGCTTCTCGCCGGAGAGTTCGGGGTTCGACATGCGATACAATTCCACTGCGCCGGGTTGATGTGGTGGAACCAGCGTAGCGATGGCAGCTGAGCTGATATATTTTGGCGGATAGAGATAGAATTCCATCAGCGGCATATGTGGGCTGCGCGAAACTCGCTTGAGGATCGCCACAGCGATGGATCCTGCTTCCGGGTAGATCGCGCTCCAGCCGGCAAAACTGGAGGCTAATATCTCCAGCGACAAGATCGTCGACGTTATCCGCACGAAGCCGGCGTTGGATTTCTTTGCGCTTCTGGTCGTCGAGGCCTTCCTGAGCAGCTGGCGAAACTCCCAATGCGCTTCGATGAAGGGTCCGAGCCGGGCCTTCCACAGGATGTCAGGCAGACAAGTGTAGCCGTGCAGTTCGTGGTAGCTCTCGATCAGGCTTTGACATTGCGCGATCAGGCTCTTCGGCAAGAAACTGAAATCAAGGTTCTCAGTCTTGTCGGCGAGAGCCGCATGACCTGCATTGTTGGCAATCGCCGCGACTTCCATCGTTCCGCCTCGCAAGGAGCGAACAGATTTCGCTCAGTGCGTCAGCATAGCGATTCGCCACATATATCTTCGATGGATAAACGCAGCCATTTTCATAGAAAAATAATAGCCGACGCGCGCGCGCTGTTTTTCAACGGAGGAAAAGCGGCGCGCTGATCGCGCTAAGAGTCGTAAATGTAGCGAAAAAGACACATCGCGGAACAAACTGTTGCAGTGCGACGTCCGTTTTTGTCGAAACGTCACGTATTTCGCCGGGAGTTTGAGCAAACCGATAGGCAACTGGCACTTGTGTAAGCAAGTGCGTTCAAAAGATTCATTTCAGCTATTTTTTTTTAATGAAACCGCGAAGTAAACCGCATCGATTTTTCTCAGGCTCCAAACGAATGATCATCCCCAAGGGTTAACGGAATCGTGAGAGCGCCTGAAGGCGTCCGTAACAGCAGCTTGGGGCAAGACTATGAAAAGAATTCTTTTGGCAGGCGTCTCGTTGGCTGCGATCAGCCTGAGCAACGTGGCACAAGCGGCGGATCCGGGCCAAGGCCCATGCCCTTACGGCGGCGATCCCTACAAGAATTATAACTGCCTCGACGCTTATCTCGGCACCGACTTCATGAGCCGCTTCATCAATTACTACCGGCTCGAATGGGGACACGACGCAGCACCGGCCGATCCCAAGGCGCCGCCGTCACGCCGCCCCGCGAACGAAGTGCCGCCGGCGCCTCAGAGCACGCCGCCGATGCCGTTTGCGGAGTGGCCGTATGGCGGCACCACCAATCTTGGCGTGACGCGGCCGAGTTCGGTCGATAGTCCGCTGATGGCAGCGATGTCGAATACCGCCGTTGGCCAATGGCTGAACGATGCGCACATCCAGGTCTACGGCTGGGTCGATCCAGGCGGCAATCTCTCCACCAACACGGTGCGCGGCGGCAATGCGCCGGCCGCCTACAGCTACAATCCGAACACCGTGCAACTCGATCAGGCCGTGCTCTATATCGAGCGTCTTCCCGACACGGTCCAGAAGGATCACATCGACTGGGGCTTCCGCCTCGCGCCGATCTACGGCGAGAACTATCGCTATACGACGGCGTTCGGATTGTGGAGCTACCAGCTCCTCAACCAGAACAAGAACAACGGCTACGATATGCCGATGGCCTATGGCGAGGTGTTCATTCCACAGGTGATGGACGGACTGCTGTTCCGGTTCGGACGTTTCATCTCGATCCCGGACATCGAGGCCCAGTTGGCGCCGAACAACTACATGTACTCGCACTCGATGACCTACACCTTCGACAACTACACCAACACGGGCATTCAGGCGAGCTTGGCGGTGGACAAAAACTGGATCTTGCAGGCAGGCCTGATTTCCGGAACCGAGGCGATGCCGTGGCATTGGGGCGCAAGGATCGCCAATCCGTTCCCGAACCCGCTTTATCCCGGACAAACCATGCTGAAGGATCCCGGCGCGGTGCCGAGCGTGACGCTTGGCGTGCGCTGGACCAGCGACAGCGGCAACGACGACATCAATCTCGTCATGGATGGCATCAATGGCGGCCAGTGGGGCTACAACAACCTGCAATGGTTCGGCGGCACCTATTACCACAAGTTCAATGATCAGTGGCACATCTCGATCGAATCCTACAATGAGCACCAGAACAACGTGGCGAATGTGAACAATGCGGTAGCCCTCGCGGCGATCGCCAATGGAGGCACACCGTTCTCGCTTCAATATATGCCGTTCAACGGTCCG
>JAQGKC010000489.1 GCA_028290305.1 Bradyrhizobium sp.
TCTCTCGACACTTGTCTCTCGATACTTGTCTCTCGATACTTGTCTCTTGACACCTGTCTTAGGCGGTATGGGCCAGCGTCACGGCTAGCCGCTGGCTCGGCGCCAAGCTTGCGAAAGAATCATTAGCCCTGCCGCGAAGCGGGCAACTAACGGTATGTCAAACTAACCGGACATATCCGTGGCACTGGAGCGGCCCAGCGCAAATTGGCCGACGGGGCCTTCGACGTGGATTTCCATCCCCGTCATCTTCGCGAACAGATCGATGTTGCTGGTTCCGACCGCGCATCCGGCGAGGCCGATGTCGGTCGCCGTCAGATACAGCGTCTGCAGCAACACGCCGACATCCCGCAGGATCAGCGAATAGGCGATCGCGCTGTACTTCCAGGCGATCCGGTTGAAACGCGCGGCGATGGTGATCAGGATCTGCGGCGGACCAGGCGCGTCCATCGCATAAGCGGCCGCGCCGATCACGGCGTCCAGTTCCTGCGCGCGGGCGGCGATCGGGACCAGCACGTGGCGGTCGGCGTCGTAGTGATAGAAGCCCTGTTCGAGGCCTTCGCAATGCGTGACCGCCAGATAGAGCTCAAGCTCGTAGGCGCTGCCAGCAGCGGGATAGGGCCGCGCCGTGTAGTCGATGTCGGGGCCGAAGCTGCCGTCGCCAAAGTCGAGCGGGCTGGTCCATTTCGACAGCACGCGCGCGGCGCCATCCAGAAACATGGCAAGCTCGGCCAGTGTGATCGGCTTCTCGTCATCGAAATCGCGCGCCGACCGGCGCTCGCGCAAAAGTGCCGCGAACGGCGATATCGATTCCGAAGGCGGCGCCGTGAATGCTCGCAAATCGATTGCCTTGCCTGGCCAGGGCGGCCTTACGGCCGGTGGCGGGGCGATGGCGTCGGCGTAAGGGTAGCGTCCACCGAACGGATTGGCCTGCCGGCCTTCCGTGCTGTGAACGTGAAACAGGAGATCGTGAAAATCCCACACCACGAGGTGTTCGTCGCCCTCGCTGTGACGCAGACCCTGGTCGCGGGCGTCTGCGAGCTTGAACACGATCCGGCAATCCACAAGCAATGCAAGCAACTCGTCGGCCGGAAAAATCTCCTGCCGCCTCAGCTTGCTGACTTTCTGTGGGGATGACAGTGCGGCGAGGGCGGCCATGATCTTGGGATCGCAAACCCTGAACAGCGCGCTGGCGCGCGGCGATTCCAATACCATGTCGCCCCCGCGCCGTCGCAGATAGGCAAATCGCGACAATGCGACGGTGTCGGTCGCAGCAAGCTTCGGCGTCTGCGGCCAGTAGTCGGCCGTCTGCGGTTCGATGACGACGATAGCCTCATCGGTGCGCGCGCGGGCGAGACGGTATTCGAGCAGACCGTGGCGGGCCAGGCGGCGCACCAGCTGATCGATCTCGCGATCGACCGGGTTGCCGTCGGGCGAAAATGAGCCGAGGGGCAGGCCGGTGCGAAGCTCGCGTGCGCGCTTGATCGCACCGGCGCCGAAGATGCCCAATTCGACCGCGTAGCCCTCGAAGCCCGCGGCGAGACTGCCATCGGCCTTCGCCTGGAGCGTGAAGCGCTCGTTCAGCCGGGCGGACAGGACGGGCGGTGCGATCTTTCGCCGTGTCTTTGGTCGTGAAGCGCGCACGCCTTTCTGTCTCTCCGCTCAGGTGTGGGGAAGGAACGGCGTCAACTCTGCTTCCGGCAACGGTTGCTCCAACAGTCCGAGCTTCACCGGCACATCGTATAGCCGGCCCGGCCCGAAGCGCTTGTAGAAATGGCGCATGCCCGGAACGAGCACGCGGACGACGGGGACTTCGACGTCGGGCCGCGTCTGGTCGAGGACGAGGAAATCCATGCCGGCGCGGCTTGCGATCTCCACGCAGGCCTTGACCTGATCGCGGGTGTTGTCGTGTACGGTGAGGCCGGGTGCCGGGGGAATGATCGGGTTCGCGCTCGGAATCAGGAACGGATATTTCTCGAGCTTGAGCGGCGTCTCACCATCGAGGCTCGGCTTCTCGCCGCTCGCCCCGCCCATCATGCCGATCGACAGGAACTGGCTGAGCTCGGTCAGCGCGCGCAACAGCGCGATGCGCCGGTCGAAATGCGAACCCGAGCCGAACTCAATATTTTCGTGGCCGTTCTGCACCCAGTGCATGATCGCCACATAGGTGGGAATCCCGATATCGTTGGTGATGTCGAGCACCCAGATCTTCCGGCCGGCCTCGGCGAATTGGGTCCGCATGTCGCGCACATAGGTGTCGTCGAACTCGCTGAGGTCGAGCTCGGCGCGTTGCGAGCGGTTGTACCACCAGATCGCATAGGCGTCGCGCTCCACCAGTTCCAGGAATCCCTGGACGATGGCTTCCTCGCGCGTGTTGCCCGCCGCGCAGCCGTTGGAGTCGGTGTGGAAGCCGCGATAGAAGAAATACAGCAGGCCGGTCGGAAAATGTTTGAAGCGCTGGTCGCGCAGCGACCAGGCCGGCGACCATTCGATCTTGTCCGAAGGATCAAGCGGGTCAGGGACCGGGTGCGAACCGTCCGGCTGCGGGATGTGCCGCGTGTCGAATTGCGCCTGGCTGAAATGCTGGACGTCGTTCGGAAGCACGGCCTCGCCCGGCGCAAAATCAGTGAACCTCCGGGTCATCCGGATTTCGTCGCCCTGGAAGATTCCCGAATAGCGCTCGATCGCTTCCATCAGCGCGCTGGCTTCACTCTGTTCGGCGGTCGAGCCCTTGCCGAAGCTGCCGCCGCTCAAGCCCGAGCGGAGCTGGTCGACGCTGTGGGCCGGCCCGGAGAAATTGTGCTGGGCGAAAAAATTGGTGTTCATCGGCAGGTCCGCCTCGATCCGTTCGAGCCGCGTGACCACGCCTGTGAGCGGGCTCACATGCTTGCGGAAGCGTCCGACCGTCGTCCGCGACGAGACGGTGCGGTAGCCGCCGCTGGTCATGATCAGCTTGTTGCCTTCGGCCAACTCGATCGGCTGCGGCGCTCTGCGCGGATTCTGCAATTTCTTGTTGCCGCAGGTCGGGCATTGCGGCCGATGGGCGACGTAATGCTTGGCGATGGTCGCGCCCATCAGGTCGAAGCTTGCAATATGATTGCTCAGATCCGTGCGAAAGCCGGACGCGATTGCCTTGGCGATCTCAACGGCGGCAAATTGCATCGCACCTTGCCCGACCGGGTTGCGGACGAGGGGCGAAACAGCGACGGGCTGCGCCGCGCCGCGGTCGAGAAAGCCTTTGATCTCCCGATTTCTGATCATGCGGTCGAACAGGCAGGTCCAGCAGGCGCTTTCGCCGGGCTTGAACACCGGACCGACCAGCGGGAAAACGCCCGAAGGCTGCACAAGCAACCAGGGTGTCTTGTCCGAGACACGCTGCTGGTTCAATTCTGCCAGACGCCGCTCGAGATAGTCGTTTACCAGCGTGATGGTGAGATCCGGCGAACGCTGCACCACGCGAACGCCGAGTTCGCCCAAGGCGGCGGCGAGCTCCTTGGCGCCCGCGACGTCGAACGCCTCGATGCGCACCTTGCAATTGACGAGATTTTCCTCCGCGACATCAGGTGGCAGCCCGAGGCTTGCCCAATAGCCCGCGACCGGGGCGGCGAAGCTATGAGAAGCGCCCGTCGTCACGTAGCGCCGTTCGATCAGTCGCTTCAGCGCCTCTTCGATCTTGTCGGACGGAAATTGCTTCTGCATGTCGCGGAAAAGATCGTTCGCGGTTTTGCCGCCTTTGGCGATCGCCGCCGCGAGCGCACAATAGAGTTCACCGTGCAGGAAGAACTTCCTGTCCTCCGAATAGAGGCACACGACATCGGGCGGCATCACATAGGCAGTGAAATTCGGGGCGAATTGCAGGGCGTCCTTGCCGGCTTGGCGCTTGGCGCCGGTTTTGGTCGCAGTCTTCGCCGCAGTGTTGGTCCGGGGCTGGGTACCTGTTTTTGCAGCGGTCTTGCTGCTGGTCTTGTCGCCGGTCTTGCGCCGGGCACTGGTCTTGCGATGAACCTTCATCGTCTTCGCACGCACGTTTCACCTACCATTTTGCGGATTGGCGGCGCGTGGCTGATTGTCCGGCCGCTGGAATGACACTTGTCCGCGCGCTAGCATTTTTCAATGAATCTGGAAACCCTACGCATTGGCGGGGATGGGCAACGAGGCGCCACAAAGAGGACACGAATTGGCCGGGTCGAACTGATCGAACCCGGCCATAACGTCTCGCGTTTTTCGGTTTGGTTGGGGATGCGCCGTGAATTAGCAGAAGCGGCAGATACCCCAGGATGCGCAGCAGGCCCCGCCGCCGCAGCCGCCACAACCGCAACCCCGGCCGCAACCACAGCCGCGACCACCGCAGCCGCGACCACCGCAGCCGCGACCACCGCAGCCATGCCCACAGCCACAGCCACGCGCAACCTGCACGAAGTTGCCCGTGCTTTCCTTGTCGAAAAGGTGGAACGTCGCCAAGCTGACGTCGGCGATTTCTTCTTCGCCGAGCGTGAACGCCTGCGACGGCGTAACGTTCAATTTCTGCGGAGTGTCAACGGCTGGTACAGCCGTTGCTGAAGCGCTCCCCGCCAGCGAAAAGGTCAATCCAGCGGCACCTAAGGCCGGCACTGCGGCTCTCGCCACACTCTTTCGCTTCGAAGCCTGCTTCGTCCGTGACATTGTCGCTCCTCCATACCAATGGAAATAGTTTCGATTCCAGCCGCTGCGATCCTACGTCGCACGAGCCGATCACGCAAGGCTGAGCACAGTCACTAACGCGTTGTTTCGCATTCAGTTTCCATTCATCTTGATGAATGACATTAGTGCGAGTTGGAGGTGATTTGTATAATCAGGAAACGCGCAGTGGAAGAGGTTTGTGACGGTCTTTGCGGGTGCAGTGCAAATGCGGCGATGCGGCATGAGGGACGGAAGTGAACGGCATGATTGATTGTGAAGGCCGCTTCGCCTGGTACGAACTTCTGACCACGGACCTGGCCGCGGCGAAGGCGTTTTATCGTGACGTTGTCGGCTGGGAGGCACGCGATGCGTCCACTCCGCAGATGGCCTACAGCCTGTTGACGTCGTCCGACGCTCCGGTGGCGGGATTGATGGAGCTGCCGGAGGAAGGCCGACGAATGGGAGCGACGCCGCGTTGGGTTGGCTACGTCGCCGTCGATGACGTCGATGCGACGGCCGATCGTCTCAAGCGGCTCGGCGGCACGGTGTTCGTGCCACCGACCGACAGCAACATCGGCCGCGTATCGATTGTCGCGGATGCGCAAACGGCGACCCTGGCACTGGTCGGCGGATTGAAGCCCGAGCGACGACCGGCCGAATTGCATGAGCCGGGTCAGGTGGGCTGGCACGAGTTGCTGGCGGCCGATGGTGCGAAGGCTTTCGCCTTTTACAGCGAGTTGTTCGGCTGGCAGAAAGTGCTGGCGGAAACTGAAACTGTCCCGATGGACTCCTATCAGACGTTCGCTGCCGGCGACGTCAAGATGGGCGGCATGTTCACCAAGCTTGCGAGGGTGCCGGTCCCGTTCTGGCTGTACTACTTCAACGTCGCCGACGTCGGGCTATCGGCTGCGCGTGTGCGAGCCGGTGGCGGCAAAGTCGCCCAAGGTCCGACGGAGTTGACTGACGGCAACTGGATCGTCCGATGCGTCGATCCTCAGGGCGCGATGTTCGCGCTGCAGGGCAAGTCGAGCCATCGCAGCGGCGAGCAGCCGGCGGTTCAAGTCAGCTGGTCCGCCGAATGGGGCGGATTTGCCTCGCGGGGCAGGGTGATCGCCCCGTCCGAATCCAGCCAAAAATCCAACCCGAAATCCAACCCGAAATCCAAGCCTGGCTCGAAGCGCTGACGGCGAGGATCACTCGGCTGGAGCGACCTTCGGCGGCGGCGCCTTCAGCGGCTTATCCTGCCGCTTCGACCAGGAAATATAGTAGGCCACCGTGGTCATGATTGCGATCCCCGCGACGCTGACCAGAATCTGCGCCAGCACCGAGCCGGAGCTGAGCATCAGCGTGAAGTGCGCGACAAAGGACAGGAAGACGCCGACGCAGAAAACCGCCAGTGATTGCTGGCCGCAGACGATCGCCGGATCGAACACTCGCCACTCCAGCCCGGGCCAGGTCTTCGGCACGAACCTCACGACCATGATCACGATCACGACGAAGTGCAGGAAGCGATAGGGCGCCATGAACGTCTTGTCGTTGGGATTGAACGCTGCATACAGCCAGTTCGGAAGCATCGCGCCGAGGTCGGAAAATCGTCCGGCCATCGTCATGATCAGCGCGAAGATCAAATAAGCGATGCAGAAATAGAGCGTGAATTTTGAATTGATGATTGCCGCCGCCTTCTTGGCGCCGCCGAGCGCGCACCACGAGCCGAAGACGAACAGCACCTGCCAGCAATAGGGATCGAAGTACCAGTTGCCGGCGGGATAGGCCTGGAAATTCCAGCCGAACGTCCACGCCAACAGCCACAGCACGATCGAGGCCAGCATCGTCAGATCCGGCTGGCGCAGCATCAGCCACAGGACCGGAGGAAAGAATCCCATCAGCACGATGTAGAGCGGAAGCACGTCGAGATTGACCGGCTTGAATTTGAGCAGCAACCCCTGGCCGAGCGTCTCGGTGGCGTGGTCGACCAGGCCGGCCACATTGAACTCGTTGATGATCTCGGAATCGCCGAAGCGGCGGGCCAGGAAACTGATCGCAACGATATAGATGACGAACAGAATGATATGGGCGACGTAGAGCTGCCAGACACGCTTGAACAGGCGAGTGGCGCCGACAATGACGCCGCGTTCGATCATCATCCGCGCGTAGACGAAGGAGGCGGTATATCCGGAAATGAACACGAACAGGTCGGCGGCGTCCGAAAACCCGTAATTCCGCGTCGTGACCCAATTCATGATGTTATCGGGAATATGGTCCAGAAAAATTGCCCAGTTCGCGATCCCGCGAAACAGGTCAAGCCGGAGATCGCGTCCTTTTTCAGGGAGAGTTGCGTTGATTTTCATGGGTGCCGATTCGAGATGATGTTTCGCGACAAAAAAGATCGAACAGAAGCCGGCCGGTCGGCCCGCCGGGCATTGCCACAGCGCAGCAATGACAATTGTCACCGCGCAGCAGAATGACTATACCGGTCGGGAAGGGGTCACCTCCGAAGCAGGAATCGCCGATTCTCGAAGTTTGCTAAAGTACGGCTATCCAGGCCTGGACGTTACCTTCTCGTATCTCACTATCGCATTTCTCAGAGGATCCTGCCATCCATGACCGCCCGCATTTTTAAGCCCGCCAAAAACGCGATGCAATCCGGCAGGGCCGAGACCCGGGAGTGGCAGCTCGACTACGAACCCGAACAACCCCGCGCCATCGAGCCCTTGATGGGGTGGACCTCGTCCGGCGACATGAAGCAGCAGATCACCCTCCACTTCGACACCAAGGAAGAGGCGGTGGCGTATTGCGAGCGCAAGGGCACTTCCTACCAGGTCATCGAGCCGAAGGATTCGGCGCACCGCCAGATCGCCTATGCCGACAATTTCGCGTTCCGGCGCGGCGAACCCTGGACCCATTAGAAGGGGCCCAAGAACCGGGCCCAAGAACCTGGCCCACCCAAGAACCTGGCTCGCCCAAGAACCTGGCCCGCCCAAGAACCGGGCAGAAGAACCGGGCCAACCGGAAGAACAGGGCCCAGGGTGCATATTTCGGCGGAGCCGGCGGATCGAAAGTGAGGGTTGCCTAAGGCTGCGGCGCAGTGACACCATGGCGCACGCCCGAAGTCCCGATTGCGGCGCACCATAATCCACCGAAGGCCATGCCGCTCCATTCATGCCGCTCCATTCCAGCATAGACCCCGCCTCGTCCGATTTTTCGCGTAACGCGGAAGCCATGCGTACGCTCGTTGCCGAGCTGCGCGACAAGCTCGCCCTGGTCGCCGGCGGCGGCGGCGAGGTGTCGCGGGCGCGTCATGTGTCGCGCGGCAAGATGCTGGCGCGCCAGCGGGTGGATCTCCTGATCGATCCCGGAACGGCATTTCTCGAATTGTCTCCGCTCGCCGCTCACGGCCTCTATGGCGGCGACGTGCATTCGGCCAGCATCATTACCGGGGTCGGACGGATCTCGGGACGCGAATGCGTCATCGTCGCCAACGATGCCACCATCAAGGGCGGCACTTACTATCCCATGACGGTGAAGAAGCATCTGCGCGCGCAGGACATTGCGCGGCAGAACAATCTGCCCTGCGTCTACATGGTGGATTCCGGCGGCGCCTTCCTGCCGATGCAGGATGAGATCTTCCCCGACGAGCGGCATTTCGGCCGCATCTTCTACAATCAGGCGCAGATGTCGGCCTCGGGCATCCCGCAGATCGCAATTGTCATGGGCTCGTGCACCGCGGGGGGCGCCTATGTGCCGGCGATGTCGGACGAGAGCATCATCGTGCGCAATCAGGGCACCATCTTTCTCGGCGGCCCGCCGCTGGTGAAGGCTGCGACGGGCGAGGTGGTGACGGCGGAAGAGCTCGGCGGCGCCGACGTGCATTCCCGCCAATCCGGCGTCACCGATCACTATGCACAAAACGACGCCCATGCGATCGGGATCGCGCGACGTATCGTCGCAACATTGAAGCCGCGGCCCGGTGCGGCGCTTAACATGCGCGAGGTACGCGAGCCCTTGTTCAAGGCCCAAGACATCTACGGCGTCGTGCCGACCGAGGGCAGAAAGCCCTTCGATGTCCGCGACATCATCGCGCGTGTGGTGGACGGTTCCGAATTCGACGAGTTCAAGAAGCTCTATGGCCAGACCCTGATCTGCGGTTTTGCCCATATCTTTGGATATCCGGTCGGCATCATCGCCAACAACGGCATTCTGTTCAGCGAGAGCTCGCTGAAGGGCGCGCACTTCATCGAACTATGCTGCCAGCGCAATATCCCGCTGGTGTTCCTGCAAAACATCACGGGCTTCATGGTCGGCAAGAAATACGAGGCCGGCGGCATCGCGCGCGACGGCGCCAAATTGGTGACTGCGGTTGCCACCGCCGGTGTCCCGAAATTCACCGTCGTGATCGGCGGTTCCTACGGTGCCGGCAATTACGGCATGTGCGGGCGCGCCTACAGCCCGCGCTTCCTCTGGATGTGGCCGAACGCGCGTATCTCGGTGATGGGCGGCGAGCAGGCCTCGATGGTGCTGAGCCAGGTCCGGCGCGACAATATCGAGGCCAAGGGCGAGAGCTGGCCGGCGGCGGAGGAAGAGACATTCCGCAAGCCGATCCGCGACCAGTATGAAAGCCAGGGCAATCCCTACTACGCGACCGCAAGACTCTGGGACGACGGCGTGATCGATCCGGCCGACACGCGGCTGGTGCTGGGTCTTGGTCTGTCGGCCGCAGCGAACGCGCCGATCGAGCCGACGAAGTTCGGCCTGTTCAGGATGTGACGATGGATCGGGCCAAGCTCTACCGGCGCTTCCGCACACTTCTGATCGCCAATCGCGGCGAGATCGCCTGTCGCGTGATCCGCACCGCAAGCGCCATGGGGCTGCGCACGGTCGCGGTCTATTCCGAGGCCGACCGCGGTGCCATGCATGTCGCCATGGCCGACGAGGCCGTCCTCCTGGGGCCGGCGCGGGCGCGCGACAGCTATCTCAACATCGAGACGTTGATCGAGGCGGCGCGGCGGACCGGCGCCGAAGCCGTGCATCCCGGCTACGGATTTCTGTCCGAAAATGCCGAGTTCGCGAATGCCTGCCTGCAGGCCGGCCTGGTGTTCGTCGGCCCGACCGTCGACATGATGACCGCAATGGGCTCGAAATCCGGCTCCAAGGCTTTGATGGAAAAATCCGACGTGCCGCTGGTGCCGGGCTATCATGGCGAGGCCCAGGACGAGGCGACGCTTGCAAAGGCCGCTGGCAAGATCGGCTTTCCGGTGCTGGTGAAGGCCTCCGCGGGTGGCGGCGGCCGCGGCATGCGCGTGGTGCGTTCGGCGGCGGAGCTGGCGCCGGCGATCATCAGCGCCAAGCGCGAGGCCAAGGCGGCGTTCGGCGACGACCGCATGCTGATCGAACGATATGTCGACAATCCCAGGCATATCGAGGTGCAGGTGATCGGCGACAGCCACGGCAATCTCCTGTCGCTGTTCGAGCGCGAATGCACGCTGCAGCGGCGGCACCAGAAGGTGGTCGAGGAGGCGCCGTCGCCCACCCTCGATGCGGCACAGCGCGAGACCGTCAGCGCCGCCGCGCGCAAGGCGGCCGGCGCGGTCGGCTATGTCGGCGCCGGCACCATCGAATTCGTCTCCGACGGCAAGGATGTGTTCTTCATCGAGATGAACACGCGCCTGCAGGTCGAGCACCCCGTGACCGAGCTGATCACCGGCATCGACCTCGTGGAATGGCAGTTGCGGGTCGCGTTCGGCGAGCAACTGCCGCTCAAGCAGGACCAAATAAGAATGAACGGCCACGCCGTCGAGGCGCGGGTCTATGCGGAGAATCCGGCCAAAAACTTCATGCCCTCGGTCGGCAAAATCCGAACCTGGCGCACGCCAGACGCCGTCAACGGTCTGCGCATCGATGCCGGTTACCGTGAAGGCGATACGGTATCACCCTATTACGACGCGATGCTCGCCAAGGTGATTGCCTGGGCGCCGACGCGGCAGGCGGCGATCGAGCGGCTCGACCGGGGATTGCAGCAAACCGACATTCGCGGCGTCGTCACCAACATTCCCTTCCTGTCGGCGCTGTTGACCCATCCGGCGGTGGCCGCCAACACGATCGATACAGGTTTTATTGAACGCGAATTGAAGACCCTGACGCCGGCCCCGGACGCCCCCGGCGATCTCGAACTTTGCGCCGCGGTGGCGGCGATTCTGGTCGAGGAGCAAAACGCCGTGCAGGCTGAGGCGCATACGCCATGGCATACGTTCGGCTGGATGCCGGTCGGCCGGCGGCAGCGGGTGTTTTCCTTCCGCCAAGGGCAGGGCCAAGGGCAGCGGCAGGTGTCCGAGCAGAAGGTCACGCTGATTTACGGCAACGGGCCGTCGCTGCTGGCGATCGGCGACCGCGAACTCCCGTTTGCTTCGTCGGTGAGCGATGACGGCGGATTCGATCTCATCCTCGATGGCGTCAAATCCCGCGTGGTCGCCGTGATCGAAGGCCACGAGCTCTATTTGCGGACACGCAACGGACGGTTCGAGCTGCATTGGGTCGATCCGTTCGGCGGCGACGATGAAGAGCAGGTCGGTGAGGACAAGATCGCGGCGCCCTTGCCGGGCACCGTCGTCGCGGTGCTGGCGGAAGCGGGCGCCATGCTCGAGAAAGGCGCGCCGATCCTGACGCTCGAGGTCATGAAGATGGAGCAGACCCTGCGCGCGCCGTTCGCGGGCGTGTTGAAAGCCATCAAATGCAAGGTCGGCGACATCGTGCAGGAAGGCGTCGAACTCGCCGAAGTCGAGCCGGTAGGGTCGTGAGGCCGTAATGAGCGACACCGTGTGCATCGTCGAAATGGGGGCCCGCGACGGCCTGCAGAACGAGAAGACGCCCGTCAGCGTGACCGATCGTATCGCCTTCATCAAAGCGCTGATCGGCGCCGGTCTGCACACCGTCGAAGTCGGGGCGTTCGTCTCGCCGAAAGCGATCCCGCAAATGATCGGCTCGGATGAGGTGCTGCGCGGGGTCAGCGATCTGCCCGGCGAGTTTCACGTGCTGGTGCCGAACGAAAAGGGCTATGAGGCTGCGCGCGCCGCGAGTGCCAAGGTGGTTTCGGTGTTCGCCTCGGCCTCGGAGGGATTTTCCCGCGCTAACATCAATTGCTCGATTGCCGAATCGATCGCGCGCTTCAAGCCGGTGGTGGCCCGCGCCCAGGCCGACGGCGTCAAGGTGCGCGGCTATGTCTCCTGCGTGCTCGGCTGTCCCTTCGACGGCGAGGTCAAGCCGCAGGCCGTCGCCGATATCGCCAAGAAGCTATGGGATCTCGGCTGCTACGAGATTTCGCTCGGCGACACCATCGGCGTCGGCACGCCCATGAAGGCCAAGGAGATGCTGCGCGCGGTCGCCGCGCATGTGCCGGCGGCAAATCTGGCGATGCATTTTCACGACACCTACGGACAGGCGCTCGCCAATCTCTATGCGGGGATGGAAGAGGGCGTGCGCGTGATCGACGCCGCCGCCGGAGGCTTGGGCGGCTGCCCCTTCGCGCCAGGCGCCACCGGCAACGTCGCAACCGAGGACGTCGTCTACATGCTGGAGGGCATGGGGATCAGGACCGGCGTCGACATGAACCGGCTGGTCGCGGCCACCAACGAGATCACCCGGCTGATCGGACGCGCGCCCGCCAGCCGCGTGGCGAATGCGATCAATGCGAAGAGACGCGCAGGGAGCAGCAAATAGATCTGCTGCTCCCGATCCGCTTTACCTGCTGCCATCCACGCCCAGGATGAGATCGGGCAGCCCGGTGGAAATCCCCGGCAGGAAGCACAGCAAGAGCACGGCCACCATCATCAGCAGCACGAACGGCAGCGTGCCCCAGATCACCTCGCTCAAGGGAATGTCGGGCGCGACATTGCGGATCACGAAGATATTCAAGCCGACCGGCGGGTGAATCAGCCCCATCTCCATCACGATGGTCATCACGACACCGAACCAGATGATATCGAAATGCGCCGCGCGAAGCGGCGGCAGGACGATCGGTGCGGTCATCAGGATGATCGAGACCGGCGGCAAGAAGAAGCCGAGCACCACGACCATGACGAGGATCGCCGCCAACAATCCCCAACGCGGCAGCTGCATCGCCACGATCGCTTCCGCGGCCGACTGCGAGATGTGCAGATAGCTCATCACGTAGGAATAGAGCAGCGACATGCCGATGATCATCATCAGCATGGTGGATTCGCGGATCGTCGCTTGCAGGATCGGGGCGAGATCGGTCGGCCGCCACACGCCGTAGATCAGCGCAATGAGCGCCAGCGCCAGCAGCCCGCCGAGTCCGGCCGTTTCCGAAGGCGTCGCGTAACCGCCATAGAGCGCGATCATCACCCCGGTCAGGAGCAGCACGAAGGGGGCCACCCGCGGCAACGTGTTGAAGCGCTGTGCCAGCGTGTACTCGTCACGGGTCAGAATGGCCGACGCCGTGCCGCTCTTGGCATAGGCGACTTTCGCGGTCTCATATTCGCTGCGAAAACGCAACACGGCGTAGATGCCGAACAGCGTAACCAGCAGCAGGCCTGGACCGATGCCGGCAAGGAACAGCCGGCCGAGCGATTTCTCGGCCGCGACCGCGAACAGGATCATGGTGATCGAGGGCGGCAACAGGATGCCGAGAGTTCCGCCGGCGGCGATGATGCCGGCGGCGAAGCCGCCCGAATAACCGCGCTTGCGCATTTCGGGGATGCCGGCCGAACCGATCGCCGAGCAGGTGGCGGGCGAGGAGCCGGCCATGGCGGCGAACAGCGCGCAGGCGAACACGTTGGCGACGCCAAGGCCTCCGGGGACGCGATGCAGCCACGCATGCAATGCCGAATAGAGATCCTGGCCCGCACGCGACCGTCCGATCGCCGCGCCTTTCAGGATGAACAGCGGGATCGACAGTAGCGTGATCGAGGCCATTTCCTCATAGACGTTCTGCGTCACCGTATCGAGCGAGGCCGCGGGCATATAGATGCCCATGAACACGAGCGCGACGGCGCCGAGCGCGAACGCGATCGGCATGCCGGAAAACATCGCAAACAAGGTCGCCAGCCCATAACTCAGGCCGATACCGAATACCGTCATCGACGTGGCGCTCCAGCCAGCGGAATGATGATCTGAAGGAGGATCTGCGCACAGAGCAGGGTCATGCCGCAGGCCATCAGGCCATAGGGGATCGCCAGGGGCGGCGACCACATCGAGTTGGAAACCTGGCCGTCGGTCCACGCTTCGTAGGTCAGCGTCCACGATTTCCAGGCGAAGAAACTGCAAAACAAAAAGCTTGCCACGTCGACGAGCCAGAGACGAATGCGGTTCGCCAAGGGTGACAGCAATCCCACGAACGCCTCGATGCCGATGTGGCCGCGCTGCTGTTGGACATAGGCCGCCGTCATGAAGGTGGCGCCGACCAAAAGAAACACGGCCGCTTCGTCCTGCCAATAATTGGCAGCCTGAAACAGCGCCCGTCCCAGCACGCTGTAGCTCAACACCGCGCAGGCGGCGATCAGCGCCAGCGCGGCGAGGACGACGATGACGATGTTGACCAACGCAAGGGCACGCGCGAGAGACGCCACGAGCGCATTGCCCGTGGCGTCCTTTGAAATGCCATCACCGTCGCGAACAGGTGCGTGCATCATGTGGTGACGTCGGAAGCCAGTTTCAAAAGATTGGCCGCGGTCGCGGTCTTGGCGCCGTAGTCCTTCCACGCGGTGTCGCGGGCGATATCGCGCCACTTGCCGACTATGGCGATATCCAGCGGGGCGACCTTGGCGCCTGCCTTTTCATAGACCTTGGCGACCTCGGTGTCGTCATCCTGCGCGCCCTTCTTGCCAAAGGCTTCCAGTTCGGCGCCGACGGCGAGGATGATGTCCTGGTGATTCTTCGGCAACTTGTCGAACAGCACCTTCGACATCATCAGCGGCTCGAGCATGAACCAGTAGGATGCGCCTGCGCCGGAGGTGAGCGCTTTGGAGACTTCCTCGAGGCGGAACGAGATCAGGCTGGTGGAGGAGGTGATGCCGGCATCGCATGCGCCGGTCTGCATCGCCGTATAGATTTCGTTGGACGGCACCGAGAGCACGGAGGCGCCCGCGGTCTGCAGCACCATGTCCATTTCGCGCGAACCGCCACGGACCTTCATGCCCTTGGCGTCTTCCGGCGCCACGATCGGCCTGGAGCGGCTGGCGACGCCACCGGCCTGCCAGACCCAGGTCAAGAGGATGATGCCCTTGTCGGCAAGGAAGTCGGTCAGCGCCTTGCCGACCGGCTCCGTCTTCCATTTCATGCCTTGCTCATAGGTTGCGACCAGCCCCGGCATCAGGCCGATATTGGTCTCCGGCAATTCGCCGCCCGCATAGGGCATCGGATAGAGGCTGATATCGAGCGCGCCCTTGCGCATTGCGGAGAACTGCGCGTTGGTCTTGATGAGCGAGGAGTTCGGATAGATTTCCGCCGTGATGTCGCCGCCGGACCGTTTTCCGACCTCTTCGACGAACGTCCGGCAAAGCCGGTCGCGAAAGTCACCCTTGTCGATGGTGCCCCCGGGAAACTGGTGAGAGATCTTCAGTGCGGTCGCCGCTTGCGCCGTTCCCAGTCCGAAACGGAGCAAGGCGGGGGCAGCTAGCGTGGATGCAATGATGTGACGACGTGTAAGCATGGATATTCCCCTCAGTGACTCTTGCATTGGGCGTGTGGCCGGCCTGGAGCCCATCCTAGCCGGTGGCATCAGGAACTTTCTCTGGTCGATTAGTCGGTCCCGATGGGTCTGCCCGGATATGGTGAAGAAACTTGTTGCAACGCACGCTCGGCCCAGTCCTTCGAGTGTGCGGCGCCGCACTTAACGCGCCTATCGCGGGCGAAATTGTGTCCAACTCCTACAAGTAGAACCCCAAGACGGCTGCAACATGCCAATCGCGCGAAAATTTTTTCGAATCAACCGTAACAAATTGAGCCGGGGGAGCGTCGGAGTGAGATGCGGCATTAGTCGCTTCCACCAGCTCGCAAAGGATTGACCCCTCATGACCATTCGCACCCGTGTCGGCCTCGGAATTTCGGCTGCCGTTCTTTCGCTCAGCCTGGCGCTTGCTCCCGCAGCCTTCGCCCAGGACAAGATGAGCAAGGATGATGCCATGAAGAAGGACACGATGTCCAAAGACGGCATGAAGAAAGACGGCATGTCCAAGGACAGCATGTCCAAGGATACGATGTCGAAGGATACGATGTCGAAGGACGGCATGAAAAAAGACGATGGGATGATGAAGAAGAACTAATCTCCTGACGCTCTTGCCGCAGGCCCGGTTCCACAAGAACGGCGGGCCTGTGCCGTCTGCGGGATGCTCTATGGGGCTCTTCAGAATGGGCTCTCAGACGTGCGCCGAACGCAAGCGCCCTCTGATAAGCCTCGACAAGCTCGTCGGGGCTACTTCTTCTTGCCTTTGCTCTTGCGCGCGGCATAGCGCGCGTCGCGCTTGGCCTTCTGCTCGGCCTCCATTTCGGCGAGGCGCGCGATCTCCTCTTCCTTCTCGCGGGCAATGCGCGCAGCGTCTGCCGCCGCAGCGTCGGCCTCGCGGCGCGCCTCTTCGGCCTTGGCCGCTTCGCGCTCCAATCTTGCCTTTTCGCGCTTGGCCGCGATCTCTTCGCGCTCAGCCCGCCGCTTTGCGACTTCGGGATCATCAGGCCCTGGCTGGGACCGGAATTTGTTCAGGAGATTTTGCTTTGCCTGCTGCGCCGCCTTCTGTCGGTCCGTAAAGCCGGGTTCCTTGAATCCACTCATTGAGCGAGCCTTGTCACTTCTTCTGTCTGATCTTGTGTGGTGCGTTGATTTCGCTGCGGCGCTCACAACAAGCGCTCGCGCGTCGACAGCGGTGTACAGCGCCGCGCGCCCGGAAGCCACTGATTATCTTCATCCGCCGATCGTGACCTGTCGAAAAGTCCGATCAGGCTCCCCAGGGGGACTGTGGAAGCGCTTGTCCCTGCGACAGAAAGGCCCTCCAGACGTGTGAAGGGGTTCACAAGCGACCCAGCGCCCCGGTCCTATTGTCCGCACGGTCGAACCGGAGGTGACGCCAATGAAAGCTCCATGGCGCACACGTCAAGTTCTCGCACTTGCCGCAGCAACCCTTGCCAGCGTGGCCGTGTTGGTTTCGATCGCATTGGCCTATTCGCAGCCGATCTCCGATCCCACCCTGGGCAGCGGCTGGGAATGCCACCAGATCATGTTTCTGATGAGCTGCACGAGAGTTGAGCAGCCAACACCCACCGCCCACGATTCGCGCACAGGCCGGATCTGTCCGCGACGGGTATGAGGGGGTGGCGGAGCATGCTAGAAGGCGCGCCATCCTTTCACGCAGTTCCAGATAGCTTTCCAAATGACCGTTCGATGAGCGACCCCGAGCAAGGCGACAACCGACGCGGCGCGATCGCGGGCCTGATTATCGCGGTGGTCCTGCTTGCGGTCGGGGTGTGGCTGGCGCACGACCTGACCGCTGCCAGCAAGATGCAGGACTGCCTGATGTCCGGGCGGACGAACTGTAACGTCATCGAGCCGGCGCGATAGGCGCCGCATGACTGGTGCGATTCCCAAAGGTTGGAATGCCGCGAGGTCACCGCAAATTTGTCGCGATCTTACGGATTTGTAACACGACAAACGGTCACGGTCCGATCAGCAATGTTGCCCGCGTCGTCGATTGGCGGGAAAATGGGCGCAGGCGTTTGGCATCACCGCAACGTCCGACAAGGGGTTTGCAAGAATGAACGGATCCAGTCGATCAAGGATCGTCCTTCCATTGATTTCTCTGGCGTTTGCCTTTTCGGCGCATGCCGAGGAGCCGAACCATGGTCCCGGCGG
>JAQGKC010000212.1 GCA_028290305.1 Bradyrhizobium sp.
GCAATGCAAGGCCGGCGGCAAGGTCACCATGATGTGGGTGCCCGGTGTCGGCCATGGCCTTGTCGCCGCCGACAGCGCCAATGCGGCGGTTACATGGATGATGGATCGCTTCGCGGGGCAGCCCGCGCCCAGCGATTGCGGAAAAGCGGCCCAGGCCGCGGCGCAATAGGTGCAGCCATGACATGCTTGGTGTTCGATCTTCTTCGTCCCTATCGCGGCCGGCTGGCGATCGTGTTTGTCGCTATGCTGATCGAGATCGGCGCCGGCCTTGCTGCGCCGTGGCCCCTGAAGCTCGTCATCGACGACGCGCTCGGCAATCACCATCTGCCGCACTGGCTCGACTGGGCACATGAATATGGCGGCTTCGGCAAGCACACGCTTGGCGTTGCGTTGTTCGCGGGTGCGGCCACGCTCACCATCGCCGTGGTCGGTGCAATCTCAAGCTATATCGACAACTACTACACGACGAGCGTCGGCCAGTGGGTCGCCAATGATCTGCGGCTTCAGGTCTACGAGCACCTGCACCGCCTTTCGCTCCGCTATTACGATCACGCGAAAACCGGCGCGCTGGTCTCGACCATCACCAGCGATGTCGCCACCATCCAGGATTTCGCATCGTCGTCCACGCTCGATATTGTCATCGATCTCATCACCATCCTGTTCATGGTGGGGCTGATGTTCTGGCTCGACTGGGACTTTACCCTGATCGCGGTGGCGTTAACGCCGGTGCTTCTCGCGTTTGTTTTTCATTTCAAGAAGGCCGTGAAGCAGGCAACGCGGGCGGTGCGGGCACGGCAAAGCGACGTGCTGTCGATCGTGCAGCGCGGGCTCGGGTCCATCCGTGTCACCAAAGCGTTCGGTCGGCAGGACCTCGAAATGGCGCATCTGGAAGCGGCAAGCCACGCCACCGTCGCGGCCGCACTTCGGGCACGGCAGATCAAATCGCTGATGTCACCCGTTGTCAGCATCGTGGTGGCGATCTGCACCGCCATCGTGCTCTGGAAGGGGACGTCGCTGATCGTCGCGGGAACCATGACGGCGGGCGCACTGACCGTTTACCTCGCCTATCTGAAGCAATTCTTCAAACCGGTGAAGGATCTTGCGAGCATGACCAGCACTATTGCGCAGACCACCGTTGCCCTCGAACGCATCGAGACCATCCTTTCCGCCGACGAGGTGATCAAGGAGCGTGCGGATGCCGTCGACCCGGGGCGCGTCAAAGGCGCGATCACCTTCGATCGCGTGAGCTTTGGGTACAACAAGGATGAGCCGGTGCTGCATGAGGTCTCGTTCGCCATCGAGCCGGGACAGGTCGTCGGTATCGTGGGCCCGACGGGGTCAGGAAAATCCACCGTGCTGAGCCTGCTGCCGCGTTTCTACGATCCGTTGTTTGGACATGTGCGGATCGACGGCATCAATATCGCCGATTACAAGCTGGCTTCGCTGCGGTCGCAGATCGGCTTCGTGCTGCAGGACACGATGCTGTTCCCCGGCACCATCCGGGACAACATCGCCTATGGCCGGCCGGAGGCGACTGATGAGGACATCATCGCCGCGGCGAACGTCGCGAACGCCGACGAGTTCATCAGCCGCATGCCGCTCGGTTACGACACGATCGTCGGAGAGCGCGGCGATACGCTGTCGGGCGGTCAGCGCCAGCGCATCGCGATTGCGCGCGCGGTCGTTCGCAACAGCCCGATTCTGGTGCTGGACGAGCCGACCGCCGCGTTGGACACGGAATCGGAGCGCTTGGTGATCGAGGCGCTGCGACGCCTGATGAAGGGCCGCACGGTCATCATGATCGCGCATCGCCTCAATACGTTGGTCGGCGCCGACAAGATCATCGTCCTCAAGGACGGCGTGGTGGTGGAAGAAGGTTCGCATCAGAGCCTGATTGCCCGCGGCGGCGTGTTCGCCAAGCTCCTTCGCGCTCAACAGCCCGCGGACCCGATTCACGCCGCCAGTGCGGCGTGACGGCTTCCCGCAAGATCCAAGGAAAACAAACCATGTCGCATAGGCTGATAGTTCTTCCCGACGACACCGCGGACGCGATCCTTGCCCCGATCAACGCCGCCAAGCACTCGATGAACATCCGGATGTTCCTGTTCACGGATCCGAGCCTCATCAACGCCGTCATCGCCGCCAGGCGGCGCGGCGTGAAGGTTCGCGTCATGTTGAACCCGGCCCGTCGCGACGGCACGAGTGACAACGCCGCCACGCGGGAGATCTTGAAGCAAGAAGGGATCGCAGTGCGTGACAGCAGCGCGGAGTTCGCGGTCACCCACCAGAAGTCGATGGTGATCGACGACAAGGTCGGATTTATCGAATCGCTCAATTGGGAAACGCGCGACCTCACCGTCACGCGCGACTACGCGGTCGAAACCACCAAGAAGGCCGAAGTCGCGGAGATGGTGCGATGTTTCGATGCTGACTGGGCGGCCACGCCATTCGAGCCGGACGCCGGCTCCGGCCTAATCTGGTGTCCCAATAATGGCCGTCAGCGCATCGCGGCCTTCATCGATGACGCGAAGGAAACACTCTGGCTGCAGAACGAACGCTACCAGGACATGGTCATTATCGAGCGGCTGGTACGCGCGGTCAATCGCGGCGTTCGCGTCCGCATCATGGCGCGCGCGTTGCACAAGCTCAAAAGGAAGAAATTGTTCGAAGGCGTGAGCGGCCTGCGTATCGTGCATGATGTCGGGGCGAAGGTTCGCACGCTGCGGGACCTTAAGCTGCATGGCAAGATCATGATCGCGGACGACAAGCACGCGATTGTGGGGTCGATCAATCTCAGCCCCGGGAGCTTCGACGACAGGCGCGAACTCGCCATCGAGACCTCCTCGAACCACGTAGTGAAGCGGCTGATTGAAACCGCGGAGCATGACTGGAAGGGCTCGCGCAAGCTCCCCTTGTCCGATCGAGCCGTGCAGGCCGATCTGGAAGGCCATGGCGTGGAGGACCTGAGCCGGCTGGCGCTGGATTGTGACGGCGCGGCCCAGCATCCTGCATGAACCGATGCGGACCCCACCGGACCGCGTTCAAGTCCTCGCAATCCACTCCGTGCCGGGCATGTCGGCCTGGCTCACGCGACGCTCAATAAAGCCCAGCAGGAAATCGCGCACGGCCTCGCCGGCGTTGGTGAGAGGGAAATCGGCCGAATGGACCAGCGAGCAGGTGAAGTGGATCGGCGGTTCGATCAATAGCGGCTTGGCAAAGGCGTGGGGTCCGAAGTGGGACATGTCTCCGACCGGCAGGATCGTGCAGCCGATCTTGTTTCGGACCGCCCACATTTCGCTGGCGAGCGTATCGGCCTCGAGTGCGATGTTGGGTTTCAAGTTCGCATCGGCGAAGACACGCTCGATCAGGACGCGGCGTCCGTTGGTTCGCCCGGGAAGTACCAGCGGCATTTCCGCGATCCGTCCGAGCGAGATGACGTTCGCTTGACCAGGTAACGGCTCAAGCGAGATGAGGTACAGCTTCTGCCGGAACAGCGGCTTGCCTGTCAGCGCGGTGGTGAACTTGTCTTCGTAAAGGATAGCGAGATCGACCAAGCCGGCGGCGATTCGGCTCTCCAGGCCGAGACTGTCTGCGTCCGACACCCGTATGGTCACCTTCCGCAAGCTCGCGCGGCACTCTTCCAGAATACCCCCGACCAGTTTCGAGGCCAGCGAAGAGACGAAACCGAGGCTGACCATGCCTTCGGGCTCGGCGCTGCTCGGGCGGATCGCGCGCGGCAATTGATCGAGCTGTTGGAGGATGGCCGACGCTTCTCTGTAGATAATCTCACCAGCTGCGGTCGGCCGGACGCCGCGTGGGCTGCGCTGAAGCAGCATGACACCAAGTCGCTCCTCCAATTCGGCGATTTGCTGGCTCAGGGCGGGCTGCGCGACATGGACGACGGAGGCTGCGCGGGAAAAGCTGCCGGCGTCGACAATTTCACGAAGTATCGGAGTTGGCGGAACTGCATGTGGCCTGCGTAGACCTGCGCCTGAATATCATCATCATCTATTGTTCCCCATTTTTCGCAAGCTCAACCGCCGGGTTCTCATGTTCGGTTCGCCGTGTTTACGGGACCTATTAGCGGAAGCAGCCCTTCCAATCTCCGGTTGAAGCCGACCTGCGGGATTGTCACGCATCCGTGATGCACTTTCCGAAACGGCGCGAGTCGTGCGCGACCCTCTGCTTCAATCGGCGATTCGCGCTCGCCAACGAGATCCATTGGTCGAATATCTCAAAAACCGATCGCGCCGTGCTCCCGTTCGGTTGCGATAGAGAAAGATCGCGAGAGCCCATAGCCCGCGCCGATACCTGCATATTGAAGCGGTATTTGTTTTCGGTGGTCGGCTGGATCATTTGTCTGCCGCGAGCGGGCAGGCCAAGCGGCAGACCCGTAACATTCACACTCGAAAGA
>JAQGKC010000216.1 GCA_028290305.1 Bradyrhizobium sp.
TGCTTCACGAAATACACCTTCGTGCCGTGCTCGCCCTTGCGCACGTTGCCGCCCAACTCCGATGCTGCTTGAACGTTAGAAAGCGCGGTGTGCGATTGCCGGTCGCTTATGCCATCCACAACAGAACGACGTTGCATCCTGAATAAGGCCGGTTGGTTACGGCGTTGCAGGGGGTGTTCGCGCCGGGCATCGCCGACCATGGCTTAACCCAAGGGGCAGCGCCAGCTTCTAGCTCTGCAACAATGCGCGTTGATACTTCAGCGTAAAGATCACGTTTCATAGCTCGCCTCGCTGTTATGTCACGCGACCACGATCGGCCGCATGTCATAGCCGCGTTGGGCAAGGCTTCTTTCTACGGTCTCACAAATTACCCCCAGCCCCCAAGGCCAAGCCCCCCTTAAAAAATGAGGAAGCGTCCATCGAACGGCTGCTTCTGGCGCAAAGCGGACATCGGGCCAATCCACAATGCCGGATATGGGTTAGATGACCTCTCGGAAACGTCTGCGCTTGTTGAGGATCTTTTATTAGTGGCCAGCAGGGCCCTAAGCGCGTCGCTCATCATTGCATCTTCTTGACGACCCTCTTGTTTTTGAACGCAAAAGTTGCTTCAGTTTAGGTCCAATAGAGGACCGGCGGATGCACTACCGCCATCTTTATTATTTTGTCCGGATTGTCGAGGCAGGCAGCTTTTCGCAGGCCGCTCGGACCATCCACGTGGCGCAGCCCGCGCTCAGTCAGCAAATTGGTGAATTGGAGGCTTCCCTCGGAGTTCCGCTCCTGCAAAGGAGCGCGCGAGGGATTAAACCGACGGCCACCGGGCAAAAACTCTACGATGAAGCGTCATCAATCCTGCGCAAGTACGAGAATTTGCCTGGACTGGTTCGCTCCAGCTCGGGGACCGTCGAAGGGCAGGTCAGCCTGGGAATGCCGGCGTCCCTGTCCACGACACTTGTTGGACCTTTCATCGAAGCGTGCAAAGCAGACCATCCCAAAATTACGCTCAAGTTTATCGACGGGGATAGCGAATTCCTTCGCGAGGAAGTCGAGAAGAGCAGGCTCGATCTGGCTCTTGCCTATGAAGACGAATTTTTTCCCGTTGTGCATCGCCAGCCTTTATTCCGGCAAAACCATTACCTGATTAGTAGCAAGCGCTCTGCCCACCCCAAGACCACGACGATCTCGCTGAAGGATGTCGCGAAGATTCCGCTGGTTCTACCGGCCGGGCTAAACGCGCGCAGGGTCGTGATTGACCGGACCTTCGCCGAGGCAGGTCTGTCCCTGAACTTGGCCGCGGAGGCTGTTACTGTGTCAAGCGAGCTTTCGGCGGTTCGGTCGGGCGCCGGCAGCACCATTCTCAATCTTGGGGACATGTCCGGCTTCTCGCTGGACGATTTCGCCGATCCTATTTTGATCGAGCCGACATTTTACCTGACTTGCTGCCTGATCTGGTCGAACGAGGATACGCTCACGCTCGCGGCCGAGCGTGTGAAAATACTGCTGATTGAATTTCTGAAGAGCCACATTTACGAGACCAAAAGACCGGGTGCGTTGTGGCTGGATTGAGGGAGCGAGGTCGATCCTTCTCGCGGCGAACCTGTTCAGTGGATCGTCCATCACACGTCCTGGTGGGGGCAGGCCCCGCCAGGGCGGAGCCTGCCGGTTGAATTAGCCGCCGCCACCGACATGCTCGTCGGCGAACGCGATGCCGGCCTGGGTTTCGTCGATCGCCTGCCGGACCAGATCCATCGCTCGGGCTCGATGGCCGCCCTTGTTTGCGGTGGATTCCCGCAGCGAACCGAGGGCCTGTTGGAGCGATGATAATGCGTGCTCCATATTGCCCTGATACGCACTGGCAGATTTTGCCGACGCGCCGAGTAGTCCGATGGCCGCGATGCCCGTTGCAGCGGCAAAGCCGCGGCGAGTGAGTTTTGACTGAGACATTTATTTTCCTTCCGGGTTTGATGAGATGCGAAAGCAGCAGCAAGATCACTGAGTGTTCATGCGTATGCAGTCCAGGCACCTGTTGCACGGGCACAACTCGCCGAAAGCTGCGCTCGACACAAATACGGATTGCTTATGTGGCCATAGCGCAGGCCGATGGGCGGACCCAGTTAGCCGCGTAACGTACGTGCGGCCGGTGCCGCTGGTTTGCGCAAGCGAAGGATCGCCGAATGCATAACGGGTCTGTGAAGCTCAGGCGTCGGCGATTTTCGTCGCGACTTTCCTCAAGGCCGCGCCGGCGGAGCGATGACTAATTGATTGAACCCACTCGTCAAACGTCGTTGTACCAAAGATGTTTTCCAGCGCGAATGATCTCGATCAAGCGCAGCCATAGCTTCCGCCGATACCTGCATATTGAAGCTGTATTTGTCCTCGACGACAGACTGGATCATTGATCCGCCCGTCAAGCGGGCAGGCCATTTCGGGTTGCCCACGTCTAACAAAGGGCAATGCGATGCCGAACCTCATCTACCGCGTAGTGTCGGCCTGCGGCGCACTCGGATACGGCTATCCGAGCGAGTCTCTGCGGCATGCGCTGAAGGGACGGGTCGATGCCATCGTTTGTGATGCCGGATCGATGGATGCGGGTCCTTATTACCTCGGCACGGGCACGGCCTATTTCGAGCGCGATTCCGTCAAGGCCGATTACCGTCATATGGTGGAAGCCGCATACGAACTCGGCTGCCCGGCCATCCTCGGCAGCAGCGGAATGGCCGGCGCCAACCGCAATCTGGATCGGATGGTCGAAATCGCCAAGGAGGTCTTTAGTGAGCTTGGGATTCGCGACGTCAAGGTCGCGATCATCCGCTCCGAGATCGATCCTGAAATTGTTGTCCGGGAATTTCATAAAGGTGCGCTCCGCCCTACCGGCGTGGGGCCGGAGCTCAGCGAGGATACGCTGTGCGAGAGCGTGATCGTGGGTCAGATGGGGGTTCATCCGCTGATCACCGCGCTTGAAAGCGGCGCGCAATTCATTCTGGCCGGCCGGTCCTGCGACAGCGCGCTGTTTGCATCCGACATGATAAGGCGCGGTATAGACGCTGGGCTCGCCTATCACGCCGGTCACATTCTGGAGTCTGGCGCGCTGGCGTGCGATCCCGGCTCGCCGTCGGACTGCCTCGTTGGCGAAATCTACGATGACGGCACCGCAGTGTTCGTGGCGCCAAATCCGGCGCGGCGGTGCACCGCGCAATCGATTGCCGCGCACGCCCTCTACCAGGAAAGCCATCCGCAACTGCAGTTCTATCCCGAGGGCATTCTCACGATGGAGAAGACGCAGTTCTTCTCCAGGGATAGCCGCAGCGCCGGCATTCGCGACAGCCGCCTTGTGCGCGCGGGCAAGCCATGGCCTTGGAGCGTCAAGAAGGCGCTCGGCGTCTCGGGCTGCGAAGGGTATCCTTGATCCATATCGGCGCCGCTGATCTTCCGAATATTCCCGATGATGTGCTCGTTTATGGCCGTAACGGCGTGCAAACCGCGCGCGTTCGCGGGTCGCAGCGGGAGCTCGGCATTATTGTGGAAACCGCGGCCAGGACGGCTGAGAATGCCGCTCTGCTCGCGACCTTGGTTTCGCGCGAACTGGTTCATCATGCCTATCCCGGCCGGAAGGGACACAGCGGCAATATTGCCTATCCGCTGTCGCCGGATGTCGTCAGCTTCAGGCGCGCGGACGACCTGTTCGGCGCCATCGTACCGGGTGGAACGCGCGATCCCGTGTTCATTCAGAATTATGCCAGCATCAAAAAGGCCGTCGCCGCGCGGATCTCGGATCAACTGCCGATTGCGCTGGCTGATGCCGACTTTACAATCACCGCGGCTGACGCTTCAAATCCCGCCATTCTGCTGCGGACAGTCGATTGCGATCCGGAGCGGCTTGCCTCTCTGCATCAACAGGAGATCGACCGCGTCACGCAATCTGCGGTGCCGAAGACCGCCTCGCGATTTGGTCTCGATGCGCCTGACGCCTACGCCTGGTCGCTTTATCATCTTCTTCAGAACGAAGACGTGATCAGGAACGACCTGTTCCAGATCTCCTATTACAGCGCAATCGGCGCGAACTGGGTCGCACAGGGCACCGAGCGTCCTCGCCATTTCGATATCGGCGACGTCGGCTATCGCGGCGATCTCGACAGCAACACGCTGTGTCTGATCGCCGATCACCCGCCTTCGGAAGCACCTATCGGCTCGCACCGGCTGCTGGACATGGCCGCGGTGATTCGCAGCAAGGACGCCGGCGTCAATCGCCTGACCTTCGACGTCATCTTCACGTCAGGCGAGAATTACGAAGCTGCGCTGCACTCCAACGTCTTTAGCAAGGACAACATTGCACGCGTCCTTGACCTGCCGCCAGAGCGTGTGCTCGGGACGTTCTTCGTCGATAGCTGCAACGCAATCAAGATGTCCATCGACCGTCCGAACATCTCGGCATCGGCGGATGAACGTGACGTGTTCGGATCCCAGCAGCAAGCCGCGGTCGAACACATGAACATCCCGATCTACCCCACGGCACTTGCCAAGGCGTCTTCCTTCTAAGGCAAGTCCTTCAATCAAACTTGGGCCGAACATGCCATGTCCAACCGTCTCACGATACGTACCAAAAGCGAGAGCCTGGCTTCCCACATTCTCCCGGTTTCGGGAACGATGATCGGTGTGTGCGCGACGCTGATCGGATTGGTCAAGCTTGCGGAAGCGAAGCACGGATCGTCGCACGTCGATGAATATGCGGCGATGGCCGCCGTCACGTTCCTGGCGAGCGCTGACGTCGTATCTCTCAATCCGTTATTCGGATCGCATCAAATTGAGCTTTCAGATCGAACGAATAGCGGACGTGATTTTTCTTGCCGGTCTGATCGGCATCACCCTCGTCGCGACGCTGTTTGCATATGAGGTCATCTAGGGCGACCAGCGTTCGTTCATTCAAGAAAAAGGGTGTTTCTCGCACCCATCATGCCGGCAGCAATCTCAAACCGGCGCCCGATAACGAGGGTTCGACGATGATTTGGAAGAAACGACGGACAGGCCTCGGCGCCATAGGTGTAACATGACACGCTTGGTGTTCGAGCTTCTTCGTCCTTATCGCGGCCGGCTGGCGATCGTGTTTATGGCCATGCTGATCGAAATCGGAACGAGCCTCGCCGCGCCCTGGCCGCTGAAGCTCGTCATCGACGACGCGCTCGGCAGTCATCACTTGCCGCACTGGCTCGATTGGGCGCACGAATATGGCGGCTTTGGTAAGCATACACTTGGCGTCGCACTTTTTGCGGGCGCGGCCACGCTCGCCATCGCCGTGATTGGCGCGATCGCAAGCTATATCGAGAACTACTATACGACGAGCGTCGGTCAGTGGGTCGCTAACGATCTGCGGCTTCGGGTCTACGAACACTTGCACCGGCTTTCGCTCCGCTATTATTTTCACGCGAAAATCGGAGCGCTGGTCTCGACCATTACCAGTGACGTCGCGACCATCCAGGATTTCGCATCGTCATCCACGCTCGATATCATCATCGATCTCATTACCATCCTCTTCATGGTGGGGTTGATGTTCTGGCTCGACTGGGACTTTACGCTGATCGCGGTGGCGTTCACGCCGGTCCTTCTCGTGTTCGTTTTTCATTTCAAGAAAGCGGTGAAGGAAGCAACCCGGGCCGTGCGGGCACGGCAAAGCGATGTGCTGTCGATCGTGCAGCGTGGGCTCGGATCCATCCGTGTCACCAAAGCGTTCGGGCGGCAGGACCTCGAAATGGCCCATCTGGAAGCGGCGAGCCACGCCACCGTCGCGGCTGCGCTTCGGGCGCGGCAGATCAAATCGCTGATGTCGCCCCTGGTCAGCGTCGTGGTGGCGATCTGCACCGCCATCGTGCTCTGGAAGGGGACATCGCTGATCGTTGCGGGAGCCATGACGGCGGGCGCGCTGACCGTTTATCTCGCCTATCTCAAGCAGTTCTTCAAACCGGTGAAGGATCTCGCAAGCATGACCAGTACCGTTGCGCAGACCACCGTTGCTCTGGAACGTATCGAGACAATCCTCTCCGCCGACGAGGTGATCCGGGAGCGTGCCGATGCCGTTGACACGGGGCGGGTGAGAGGTGCGATCACCTTCGATCGCGTGAGTTTTGGATACAGTAAGGGTGAGCCGGTGCTGCACGAGGTCTCGTTTGCCATAGAGCCGGGACAGGTCGTCGGCATCGTGGGCCCGACGGGGTCAGGCAAATCGACTGTGCTGAGCCTGCTGCCGCGCTTCTACGATCCTTTGTTCGGTCACGTGCTGATCGATGGCATCGATGTCGCCGACTACAAGCTTGCGGCGCTGCGGTCTCAGATCGGATTTGTGCTGCAGGATACGATGCTGTTCCCGGGCACCATTCGGGACAACATCGCCTATGGCCGACCCGAGGCGACCGACAACGAGATCATCGCCGCGGCGAAGGTCGCGAACGCCGATGAATTCATCAGCCGTATGCCGCTGGGTTATGACGCGGTGGTCGGCGAGCATGGCAATACACTGTCGGGCGGTCAGCGCCAGCGCATCGCGATTGCCCGGGCGGTCATCCGTAACAGCCCGATCCTGGTGCTGGACGAGCCGACCGCCGCGCTGGACACGGAGTCGGAACACCTGGTGATCGAAGCGCTGCGCCGGCTCATGAAAGGCCGCACGGTCATCATGATCGCGCATCGCCTGAGTACGCTGATCGACGCGGACAAGATCATCGTCCTGAAAGACGGCGTGGTGGTCGAAGAAGGAACGCATGAAGCACTGATTGCCCGCGGCGGGGTGTTCGCCGGGCTACATCGCATCCAGCGCGGAACGAGCATGTCCCGCGTGGCCGATGCAGCATGAATGAAGGAAACAAGATCGTGTCACACAGATTGATCGTTCTACCCGACGATGGCGCGGATGCCATCATCGACCCTATCAAGGCCGCCCGGAATGCGCTGAATATCCGGATGTTTCTGTTTACTGATCCGTCCTTGCTGGAGGCGGTGATCGCCGCCAGGCGGCGTGGTGTGCATGTCCGCGTGATGCTGAATCCGTCAAGGCGAGACGGCACCACCGACAACCAAGTCGCGCGCGACGCGTTGCTTGCGGCTGGCGTAGAGGTGCACGACAGCAGTACCGAATTCGCGGTCACGCACCAGAAATCGATGGTGGTCGACAACAGAATCGGATTCATCGAATCGCTTAACTGGGAGACGCGTGACCTCACCGAGACCCGCGACTACGCCGTCGAAACGACCTGCAAGACGGAGATCTCGG
>JAQGKC010000079.1 GCA_028290305.1 Bradyrhizobium sp.
CAGGCAAAATTGCGCGTGATCGGCGCGCGGCACGAACAGGCCTGCGGCTACATGGCCTTCGGCTACGCGCGCGCATCGGGAAGGCCCGGCGTGTTCAGCGTGGTGCCCGGCCCCGGCATTCTCAACGCGGGCGCGGCGATGCTCACGGCGTTCGGCTGCAACGAGCCGGTACTGTGCCTGACCGGCCAGGTGCCGACGGCGTATCTCGGCAAAGGCCGCGGCCATCTGCATGAGATGCCGGATCAGCTCGCAACGCTGCGGACGTTTGTGAAATGGGCCGATCGGATCGAATATCCCGACGTGGCACCGGCGATGGTCTCGCGTGCATTTCAGGAGATGATGTCGGGACGGCGCGGTCCCGTCGCATTGGAAATGCCGTGGGACGTGTTCACGCAGCGCGCCGATGTTGCCAGTGTCCGGCCTTTCGATCTCTTGCCCGCGCCGCAGCCTGACACGGAACGCGTCAAGGCCGCCGTGGCGCTGATCGCGAACAGCAAAACGCCGATGATCTTCGTCGGCAGCGGCGCCATTGATGCCGGCGATGAAATCCTGGAGCTGGCCGAACTGATCGATGCGCCCGTGGTGGCGTTCCGCAGCGGACGCGGCATCGTCAGCAACGCGCATGAACTCGGGCTGACCATGGCGGCGGCGTATCAGTTATGGCCGCACACCGACCTGATGATCGGGATCGGTACGCGGCTGGAATTGCCGACAATGTCCCGTTGGCCCTATCGTCCGGACGGGCTGAAATCCATTCGCATCGATATCGATCCCGTGGAAATGCGGCGGTTCACGCCCGACGTGGCCGTTATCGCCGATGCGAAGGCCGGCACCAGCGAGCTGCTCGCCGCGGTGCGCAAGCGCGGCTACACTAGGACATCCGGGCGCCGCGCCGCAATCCGCGACGCCTCGGCGTCCGCATTGGAGCAGATTCAGAAGATCCAGCCGCAGATGGCTTACTTGAATATTCTGCGCGAGGTGTTGCCGTCGAATGCGATCGTGACGGATGAATTGTCGCAAGTCGGTTTTGCCTCCTGGTATGGGTTCCCGATCTACGAACCACGCACCTTCATCACGTCGGGTTATCAGGGCACGCTCGGCTCCGGCTTTCCCACCGCGCTTGGGGCCAAGGTCGCGCATCCCGATCGGCCGGTGGTTGCGATTACGGGCGATGGCGGCTTCATGTTCGGCGTGCAGGAACTGGCCACCGCGGTTCAATTCAACATCGGCGTAGTGACGCTGGTCTTCAACAACAACGCCTATGGCAATGTGCGGCGTGACCAGCGCGAGCGCTTCGATGGCCGCGTGGTGGCGTCCGACCTGGTCAATCCGGATTTCGTCAAGCTCGCGGAATCGTTCGGCGTCGGCGCGGCACGCGTAACATCGCCCGAAACATTTCGGCTCGCGCTGGAAAAGGCGTTGGCAGACGGCGGCCCTTACGTGCTCGCGATCGAAGTGCCCCGGGATTCGGAAACCAGTCCGTGGGCCTTCATTCATCCGGCGAAGCCGTAAATTACATAGCGTCATTCCGGGGCGTCGCGACGCGACGACCCCGAATGACATCTAAACCCGGCGTATCTTCGCGCTTTTCTGAGCCCGTGACGCCGCCATCACCAGAAGCCCTGCACCCGCGACCGACCAGCATGCCACCGGCGTCCAGTGCAGCAGCGGGGCGTATTCGGGAAGTCTTTGCAAACCTCCTGCCACGGCCGCCATCCGCGCGAAGGTCGCGAGCGCCAGCGCGGAAAATACCAGGCCCAGCACTTCGCCTTCGGCCCCGCCGTCTCCGATCGCCAGCGCCGCCGAGATCGCGCTCATCAGCATGCAGCCCCAGGCCGCGCCCGCGATGAATTGCGTGGCGATCAGCGTGTTGAGGTTCCCGGCGAGTTCCGCGCCTACGACCGCCAATGCTCCCAGCAGGCCGGCGATGCCCATCACGATCAATCCGCCGCGGCGTCTGGTGATGGCGCTCGCCGGAAACATCGCGATATTGAAGCCGATCCAGAATACCGGCAACAGCCACTGCAGATCGTCCGGCTTTGCGAAGCGCAGAAAGAACGGCCCGCTGTTGATGCTGAAATGCAGTTGATAGCCCAGCGCCAGAATAACCATCGATGCAATGAAGATCACCGGCAGCTTGCCGAGTGGCTTTGCAACCTCGGCCGGTCTGTTCGGCGATGGGGGCTTTTGCGCGAGGCCGCGCTCTACCCTGGACAATGCCAGCGCGGTAATCAGCAGGACCACGCTGGAAATCACGAAGGGCAGCCGGGCGTCCTGGTTGCGCAGCACCACGCCAAGATAAGGCGACACCGCACCCGCCAAACCATAACCCAGCATGACGAGCGCCGACAAAAATGGGATCGAGGGCTTCGCACTGTACTTGCCGAGCAAGGTAAGCGGCGGCGCGCGTAGCGCCGAAGAGGTAATGGCCCAGATCACGATCAATGCGATGAACCAGCCTTGCGCGCTTGGACCGGTGCCCGCCACGAATGGCAGCGCAACAAAGGCCGCACATGAGATTGCGGTCAATGCGCCGACGAACATGCCGAGCCGCCCGACGAACGGAGCAATCCTGTCGGCCACTATGCCCATCGCAGTGTCGGTGATGGTGAAGATCGCCTGATCCAGCATCAGGATGAGGATGACTGCCGTTGGCGCAATCCCCACATCGGCGGCAAGCTTCGGCAGATAGATGACGTAGGTGGTCCAACCCAGCGTAAACACGAACTGCAGAATAGCGAGATGTACGCCAGCGCGGGTGGCGCTGACGGTGGTCGCATCGGCCGGTACTTTGCGATCGCTCATTTGGCCCCTCAAGCGCCGGGCCTATCCAGACGGCGCTTGAGGAACAGCAATCGCGTGGCGCCGCGACTTAAATGAGGCAACGGGCCTCGACCTTAACGCGCTTTACGGAACGTCAGATTGATACGCTGCCGGCCCAAGAGAGCGTGCTCGCCGTCCGCGAGCGGCGCAACGCCGTGATACACCAGCCGCGCCGGCCCGCCCCACACCGCGATGTCGCCGTGCTCCAGTCGATAACGTTGCGCCTTGTCGCTGCGTTTCAATCCACCGAACAGGAAGATCGCAGGCAAGCCCAGCGACACCGAGACGATCGGCGCACCGAAATTGTGTTCGTCCTTGTCCTGATGCAAGGACATCGCGCACCGGGCTGATAGCGGTTGATCAAACACGCATCCGGCGAGAACCCGCCGAAGCCCGCCTGATCGGCCGCCTGCCCGGCAAGCTTACGAAACGACGGCGGCATCGCCGGCCAGGGCTTTCCCGACTCGGGATCGTCACCATCGTAACGATAGCCGGTGCGATCGGTGACCCAGCCGGCGCTGCCGCAATTCGTCATCGCCACCGACATCTGATGGCCGCCGGGCGTCACCATATGGCGAAACGGCGCTTGCTCCACGATATCGCGTAACGCCGCGATCAGATCGGCCTCGATAGATTTTGCAAATCCGCGCAGCAGCACGGCGCCCTCCGCCATCTCTTCCTGCGAGGGCCGCACATCGGGAACGCCAGCAAATAAATCCGTCGTCAATGACTCACACTCACTTTGCGTCGTGAAAGATCACGCCCACCGTGTGGCGGTGGCCGGAACGGATCCGGCTTACGCCATGGCGCAGGTTAACGCGATAGACCCCGCGCGTCCCCTGCACCGGCCTGACGTGCACGGCAAAAGCCACCGCATCGCCCTGACGCAGCGGCACCACTTCGGGCCGCGACTGCATCCGCGGCCGCTGCTCGGTCAGTACGAATTCACCACCGGTGAAATCCCGGCCCGGTTCCGACAGCAGGATCGCGACCTGCAACGGGAACACATGTTCGCCGTAGAGATCCTGATGCAGGCAGTTGTAGTCATCCACGCCGTATTGCAGCAGCAGTGGCGTCGGCCGGGTCTGGCCTGCGGCATGGCAGCGCTCCAGGAACGCTTTGTGTTGAGCGGGATAGCGGATCTCGATGCCCATGGCCTCGTTCCAGCGATTGGCCACGCCGTGAAGCTGCGCATAAAGCGCCGGACGTAATTCCACGATCACATCGGGAAGCGGATAGGAAAAATACTTGTACTCACCACGCCCGAACCCGTGGCGTCCCATCACGATACGGCTGCGAAAGCGCTTGTCGTCCGGATAGAGCGCTGCCAATTCGCAGCATTCATCCGGCGAGAGTAAGTTCTTGAAGACGGCGCAGCCCTGTGCGTCGAGATCGCGGCTTGCCTGCACCCAGTCGATCGCATCAACGCGCGCGGCGATGTCGGAGGAAGCAGTGACGGCTCTGTTGGCGTTTGATTTCATGGCGACGAGCTTCGCAAATCGCGCCGCGGTTCGCCACCCGATTTCCGATGGAACCGACCCTCAGCCCAGCACCGGCAACTCGATCACATCATACGCATGTCGAATGCTGCGTTTCAGCACGGGGTCCTCGAATTCATACTCGAAGCGGCTGGCGGGGCGGATGCCGCCTTTGGCCGCGAAGGTGCCCCCGAACATCGCGCAGCCGTCCGGCAGGCCCTTGCCCCCGAAGCCGCCCTGGATGAGTTCCGCGACCGGCAGCATCGCGTCGAGCGTGCCCTCCTGGTACGGCACGCGCTCGCCCTTGATCCAAGCAAACGAGCGCAGGATCATCTGATCCCAGTGATCGATGACGTCCTCGAGTTCCCACAGATCGGACGCGATGGGCTTGTCGCACATCTGCTTGGACACCGTGACGCTATAGGCTTCAACTTTTCTGTCGGTGTGATCGGAGCCGAGGCCGACAAAAATGCGGCCTTGCCAGCCGATCAGAACGAACTCAACTTCGCCACTGGAGTCTCCGCCGCTGACTTCAATGCTGTCGGCGGTCGTCAGTCGGCGTGCTGCCACGCGGTAGTAGATCGGCGCCGAGGCCGGCCGCGCAATGCCGATCGCCTCCAGCTCGGCAATATGCTTGTCACGAGCCACGGGGTCCCGACCGGTCCAGCCGGCGATGACGGCTTGATCGATCGGCAGCGTCAGCGGGGTCGGAACGCCGCGATCGTCAATGGTGAATGTGAGATCAAACACGGATCACAGCCTCCATTCCTGCCGCGAGTTCAAAGATACGACGATCCGATCCGCCTGATGCCGCCAGCATCAGCCCGACCGGCACTTCCCCTTCGCGATTCGCCGGCAGCGAAATCGCGCAGCCGTCGATCATGTTGATTAGCGTACAGTTGCGCAGCGCGCGCAAATTCTCCACTGTGAAGGCCTTGTCATCGGCGAGATCGGCAATGCGCGGTGGCGTATTGGCGGTGGTCGGCATCACAAGCGCGTCGTAGGGAGCGATACGTTTTTCCGTGCGCGCAATCAGCGACCGCCGCGCGCCGACCATATCGATATATTCAGCGGCGCTAATGGCTTCGCCGCGAAGGATACGCAGGGATACGCGGGGATCGTAAACGTCGCCCTTGCTGGTGAGCAGATAGCGATGCCAGGCATAGCTTTCGGCGGCTGCGAAGCCGCCCTTGACGCTGATGACGCCGACATCAAGGAATTCCGGCACCTCGATCCGCTCGATCAGCGCGCCCTGGCGCGACAATGCTTCCAGCGCGCGATCGAAGGTCTTCGCCACGGCATCGTCAAGGTCGTCGAGCGCGATCGTGGTCGGCACCGCCAACCGCATCCCCTTGATCGGGCGCGGCTGCAAGGGAGCGATCGGTTGATCGGCAAGCACGGCGTCAAGCACGGCGCAGCATGAAACCGTGCGCGCCAGCGGCCCAAAACTGTCGAGCGAGAACGACAGCGGCACACCACCATCGAGCGGGATACGCCGCTGCGTCGGCTTGAAACCGACGATGCCGTTAAAGGCCGCCGGGATCCGGCAGGATCCGCCGGTGTCGGTACCAAGCGCGCCATGCGCCATGCCGTCGACGATGGAAACCGCCGCGCCCGACGACGACCCGCCGGGTACATGGCCTACACTGCGCTGCCAGGAGCCCTTCGGCGTGCCGTAATGCGGATTGATGCCAATCCCGGAATAGGCGAACTCGGTCATGTTGGTGCGGCCGATCACGACGAAGCCGGCACGGCGCAACCGCGCCACCACTGTCGCATCGGCTTCCGCCGGGGCTGAATCTTCCAGCGCCCGCGAACCGGCCCGGGTCACCTGCCCCCTGATGTCGAACAGATCCTTGATGGAGACGGGAATGCCGGCAAATCGCGACGGCGCGGCTTGCGCTTTACGCAGGCGATCCATCGCGTCCGCCGCTTCGATGGCGGCTTCCTTGTCGACATGAATGAAGGTCCGCTGGCCTTCGCCGGACGCGTCGGCAATTTTAGCGATACACTCCTCGACCAGTCTGCGGGCGCTGGTGCGTCCGCTGTCGAGATCATCAGCCAGGGTGGCAAGGGTCGGGGTGTTCGGCATGGCTTCCCATCTCGTTGCTTGCTGGAGCCTTTTCGGTTCTGATTGAATCAGAACCGGGTTCCAGACTTTTGGATTGACGCGTTTTCTTGCCGCGAACCGGTATCCACCCCGGATCACGTCCGGGGCAGGCTTTCGCTCGAAAACACTATACGGCGTTATTTGTCGCCCGAAGCGGGCTCAATGTCGAGATCGAGCAGCGCAGAGCTCAGGGATTTGCCATGGGCATCCAGCGCCAGCGACCGCGTCACACCGCCGCCGAGCGCGCCGGTCATCACGAAATTCAGCGCGGCAATGTTGGGCAGCTCATAACGCACCACCTCGCCCTCGACAACGCCGGCAAAAAGCGCCTTCACCCGCTCGCTGGTGACCTGCGCCAGCAGCAGCGGATAATGCTCCCCGTCATAGGCGATCACGGAAATATTGGAGGTGTTACCCTTGTCGCCGGTGCGGGAATGGGCGATCTCGCGCAGCTTCATGTGTTACGCCCCCACGAAACGGATCTGCGGCTTCGCGAGCTGCCGTGGCAACAGGACAGATGCGACGGCGACGACATCGCGCGCCGATTTGAACGCGCCGCCGCCGGCGGCGGGACCGTTGGTGTAAAGCGTTTCGACCTCGTTGCCGATCCGCATCGCCTCGCGCAGATTTTCGGTGCGGCCGGCGACGCGAACGCGCACCTCGTAAGGCTCATTCGCGTGCGCGGAGACTTCAGCGCCGTGCAGCGAGTTGACGCCGATCAGTTCGAATCGCAATTCGCTGGCGGCAACGCCGGTGAGCTTCAGCCGCTCTCGGACGACCTCCAGCGCCAGTTTCCCCCGCGCCAGCGCGCCGGGACCGGCGTAGGAAATCTGCCCCTCGCCAATAAAACTGTCGACATAGCCGACCGAGACCTTCAGCGTATCGGTGCGTTTGGTGCCGCGTCCGCCGCTGACGCGCACACGATCCGGCGCGATCTCCTCGACTTTCACGTGCGAAAAATCCGCCACCACATCGGGCTGAATATACTGCCTGGGATCGTGCACCTCGTAGAGCAATTGTTCCTTGCAGGTCTGCGCCGTCACCGCGCCGCCGGAGCCCGCGACCTTGGTGATGACAAGCGCGCCGTCTTCGCCGACTTCGCCGATGGGGAAACCGAGCCGCGCCAGATCTGGAATATCCTTGTAGCCGGGATCGGCAAAGTAGCCGCCGGTGATCTGGCCTGCGCATTCGAGCAAATGCCCGGCGACGGTGCCCTGCCCCAGCAAATTCCAGTCATCCATCGCCCAGCCAAAGGCGTGAATCATCGGCGCCAGGAACAGCGCGGGATCCGACGCACGCCCGGTGATCACGACATCGGCGCCACCGGTCAGCGCCTGCGCCATTGGCTCGGCGCCGAGATAGGCATTGGCCGACAGCAGCCGGTTGCCAAGCTGCTTGATGGTGCCGTCGAACTCCATGATCGGGAGATCGCCATCCTTGCAGGCATCGAGCACGTCGTCGCCGACCACGGCGGCAATTTTCAGAGATGAAAGCCCGAGCGATCTCGCAATTTCGGCAGTCTTGCGCGCCGCGGCTTCCGGGTTGGCGGCGCCCATATTGGTGACGATCTTGATGCCCTTGGCGGCGCAAATCGGCAGCACCGCGCGCATCCGCTCCTCAAGCAGCGGATCGTAGCCGCTTTCGGGGTTTTTCATCCGCGCCTGCTGCGCCAGCGCCACGGTGCGTTCGCCGAGACACTCGAACACCAGATACTGGATGTCACCCTTTTCGGCGAGTTCCACCGCAGGCTCGATGCGATCGCCCGAATAACCGGCACCCGATCCTATTCTGATCGTCCGCATCACTTCAGCCCGAAATAGGCGCGCCGCAGCGCTTCATTATCGGTCATTTCCGCAACCGTGCCGGAAAAGCGGATGCGCCCACCTTCCAACACAAATACGCGCGTCGCCACTTCAAGGAAACCGATATTCTGCTCGGCAATCAAGAGCGCCAGCCCGCGCCCGCGCAAATCGCTGAGGATGCGAATGACTTCCTTGACGAACAGCGGCGACAACCCGGCCGAGGGTTCATCCATCACCAACAGCCGCGGCTCGGCCGCAAGCGCTTTCGCAATGCCAAGCATCTTGCGCTGGCCGCCTGAGAGGCTGGAGGCCGGAGCACGGCGCTTGTCGCGCAGGACAGGAAACACACCATACATTTCCTCGACGCGGGCGGCGGGATCGGCGTGCCCAAGCGCCTGGGCGCCGACACGGATGTTTTCTTCGATCGACAGATCGGGAAAGACCGCGAGTTCGGACATGTAGGTCATGCCGAGCCGCATCCGATCGCTCGAGCGCATCCGCGTCACGTCTTCGCCAGCGAGCCTGATGCTGCCATGCCGCGCGTCGATCAGGCCAACCAGCGATTTGAGAAACGTCGTCTTGCCCGCGCCGTTGGCGCCGAGCAGCAGTACGGTCTCGCCGGCGCGCACGTCGAGATCGACGCCCCAAAGCACCTGCATCGTGCCATAGCCGGCGTCGACACCGGCAGCTATCATGAGCGGGGCTGCGTCAGGCGGCATGCTCGCCTCCGAGGAACACTTCGATGACCTGCGGCACCTGCACTGCGACCGCGAGCTTGCCTTCGAAAATCTCCTTGCCGGCATTCATGACGATGACACGATCGGTGATGTGCTCGATGAAACCCATCAGATGCTCGACGACGATGATCGCGATTCCGGATCGAGCCAGCACCTTGATGCGTTCGGCGATCCAGTCCAGTTCCGAGGGGTTGAGCCCGGCGGCGAGTTCATCGAGCAGCAGCAGCCGTGGACGGGTGGCAAGCGCCCGAACCAGATCGAGCATCTTTTGCTGCACGCTGTTCAGATCGGCCGCCGGCCGGTCGGCGACCTCGGTCAGCCGATATTCCTCGAGCAGCGCCGCCATCGTCGGCGGCGCCACCGCGGCGCGGCCATAGGCCAGCGCGACCTCGATGTTCTGGCGCACCGTCAGCGACAGGAACGGCTTGGGTACCTGGAAGGTGCGGTTGATGCCGCGATGGACCAGTTTGTGCGACGCGACGCCACCGATCGACGCGCCCTCCAGCATGACCCCGCCGCCATCAGGCGCATAGAGACCGGAGATCACATTGATCGCGGTGGTCTTGCCGGAACCATTAGGGCCCACCAGGCCGAGGATTTCGCCTGAGGCGACGTGGAAGCTCAATCCGTCGAGCGCGTGAAAGCCGCCGAAACGCTTGACCAGCTTCGAGACGTTGAGAATGGGTGCGCTATCAAGGGACATGCCACCCCCTGCGCGTTGCAAGCGAAACCAGGCCTGCGGGAAGGAACAGCACCAGCCCCATGATCAACAGCCCGTAGATCAACTGGAAGTACTGCGGCGTGGTGAATCCGATCAGGTTGTAGATGCCGTACAGAATGATCACGCCGACAATCGGGCCGGAGATCGTGGCAACCCCGCCGAACAGCGCGAACACGATCGCGAAGATGCTGAAATCGCCGCTGAAGACATTGTCGGGATAGAACACCGAGACATACCAGGCATAGACGCCACCCGCGAGACCCGCGACCAGCGCGGAGGCAAGCCACGCGATCACGCGCATCTGCACCACGTTGACACCTGCCATCGACGCGCTGACCGCGTCTTCCCGCACCGCCTGCAACGCCAGACCAAAGCGAGAATTTTTCAGGAACACCACAGCGCCCAGGGTCAGCGCCAGCACCATCAGTGCCGCCGTATAGGCCAGCGTCGGATTGAATGTGCCAGAGAGTGAGACGCCATACGGACCGCGCGTAATGCTCTCGAGCGCCGGATTGGCGACGAAGTGAAGCACCGCCAGCGATGCTGCGAGATTGGCGATCGCGAAATAGGCGCCGGAGAGACGTAACAGCGGCGTCAGCAATAACCCCAGCGCGACGCCGACGATCCCGGCGACGATCACCGCGAGCGCCGCCGGCGTCTGGTACTGCATCACCATGATCGCAAAACCGTAAGCACCGGCGCCGAAGAAGCCGACATAGCCGAACGGCAGGTAGCCGGTGAAGCCGTAGATGATGTTCACGCCCTGGGCGAGGATGAGAAAGATCACGAAGTTGAACAGCAGCAGATGATTTTGATAGACGCCCGGCAGCACCGCCAAAATGGCGATCAGCGGTGCGATGATGAACAGCGTGTGTCTAAGCGAATTAGGCAACGCGCACCCGCCTTCCGAGCAGGCCGCTTGGGCGCAGCAGCAGGATGAAGATCAGGAGTACATAGGGCAGAAGATCGGCCCACGAACTGAGATAGGTCTGCACCAGCATGTAGCAGACGCCGTAGACCACGCCGCCGAGCGCGGTGCCCAAGGGATTGCCGAGCGATCCCAGCACCACGATGGCAAAGGATGTCACAGTCGCATCGGCGCCGAACGCCGGGGTGAATGATCCGAACATGAAGGGCGCGAATACGCCTGCCACCGCCGCAAGCCCCAGGCCGATGCCGAACGCTGCGGCAGAGACGCGATCGACATCGATACCGGTCGCCAGCGCCTCGTCGCGCCGCGACATCACCGCGCGGGTCAGGGTGCCCAGCCGGGTACGATACAAATAGACGTAGACGAACGCGATCGCGATCAGGCTGGTGACGGCAGCGATCACCCACGGCGCCGGAAATCCCTGACCCAGGATCTGGACCGGTCCGCTCGGGCCTGGCTTGCCGCCGAACAGCTTGACCTTGATGGTCGAGAACACGGTACCCAGCAAACGGCTCTGAATCGAGCGTTCGCTGGTGCCGCCGAAAATCGTCGTGATCGCCTCGATCACTTGCGACAAGCCGAAGAAAAGAATGATCGAGAGCATTTCCGGATTCACCGAGCCCTGCAGCCGCGGCACCAGTACCCAATAGAGCAGCACGCCAACCAGCACGAAAACCACAAACGCCAGCGGTACCGCAAACAAGGGATCGATACCGGCCAGCGTGACGACGCCAAACGCGATGAAGGCGCCGAGCATCAGGATGTCGCCATGCGCAAGATTGACGATGCGCATGACGCCGAACACGAGATTGAGTCCGATACCGACCAGGCTGAAATACAGACCGAACAGCACGCCGGCGACGAGCGCATAAACCATTAGCGCGTCGCTCCCAGCGTCCGGCTGGTGATCAGAAATCCTGTCATGGACGCGGATAGACCGGCTTGCCGGTCGCGGTTTCGTGCGGATAGATCGAGACGAACTTGATATGTTCGTGCTCGTCGAGTTCAAGTTGTCCGAGCGGCGTCAACTCGCCGATCTGGCCGCCCATTTCGTCGAGTGCAAACGTGCCGTCGAGCGTCTTGAGTTGTCCGGACAGACTGAATGTCGCGCGGCGCAGCTCGAGCTGATCGAGGCTGGTCGCAACCGAAAGCGTCTTCTCGATGACGAGCCCCGTGGTGTATCCGGCGACGGCGTTGAAACCAAATTCGATCTTGCCGTCGGGATAGGCCTTGTCCCAGGCAGCCTTATACTCCTTCATCGTCATACCGAAATTGACGGGGTAATCGGCTTCCGACGGCGGCACGTAAGTAAAGACGTGCTCCAGGCCCTTCGCGCCGACGTTCTTTTCCAGAAGCTCGGTCTCAAGACCAGCATAGATACAGAACAGCATCTTGAAATTGACGCCGACGTCCTGGACGTTGCGCAAAAATGCAATATCGTTCGGCGCGTATCCGAAGTGAATCACCGCATCCGGGTGGGTATTCGCGATGTTGTTGATGATCACGGTGTAATTGGTGGTCTCGGTGGGGATGCCCTGATCGTAGACGATCTCGATCGGCGCGCCCGAATCCTTGACGAATTTGCGGAATGCGTTGGCCTGCGTTCCCGTGAATTCGTTGGTCGAGTAGAGAATGGCGACTTTCTTGATCCCGAGGCCCGGTCCATCGTTTGAAATGAAGTCGGCAACGGGCTTGGGCCAGACGGTCGAGACCGGGTCCGCCATCAGCGCGATGTAGGGATTGTCCTTGGAGAAGAAGCTGGCGCCGGTTCCGGTCTGGTCGAACAGGAACATCTTGCGGTCGCGCGCGATCGCCGCCGCAGGTGCGGTCAGCACCGAGCCGGAGTCCGAGACCAGCAGGTCGACCTTGTCCTGCGTGACGAGCTGATTGTAAAGCGTCGATGCGGTAGCGGTATTGCTCTGATCGTCATAGGCCACAAGCTTGACGGGAATTTTCTTGTCGAACGCCTTCACGTACACACCGCCGTCGGCGTTTTTCTGGTCGGCCCACAGCTTGAGAGCGCTGTAAACCGGCATCGAAATCGAGGCGTAGCGCCCGGATGACGCATAGAGCGTGCCGACCTTGATTTCCGCCGGCGCATCCGCGGCAAAAGCCTGTGCTGCAAACGTCAAACCCGCAGCCAGTACCACGCCCGTCATCTTCAACATAAAAATCCTCCCGATTTTCTTGGTTCGCGCGGACAATAGCGCGGCGGGTCGGAGGGACACAAGCGCTCCGGCCTAATCCATTGTGCGCGCCGGAATACGCGGCATGCGGGAGCTCGGCTGGACCGTTGACGCCGGGCGGTCCAATGTCGCATCAAGATCAGAGCCAGCGGGCCGAATGGACCCGCCCCAGGGAGGAATCACTGATATGGCCGAGCCAGCGCGCGCGCGACCGAAACCGACGCCCGAAACCCAGCATTTCTGGGATGGCACACAGGCCAACGAACTTCGCCTGCAACGCTGCGATGCCTGCGCCAATGTCTATTTCCCGCCGCGCCCGTTCTGCCCGGCCTGCGCGTCGCGCAAGGTCAGCGTGTTCAAGGCCAGCGGCAAGGCCAAGCTCTACAGCTACGTCATCCATCACCGCCCGGTGCCGGGCTTCACACCGCCTTACGCCATCGCCGTGGTCGAACTGGACGAAGGTCCGCGCATGATGAGCAACATTGTCGATTGCCCGCAAACGCCGGAGGCGCTCGAACTCGACATGAAGCTCGAAGTCGCGTTCGAAAAGCTCGACGACAAGATCACCCTTCCCTTGTTCCGCCCAGCGAAGGGTTAAGCATCATGCGCAGAAATCAGGTCGCCGTCGTCGGCGCTGCCGAGACCACCGAACTCGGCGTTATCCCGAATGTCTCGCAGATCCAGTTGCATGCGGACGCCGCGCTGAACGCCATCGCCGACGCCGGGTTGAAACTGTCCGATATCGACGGCTTCGCCACCGCGGTCGAAACGCCGCAGCAGATCGCGCATTATCTCGGCATCACGCCGACCTGGGTCGACGGCACGTCGGTTGGCGGCTGTTCGTTCATGCTCCATGTCCGCCACGCCGCGGCAGCGATCGAGGCCGGATTGTGCAAGACCGTGCTGATCACACATGCCGAAAGCGGCAAGTCAAATATCGGCCGCACCCCGCGCATGATCGGCCCCGACAGCCTGAACGGGCAGTTCGAGCTGCCCTATGGCGTATCGACGCCGGCCAGCATGTTTCCAATTCCGGTGCTGCGCTACATGAAGACCCACGGCATCACCCACGAGCAGATCGCGATGGTCGCGGTGGTGCAGCGGGAATGGGCTGCGAAGAACCCGCGCGCCACCATGAAAGCGCCGATCACGGTCGAGGACGTGCTGAACTCGCGGATGATCGCCTATCCGTTCCGCATTCTGCAATGCTGCCTCGTCACCGACGGCGGCGGCGCGCTGATCCTGACATCGGCCGACCGCGCCAAGGACTTTCCGAGAAAGCCGGTCTATATCCTCGGCACCGGCGAGAGCGTGGAGACGCCGATGGTCAGCCAGATGCAGACCTTTGATAGTTCGCGCGCGTTCAAGGTCGCAGGTCCCCTCGCCTTCAAAGAGGCCGGCATCGCCCATAAAGACGTTGATCACCTGATGATCTACGACGCCTTTGCGCATCTGCCGCTGTATGGCCTCGGCGATCTCGGCTTCATGCCGCACGAGGAAACCGGCAAGTTCATCGCCGACGGCAACACCCGGTCCGGCGGCAAGCTGCCGCTCAACACCAATGGCGGCGGCTTAAGCTATATGCATTCCGGCATGTACGGCATGTACGCGCTGCAGGAAAGCGTGCGGCAGATGCGCGGCATCGCACCGGCACAAGTGCCGGGCGCGAAGATTTCGGTCTGCCACGGCGTCGGCGGCATGTTCGCGGCGAGCGGCACGATCATTTTTACAAACGAGAAGTGAGCATTCGGTGAGAGAGGCTCGGCTCCTTTGCTCCCTCTCCCCGTTGCGGGCAGGGCTATCGCATATGGAATCTTCTGTGCGGTCCGCGGGCGAATTTTTCCGGTTTTGCGCGGTGTTTCAACGAGTCGTCCCTGCGAAC
>JAQGKC010000217.1 GCA_028290305.1 Bradyrhizobium sp.
TCTTTCGAGCTAGGCCGTGTAGAGCCCGCGAGCGATCCGATTACATCTTCGGTCCTTAGAAGCGGGAACGGTCGTATTCACCGGCGATTTCCTGCCAGGTCCGAACCCCCAACGCTGCGAAAAATCCACGCCTCCCAAATCGCGGGGCAACAGGTTTGGGCAGGCGATCTCCCAACCGGAAGAACTTCGCCGTAGATGGCGTAGAAGATGCCCAGCTTCGTCTCGCGGTCGTGAGGCCGGTCGCCATACGGCCCACCACAGGCGGGGGTCTCTGCATCTGTGATGACCGAAGCGCCGCCGACGGACAGGTTGTAACCACCCCACGAAAATGGGGTCTCTCCATCTCGGCGCAACCCTGCAAGCAATGACCGACGCTTGTAACCACCCCACGAAATGAGGGTCGACGACATCGACGCAGCCTTCGAAAAGGCGGCTGGCGGAGCCGACCACGACCAGGCCGACTGGGCCGTCTACTTCAATAAGGCGCTGCTGAATACGTTCTCCTTCGTGTCCGACTACGTCTTCGTCCACGGCATGGCGGAGACGCTGCGCGAGCCGGACGTGAACGAGGCGCACCGTAAGCTTCTCGGCGAGATGGCACCGGTAGCGAACGACCTTTCGGAGTTCACTTTCGGCTTTGCCGCGGCGATCTTCAAACTTCACTTCGGCGCCGAACTGACGATGACCGTAGTTGCGAAGATCGCCGACGCCAAACATCGACGACGTCCGGTATCCGTTTTTTATCGAAACGCCCGGTCTGCGAAACGCGTGACGTATGTAGAAAGCTGCGACCGAGCAGTCGAGTTGGAATCAAACGCCGGGGCAGGACAGGGCCATCATGATATTCGAGGAGAAGGAACGTACCCGCACCGACCCCAAGAAGCCGGGCGAAGATGAGTTTGCGTTCTACGATTCCATGTCTGGAGCCGCCTACGATGTCTATCGGGCCACGTTGAACGATGGATCGCGGAATATCCCGACGAAGAGCGCGCAGAAGCAGTCGCGCGTTTTCGGAAAATAGGCTCCCTCGGCTACCAGGCCGCACTGGCTGAACTCCTCGTACATGCAACGCTTAAGCGCCAAGGTTACAGCGTTGAGGTTCATCCGGCGTGTGGTCACCCCAGTCGTCGACCAGATTTTCTAGCCCGCGACGCTGCCGGCAATGCGGTAACGTACGTCGAAGTGACGAGTTTTGGGCCGGCGCAGGACCTTATCTGCCCAAGGCACAGTCTCCCAAATCCAAGGTACGTTGGCTGACCTTGCTGGCCGACCGGCGGTTTGGCCGCCGGATGAACCCGCCTAATCCCGACGCCTGTTGGCCGCTCCTCCCGATACCAACGTCATGATGTCTAGCTCGCGGCACCGGTCCGAGGCCCAGGCCTTCGAAATGGATGATGTCGGCTCAGAGCAGGGGTCGTCACAGCCGCGCGGATCTCGCGGTAAGTTACCGGTCAGATACCGTGCGATCAGCGTCTAGATGACTTAGCTCCCCACCTCTCAACCCAGGTATCCGGCGCCAACGCCGGCGCTTCGAAGTTAACGGCCCGATCATGTTCCTGGCTTGGGCTGAGCGACGGTCGTAACGCCGATTGTTTCATGGCCTCGGGAATAGGCTTCGTCAGGCGTTTGGGCCATGGCGATCGCCGGCGGCCCAGCGAGCACCGTTCATGACCAGACTCAAAATAGCCGAGAACAGACGCGTTTTAAGAGAGAAGCTTCAGCAGTGGCGCCGCCGCACCCGCTACGACGCGCGATTCGCGTAAGGTTCATTATGCGAACTTCGCCGAGAAAACCCCGCCTATTCGCTCGTCTTCCGATTTTGAGAATAACCTGCCAACGGGAAGTGAGAGTGCTCAGTGCCCGTTGAGCGTGCCGTTGGCGCAAGCAGAGCTCGTCAGGATGCGGCTAACGTCTCGATAAATTCTTCCATCGACGGCTGAGAGGCCAGCTGCAGTTTATGTAGATCCTCGGGCTTGAGGTTGGTGTAGCGCCGTAGCATTCGCCAATCCTTATGGCCAGTCACTAGAGCGACCTTTTCGATGGACAGGCCTGCCTCGAACAACCGACTGGTGCCTTCGTGGCGAAGGTCATGGAAATGCAGGTCATCGATCTTCAATTCATCACATGCGCGGGTAAAAGCAGTGCTGATTGATTTATGATGGTGTGGAAAGACCCTCCCTTGACCTCGGGTAATGATCCGTTGTTGGAGCAAAATCTCCCAAGCATCATATCCGGTCAAATTAAGTAGCGGGACCTTTTGATGGTTGCCGACCTTATGTCGTGAATCCTTTCGGTCACGAAGCAACACGAGGCGCTTCTTGACGTCGACGTCAGGCCATTCCGGTTGGCATATCTCTTCCTGGCGCATTGTTGTGGCAATCGCATAGCGCACGATGCGCCCATCGGGATCACTTGGCGTGGATTGGTCTCAAAATGCTCGATGAGTTCGTCGATTTCGTCTTGCGTCGGCCGACGGTCGCGTTCGACGCCTTTGCCCACCAGGTCGAGGTGCTTTAAGGCAATTCGCGCTAAGCGCACCTCTTCAGCCGAGACTTCAATCCCGTGGACGGCTGCAGCGTGCGATACGATCGTCCTGATGAAGGACAAGTCGATCGCTAGTGTGGCGGGTCCAGCGCCTTGCTTCGCGCGCTTCCGTCCGAACTCGATCAATCGCTCGCGGTTCAGCTGAGGTAGCTTCACGGTTCCCAAGGCGTCTTTGAGCGATTCCATGACTGCAGCTTTCGAGCGGCGAGGGGGCTTGCCGACCTCGCGCATGTCCTCGTCGTGGAGATCGATCAGGTCACCGAACGTTCGAAGCTTTTCCAGCGTGCGGGGTCTGGACAAGCCATTGCGATCGATGTTGCGCTCCATTTCGAGCGCCCATTCCTCGCCGTCCTTGCGCCTTCGGAACGTCTCCGCCACATAACGGGTCTTTCGGCGGACCTGGACGCGCCAGTTTCCCGATGCCAATTGAGTAAAGGTCGCCACGCGTGTGCACTCCGACTTTCGTGTGCACTATGTGTGCACCGAGAGGCCAAAACGGGTACAGACGTGTGCAATTTCGTCTAGTTTGGAGTGCACACGTTCTTCTTTCATCCTATTGAGAGTGTAGGGTAAACGATTGAGATATCAAGACTATCGCTTTTCCGTCGCACCCATGATGGATTGGAGCGAGAGTCCAAGTTTTTCAATCGGTTAGAAGGCGGCGTGTGCGCGATGTGTGCACCGGGAGATCAAGGAAAATCTGCGACAACCAACTTGAGCAGGCTGAACGGAACGCGCTGCGGTGTTAGCTGCGATCGGCGGGCCTCCCGTTTGCCGGTTATGGCGAATTGCTTTGCTACATCTGGCGGCCTATCGGTCCCGGAAATTTTCGGTCCGAAGTTGCAGCCTGCAGCGACTTGCGATCGATTTTGCCCAGCGCGTTTCTGGGAATCTCGGTCACGACCTCCAGCCGTTCCGGGACCTTGTAGTCAGCAAGCCGCGCCCTCGTATCGGCGAGAATGTCAGCGAGTGCCGACTTGTCCGCGTCATCTGCCAGCTTGACCAAACCCACGACGCGTTGACCAAGAATTGCATCCGGGATGCCAATGACAGCGGCGTCACACACAGCGGGATGAGCCATCAGGACACCCTCGACTTCGATCGGCGAGATGTTGGAGCCACCGCGAATAATCAGGTCCTTCTTGCGAGAGACAAACCAGAATTCGTGCGGCTTCCCCTCCTGCATCAGGTCGCCGGTGTGGAACCAGCCGTCGGACGGGGCACTGATCTGACCCGGACCCGACCAATAGCCAACTGTGACGCTGGGCCCGCGCACGAGTAGCTCGCCAACATCGCCACGCGGTGTCGGCCCTCCCTTGTCATCAACGAGACGAAACTGGGTGCCTGGCGCCGGACGGCTGACGGGTCCGGGCTGCAACCCAAAGGTAAACGTTCCGAACGTCTCCGTCGAACCCCAGAATGAGCGAAGCGGAGCACCAAAAATGTCGGAAAAATCCTGATGCAGCTGCACCGGGCAAACATCTCCGGCTACCAAACAGAATCGCATCGTGTCGACCCGGCGGGGCCGCCTTCGCTGGCTTTCCACAATAGCCGCATACATCTGCGGCACCCCCATGAGCCAGCTGCATTGGTTCGGCTCTATGGCGTCCAATACCGCATCGGGATCAAAACGTTCGAACAGAACCATCGGCATGCCAAAGCGGACGCAGCCGAGGAATGTGGCCAACCCGCCTATATGCATCATGGGTACAGCGTTGATCGCAATTTGCTCTTCATTAAGCCCCAGATGTAGAAACGAATTAGCGATCGCCGACAGCGTCGCGGACGTGTGAGCAACGAATTTCGGCTCCCCGGTGGTGCCCGATGTGGTTAGTAGGACCGCCGGCCTATCGACATCCGGATCATGCGGAGCGGATCGATCGGCGCCGTCTATGAGAAGGTCTTGCCATGGCCGCGTGCTTCCGTTTTCACTTCCGCCTCCGACAATGAAGCGAGTGTTCGAAGCCAGGATATCGGTCTGAACGAACGAAATCTCCGGATACAGCTGCGCTTGGCCAAGATAGAGAGCCGGCCGCAGCTTGTGCAAGAGCAGCTCCAATTCCGCGGTCTTGAACCTGATGTTCAATGGACACGCGATCGCTCCAATGCGGAAACACGCATAGTAAGCAACCGCGAGCTCCGGCAGGTTGGCCATATGCAGCGCCACACGGTCGCCCGCTTTCAAACCTCGACTGAAGAGGGCGCCCGCAAGCTGTTCCGCTTCAGTTGCGAGACGTCGATAACTCCATGCGTCGTCACCCGCAACAAAGGCGGGAGAGTCAGGGTATTTGTTTGCTCGCCAATGCAAAGCAGCAATCGGTGTCATATTTCCTTACCTTTCGTTCTTCTGCGCATCTGATCGGCCACAGGATGTGATGGTCGCCATCCGATGCGACGGGCCGCTGACCTAGTCATCGGCCGCTACGTCCTGATCTCGAGGCGGCGACCGAAAGCGTTCCTGGTCTCAAAGACCGTGGGCAGCCTTGATCATGTTGCTTGCACGTTCACCTACGATGACTGACGGCCCCATTGTGTTTGCGGCGGGAATTCTCGGCATGATCGAGGCGTCTGCAATTCGGAGCCCCTCCATTCCGTGCACCGCAAGATTGGCGCCCACCACCGATAAGTCATCCGTACCCATTTTGGCCGTCGACGTCGGGTGAAAATACGTTCCGATTGCATCACGCAGGAACGAGTTTCGCTCTTCCACGGCCGACAGCCGCGGGCTCAATTCCCCTGTCGTGAAGCGTTTTAGCGGGCCGGAATTGCCTATGGAGCGCGCCATCTCGATTGCAGCAAGCAGGGCTTCCCGATCCCTTGGTTCCGACAGCATACGGGCATCGATGATAGGCTTGCTGTTCGGGTTGGCATCAGCAAGGGTGATGCGGCCGCGACTCTCTGGCCGCAACAAGCCAATACCCATTCCCCAACCTCCGGGGAAAACGAAATTTCCAGCTGGGTAGCGATATCGTTGCGCAACAAGCGGAGTGGCCGTCATGAACCCCGAAAAAACGATATGCAAATTTGGCGCGGAATTTGTGCCGAGGCTATTGCAGAACCCAACAAGCGATGCGGGCTGTATCTCGAATGCACCTTCCGGCGCCAGCCAGTTGCAACCAAGGACGAGAGGATGGTCCTGATAGTTCTGGCCGACACCAGGAAGATGCTGACGGATGACAATGCCGTGTCGTCGTAGTTCCGCTTCATTGCCGATTCCAGACAGCATAAGAATCTTAGGCGTTTGAATTGCCCCCGTTGACAGAATTACCTCATGACGAGCCTTGAACTGCCGCGATCTGCCGTCCTTGATAACCGATACGCCCGTGGCGCGGTTGCCCTCGATTGTGACCGATTGAACCAGCGTTTCAGTGAGAACAGTGAGATTTGGAGCAGTAAGGTAGTCTTGCAGGTAAGCTGTGAAGACCGAAACCCTCTGTCCATCGACGACAGTTCTTTCGCTATTGGAGTAACCGACCGATTCTTCCATCAGACTGCCATTGAGGCTTTCGTAACGGGGCATGCCGCTTCGCTCAAAGGCCTCGGAGGCGGCATTTCCGAGCGCACTCGCGCTGCTGTCCTGAGTAATCGGGATGATGCCACGCGAGGTGTCTCTCGCGGGCTCGCCAGTACCGCGCCAACGCTCTATGTTCCCGTATATCCGGCGAACCGCGTCAAAGCCCCAGGCCGGATCGGCCGCCTGCAAGGCAAAATTGTCCCAGTCAGACTTGTGCCCGCGCGCCCAGTACATGAAATTTACGCTTGAACCGCCTCCCAAAACCTTGCCTGCAGGGAGTGGCAAGGTGCGGCCATCGATGTGAGGGTTGGCCGCCATTTCATATCCCCAGTCCCGCTGACTTCCCAAGTTTGCAAGAGCCTTGGCCGCATCTCGAACTTCATCAACATCGTTGCGTCCGCCGGCCTCGATGAGCAGCACGTTTACGTGACGGTTCTCGGCAAGCCGCCGCGCCACGACAGACCCGGAAGATCCCGAGCCGCAAACGATAAAGTCAAACGTTGAGTCAGCTTCGTCCATTGTCTCTGCCTTTCCGCCGCAGGATCGAGAGGAGCACGACGAATCGACCGGCTCCCCGACGCCTTGGAATTGCCGGTGTCAGCTACACGCCGGTTTCGTGGGGAAGAACCGCATCAGAGCTGCGAGAGGCCACCGTCGACGACGAGCTCCGCTCCGGTCATGAACGATGAGTCCTCGCTTGCGAGAAACAATGCCGCCCTTGCGATTTCGTCGGTGGCGCCAAAACGGCGCAACGGCACTTGCGCCGTTATGGCGACCGCCATTTCGTTGAGGTCATTGTCGGATAGTCCCAGCTTACTGTGGAATGGCGTACTGATCGGGCCGGGGCTTATCGCGTTCACGCGGATACCCCGCGGCGCGAGCTCTGCACCGAGTGAGCGCGCCAGCGACCGCACTGCCGCCTTCGTTGCCGACAGGATCGACAGCCCAGGTACGCCGACCGTGTCGAGAAACGAGGTCGTTAGTACAATGCTGCCGCCAGCGCTCAAGATCGGCACCGCCTTCTGGACAGCGAAGAAAATGCCCTTGAAGTTGACCGAGAATTGCTCGTCAATTTGTCCCTCGGTCACCGATTCCAACGGTGCGACGAAGCCGACGCCGGCGTTCGCAAACAGAATATCGAGATGCGAGAACTCGTCCCGGATCGCTGCGACAAGGTCGTTGATGGCGCTCGGAACACGTAGATCGGCGCTCAGCACCAATACGTTGGGGCCGAGCTGGCGGGACGCCTCCCGAAGGCGCTCAGGGTTGACGCCAGTCACGATGACGTGAGCGCCTTCGTCTCGAAACAATTTGGCGGTCTCCAAGCCTATGCCGGAAGTACCACCGGTAATAAGGGCGACTTTATTCTTGAGCTTCATTTGATCTTTCCTACATGTCTGAAGAAATCATGGTCGCAGACGCCATTGCCGACAACTGAGATGATCTATGCGACCGGGATAGAAAAAATCTTGGGGAACGAATGAGAGCGCCGAATCACCTGAATGGACTGCGGGCGTTCGAGGCGGCAGCGCGCCACTTGAGCTATGTCGCGGCCGCTGACGAACTGAACGTTACCCCGGCGGCAGTGGGCCATTTGGTCCGAGGACTCGAAGAGACACTCGGTGTCGAATTGTTTCACCGCTCCCAAGCCGGGCCATCCAGACTGCTTCTCACCGAAGTGGCGCAGGCCGCCCTGCCGGATCTGGAGATAGGCTTCGATCGACTGTCGACGGCAGTCGAGCGGATGAGAGCCGGGTGCTCACGCGTCGCGATGGCCGTGACGGTTCCTCCAGCTTTTGCCGACAAGTGGTTGCTCCCTCGCGTAGAGCGGTTCCGGGTCCGCGCTCCGGATTATGATCTCCGCATAGATACCAGCGGGCGACTGGTCGACTTCACGGCGGAGCGGATCGATGTCGGCATACGCTATGGTGGAGGGCGCTGGCCTGGTTTGGAGGCGACGTTTCTCCTCCGTGATGCATTCTTCCCGGTTTGCAGTCCGGCCTTGCTGATGGGAGAACACCCGATCAAGAGCGCGAGCGACCTGAAACATCACGCCTTGATCCACGACATGTCGATGTCTTTCGAAAGCAGTTTCCCGACATGGCGTGTATGGCTCCGAAACGCCGGATTTGCCGACTTCGATTGCGACCGAGGTCTGCAGATCAACGATTCGGCTGCCGCGTTTCAGGCCGCTATCGCGGGCAATGGTGTGGCGCTTGGTAGAACAACGCTGGTCGCAAGGGATCTGACGGAGGGGCGACTCGTTCGACCATTTGGAGATGCGTTACCTTGCGAGTTGTCTTACTACATCGTCCATAAGGAGGAGAACCGTGCCAAGCCCGCGATCGCCGCATTCAAGGAGTGGTTGCTTGCCGAAGCGGACCTCGACCGGCCATCGGGCGTCGGCGGCGGGATGCTTCACCGTTGATGTGTGCCATTCGATCTGCCGGTATCTGCAGGACGGTCAAGCAAGCACCCTCGCAACGGGAGTGCCAAGGGCGGGGCCTCAACTCGCCTGAGATGCCCGACGATCGCACCCGCTCCAGTTCTCGCGCACCGAAGACGTTGCGGCGTGTGCACGATGTGTGCACCGGGTGACCTGCCACCGAACTTTCATCCAGCGGCAATTAGAGTCTCGGTGGTTTGTACGCCTTGCGGCGCGGGTGGAGCAACGGGCGATCGGCGGAGCTGGTCGGTGTTGCGCAGCCGATCGCCCGTTGCGGTGAATGTGGCGGCGTAGTCCGCAGGCGTAAGGTATTTCAGCGACGAATGTGGGCGTTCGCCATTGTAGTCCGCAACCCACGCCGCGACCCTGGTTCGTGCGTCGTCGAGACTGAAAAACAGCGTCTCATTCAAGAACTCGTCGCGCATGCGGCCGTTGAAGCTTTCGACGAAGGCGTTCTGGATCGGCTTGCCAGGTGCAATGAAGTGCCAGTCGATACCGGCTTCCTTGCACCACGCCAGCATGGCATTGCAGCTGAACTCCGTGCCGTTGTCGGAGACAATCGAGCCCGGCTTGCCACGGCTCGCGACGATTGCCGCCAGTTCCCGCGCCACGCGTCGTCCTGAGATTGACGTGTCCGGGATCGCGCCAAGGCATTCCTTGGTGACGTCGTCGACGATGTTGAGGATGCGAAAGCGCCGTCCATTGGCGAACTGGTCATGGACGAAGTCGAGCGACCAGCGCGCGTTACGCCTCGCCTCCACTAGGATCGGGGCGCGGGTGCCCACAGCCTTGCGACGGGCCCTCCGCTTGCATACCGCAAGTCCTTCTTCCCGATAGAGCCGGTGGATGCGGTTGATCCCCGACGGCTCGCCCTCCCGCCGCAGCGGGATGAACAGCCGGCGATAGCCGAACCGCCGCCGCTCATTGGCAAGCTCGCGCAGCCGGCTGCGAAGCTCCGTGTCCGATGGCCGGCGGGAGCGGTACCGGATCGTCGTCCGGTCCGCGCTGACGATCGAACAGGCCCGCCGTTCCGACAGGCCCATCTTGTCCTGCAGGTGCGCCAGCGCGCGCTTGGCGGCGGGCCCTACCATTTTTTTGACAGCAACTCGCGGAGCGCTGCGGCATCGAGCATCTGCTCGGCCAGAAGCTTCTTCAACTTCGCGTTCTCGTCCTCCAGCGCCTTCAGCCGCTTGGCCTCGGAGACGTCCATGCCGCCGTACTTGGCCTTCCAATTATACAGCGTCGCCTCGGATATCCCGTGCTTGCGGGCCAGATCTGCCGTCTTGGCCCCAGCCTCGTGCTCCTTCAGCACTGCGATGATCTGCTCTTCCGTAAACCTTGCTCGCTTCATCTGTCCGTCCTTCGTCAGGGGCCGGACTCTAACTCCACTGGAGGAAAAACTCAGGGGCAGGTCACGGGAGATCAAAGAAAATCCAGCGATAACCAACTTGAGCCCCGTGCTGAACCCATTCAGTGTCGCCGGTGCTCGTAATAGTGAAGATGGAGCGAGCGGAAGGCGACTGGCTGAAGCACTGGGCGCAT
>JAQGKC010000096.1 GCA_028290305.1 Bradyrhizobium sp.
CTAAGGACGGTGATAGATAGACGCTATTCACTGGATGAGATCGCCGAAGCTCACCGGTATGTAGAGGCCGGACACAAGAAAGGACATGTGGTGATCACCCTCGTAGAGTAAGTTGCCGCGATTCGGAATTGAACCGATGCGTTCCAATGCGCTGCAAATTGCACCCTGACTGCGCCGCCGCCTGCGCGATAATGGGAGTAATGTCCCGCTTGCTCCGCCTCTCCCTCTTTGCCGCACTACCAGCCCTTCTACTCGCCCAGCCGCCGATCGACTGGCACACCGCCACGGATCTACCAGGCGTGGACATGACCGGCCTGACAGCCCAGCAGAAAACCGCCGCGCTCAAGATTCTGCGCGATCAGGGATGCTCTTGCGGCTGCGCCATGAAAATGGCCCAATGCCGGGTGCTCGACCCAGGCTGCGCGTTCAGCACCGGCCTCGCCAAGGTGGTTATTAAAGGCGTTCGCGAAGGAAAGACAGAGGACCAGGTGATGGCGGACGTCAAGGCGTCCCCGCTCGCTAAAGGACCGGCGCAGAGGCCGCTTCTGGAAGACCCTGTCAAAATCCCGATTGCGGGCGCGCCATCCAAAGGCCCCGAACATGCTCGCATCACGCTGGTTGAGTTTTCCGATTTCGAATGCCCCTATTGCTCGCGCGCCGTCTCGCAAGTGGACGCGCTGATGGTCGCGTTTCCACGCGACATCCGGCTGGTCTACAAGCAGTTTCCGCTATCCACGCATCCCCATGCACGTATGGCAGCGGTCGCCGCTCTTGCGGCCAATGAACAAGGCAAGTTCTGGGAAATGCACGACAAGCTTTTCGCCAACTACCACCAACTGAGCCGCGAGCGCATTCTGGCTTTGGCGAAGGAGATCGGCCTGGATGTTAATCGCTTTACGGCCGATGTCGCCTCGGGCAAGTTTGATCCCGTGGTCGCGAAAGACTTCAAAGACGGCGAAGATGCCGGAGTCAACGGCACGCCCGCCTTCTTTATTAATGGCAAGCACTACAACGGCCCCATGGCATTAGACATGGTGAAACCGCTGATCGAAGCGGAGTTAAAGCCAGTCACTGCCTCGAAATAGCTGCTGGGCCCCGGTTCATTGACGATTCCTTAATTTAGAGGGTACACTAGACACGTTACATCCCCGCACAAATCCATTTTTATCAATAGCAGTTTCGGGGTTCAGGAGGGTTTCAAACCAGTGGTAGATCGAATGCGACACATATTCACGTCGGAGTCCGTGACCGAAGGTCATCCCGACAAGATGGCGGACCAGATATCGGACGCCGTTCTGGATGCCGTCCTGAGGGACGATCCGATGGGACGGGTGGCCTGTGAAGTCCTGCTCACGACGGGAATCTGCGTTGTATCCGGCGAGATCACAACCACGACCTACGTCGATGTTCCGAAGCTGGCGCGCAAGGTGATCGAGGATATCGGCTACAACAATGCCGAGTATGGCTTTGATTGCAAAACGTGCGGAATTCTGAACACGATCCAGAGTCAGTCGCCCGATATCGCGATGGGCGTCGATACCGGGGGCGCCGGCGACCAGGGTCTGATGTTCGGGTATGCCAGCGATGAAACTCCTGAGCTGATGCCGCTTCCCATCATGATGGCGCACAAGCTGGTTCGCCAGTTGAGCGAAGTCCGCCGCGCCGGGAGGCTCGAATTCCTCCGTCCGGACGGCAAGAGCCAGGTCAGCGTCGAATATGTCAACGGCCAGCCGAAGCGCATTGATGCGGTGGTCATCTCGACCCAGCACAGCGACAAGGTTTCGACCGAAGAACTGCGCCGCGAAGTCAAGAAGCACATCATTGACGCCGTGGTGCCATCTAATATGGTGGACTCCGCAACGAAGTACCACATCAACCCCACGGGACGATTTGTGGTCGGCGGCCCCCACGGCGATACCGGGCTCACCGGGCGCAAAATCATCGTCGATACGTACGGCGGCATGGGACGGCACGGCGGCGGCGCCTTCTCGGGTAAGGACCCGACGAAAGTGGACCGCTCGGCCTGCTACATGGCGCGTTATATCGCAAAGAACCTAGTGGCCGCGGGACTCGCGAAGCGCTGCGAAGTTCAATTAGCCTATGCCATCGGCGTAGCCGAGCCTGTCTCGGTGATGGTCAACACTTTCGGCACTGGCACGGTGGAAGCGGAGCGCCTGATCGAGATGGTGCGGGAGCAGTTCCCGCTGACCCCCAAGGGGATGATCGAGCATTTGAAGCTTCGTCGGCCCATCTATCAGAAGACGGCGGCGTTCGGCCACTTCGGCCGGCGCGAGGACACCTTCACCTGGGAAGCCGCCGACAAAGCCGAGGCGCTGCGGGAGAGCAGCAAGGCCGCGATGGCCGCCCGATAGTGGCGTTGTCCACACGAGTATATTCAGAGGAGATTCCATGTCATCGAATGCAACCGCGGCATTAGCCTGCGACATTATAGAAATCGGGCTGGCGGATTCCGGGAAACAGCGCATCGAATGGGCGTACCAATCGATGCCGGTGCTGCAGAACATCCGTAAGCAGTTCATTAAGACACAGCCTCTTGCGGGGATCCGCATCGGGGCGTGCCTGCATGTCACCACCGAGACGGCCAACCTGATGATCACCCTGCGGGATGGCGGCGCAAATATCGTACTGTGCGCCTCGAACCCGTTGTCGACCCAGGACGACGTCGCGGCTTCGCTGGTGCGGGATTACAACATCCCAGTGTTCGCGATCAAGGGCGAAAACAACGATGTGTATTACTCGCACATCATGTCCGTGCTCGATCATAAGGCACAGCTCACGATGGACGATGGCGCGGACTTGGTCAGCATTCTGCACACCAAGCGCAAGGACCTGCTGCAACACGTCATCGGTGGAACGGAAGAGACCACGACGGGCGTGATCCGGCTGCGCGCCATGGCCAAAGAGGGCGTGCTGCAGTATCCCATCGTGGCGGTGAACGACGCGCTGACCAAGCACTTTTTCGACAATCGCTACGGCACGGGACAGAGCACCCTGGACGGAATTGTGCGCGCGACCAACGTGCTGTTGGCCGGGAGCACTTTTGTCGTCGCCGGCTATGGCTGGTGCGGCAAGGGTCTGGCGATGCGTGCCCGCGGCATGGGCGCAAACGTGATCGTAACCGAGATCGATCCGATCAAGGGCATTGAGGCTCTGATGGACGGCTTCCGCGTAATGTCGATGGTCGAGGCTGCACGGATCGGCGACGTGTTTTGCACGGTAACGGGTAATAAGAGCGTTATCTCGCGCGAGCACTTCGAGCATTTGAAGAGCGGCGCCATCATCAGCAACTCGGGCCATTTCAATGTCGAGATCGACTTGGACGCCTTGGGCAAGATGGCATCGTCACGTCGGCAGGCACGCGAGT
>JAQGKC010000144.1 GCA_028290305.1 Bradyrhizobium sp.
ACGTTCAAGGTCAAGGATTACAGGATCGAAGGCCCCGGCCGGTACACGACGATGACGCTCGACGTCGGCGAATTCATCCGCCGGTTCCTCATCCACGTGCTACCCAAAGGCTTCCATCGCATCCGCCACTACGGCTTGTTCGCCAGCGCGAATCGTGCCGAGACGATCGCGCGAGTGCGCGAACTCCTGGGACTGGCAACGCCTGCGGCCGAAGAGGCAGTCGAAATCGATCCGGCAGCGGCGCAGGCACTCGCCCAGCCTTGCCCCTGCTGTGGCGGTCGCATGTTCGTCATCGAGACCTTCGATGCCGGCTGCCAGCCACACTACCGGCCGCCGGCAATGAGGATCGATACCTCATGAGCGCAAACGCAACATTCCGCACCGCCAAGGGCTTTCCTCGCTGGTCAGCGACCAGATACGCCGCCGCTCGGCCGAATACGGGTCCGGCATCGCATTCCGCGCCGCGTGCATCCCGGAAACGCATCGTCAACGCTCAATCAAAGCCGGTCAGCCAAACTGGCGGGCGCAATAACGTCATCCCCGAGCCCAGCCGACTTCCGCACACCCGCATCCGCGCGATCAAATCTCCATAGCCTGCGGCAACCGTCCTACCCAACCTCCCGCGCGTTCCTTCATTGGAGGCTTTCGGACGACGGCCCCGGTGCAAGCCGCAGCGTCCCGATCGGCCGTCATCCGAAACCCTTCACAGAAGCGGCCGTTCACCCAGAGCCCCTATTTTTGGTAGGGTGTGATGGAATTACCCACAGTTCAGACGAACGAACACGCCTCAGCCAACCCGTCCGCTTCAAACGGCGTCTTTAGCAACCTTCAGGGGTGACGCCTTGACCGACTTGCTGGCTGGCTTGGCCGCGAACTCCATAGGCTCTTTCGTGAAAGGATTTACACCGCTGCGGGCTTCAGTAGCAGGCTTGTTCGCGACCGACATTTTGGCGAAGCCAGGAATGACGAACTCGCCGGATTCATTCAGTTCCTTATCGCCTACAGTCGCGATCTGCTCGATGACGGCCTTTACGTCTCCTTTGGAAACCTGCGTTCCCTCTGCAATTGCATCAATCAACTGATTCTTGGGAGCCCAAGCAGCGAACGGTGACAACGACTGGCGCGCTATTCGCAGCCTCCACCCACCTTGATAAACGGGACAGAACGCCGCCTTCGTTCGAAGGAGCACAATCGCGCAGATAGTACGCTGCACTACGCGCGAGTGACCCAATGCACACCAAATTGCGACATCAATCGCCTGCGTACACCTCAAAACCAGATCGGTACTGCATTCGGTACTGCACGCTTCATTTGGCTCTCGCTAAGTGCTGATGACACTTCACTTTTCTGGAGAGTCGGTCCAATCCATCATGGGACAGACTCCCAGACCTGATATGCCGTCCTCCGAACGGTCGGATCTATCCGCGTGAGACGGCTCCCGCGACCGCACCAGCTTCGCACCAGAAACGACCTCGTAAAAGCACAACGAACGCAATCGAAATCGAACGAAAATTCAGGAAAATCAACGAAGCTGATCGATGTTCCGCGCTCATAGCGGTCTGGTCGAAGGTTCGAGTGCTGTCCGAACCAACAACGAAATCAATAGCTATTAGAGCCCTGCTCACGGCCGCGGTGGACTCTCGCCTCAAGTATCGGGGAGGTGCCTTCATCGTCAGAGAGGCTGCATGCATCGCCCCTACGCCGAAAAATTTGACGATGAAAATCCTCGGGCAGCTTCTTTCCCTTTCGTTCGCCGTGGCCCGCAATCGTACGATGAGTTCATAGCCGCCGTTCCACTTTTGGCCTCGCCTGAGCATGATGCTCAAGATGATCAACACGTCCGACATTTTCTCAATTGACGAAAATGCACGTGCGACGACGTGCGTGACGAGTCGACTCCCCTCCAGTAAGCCCGAATGACAGCGCGCAAGACGGACAACGTGCTTCGGGGCGATCGGACGCCGGCGTATGTCGACCGGGAAACCGGAGCGGCCGAATTGCAAATTTCGACAGACACTTGGGATCAATGGGTGAAGGATGGCCGCCTGCTGCCGCCGTGCGACACGTTCCCTTCGGGCACCCCCCGCTGGCGTTGGGAAGATGTAGACCGTAAGCTGTCCGGCAAGAGGGCGGCGGACACCGACGCAGCCGTATTGGGGGCAGCGAACTTTGGCAAGAAAAAGGGAAGCCGGCGTGACGCTGCCTGAAGGCGTAGAGAAGAAGGTCGTGCGCAAGCGCGGCAAGAAATACAGCTATTATTATTGGAATCCGGGGCGCAACACCGCCCGTGAAGGTGAGCGCATCCCGCTACCTAATGCGGAGACCCAACCGGCGAGGTTTTGGGCCGAAGTCGAGCGTCGTCAAAAATCTGAGCCAACGGCATACCCGGCGAGCTCAATTGGCGACCTGGTCGTACGCTACCGCAACAGCGACGAATTCAAGCGATTGTCCGAGGGCACCCGATCGAATTACGAAGTGCACATGCGCCGCTTCGAGGCGCACGACACCTGGGGGATGGTGCCGGTCCGTGATCTATCTCCCCTCGCTGCGCAAACTGCGCGCGACGCGATGAAAGACATCCCGGTGATGGCCAACCAGATGTTGTCGGTGGGTCGCACGATTTGGGATTGGGCCATTCCGCTGGATCTCGCTAAATCGAATCCTTTCGAGAAGGTCAGGGATTTCGACATTCCGGACCGCGGGCACGTGCCCTGGCCGTCGTGGGTCATCGAGCACGTCCGAGCGAACGCTTGGCCGGACCTTGTCCGGATGACGCGGCTGGGCATCATGACCTGTCAGCGTGGCAGCGACATTATCAGGATGGGGCCGGAGCATCGCGACGGCAACGGCATCTGGTGCCGGCCGAAGAAAACCCGAAAGCGCCGGCGCGCCTTCCACATCCCACTGGCCACGGCCGATGCGCTGGAAATCGATCGCTGGGCAGAGACACCGGTGACGTTCAGCAACAGCCGTTGGCTGCAGCCCATCGAGCGCTTCCGCCAGGATCTTTACCTCTATTCGCCGAAGGCCGCGCAATACACGGCCGACGGTCTCCGCGCGCGCTGGGGACGCTGGCTGGCCCACACCCCCGAAGGCCGCGAGATCTGCCGGCTCTGGAAGGATTGGGTTGCCGCCCAGATCAGGAAATACGAGTGGGACATCGATCCCGATGACGCAGATCACCCAACCATTCACGGGCTGCGCGGCACGGGAATCCTTGCCCGCGCCGAGCGCGGATACGAGGTCGACCAGATCGCCAACGATATCGGAATGTCGCGGCAGAACGTCGAGCACTACATGCGTTTCAAGGATCAGATGAAGGTCGGAACCGACGGCCTGAACCGCCTGCGCCTGATCGGCAAGGAGGGCTAGACCATGAACGTCGACCCCGCTATATGAAGCTTACAAATCACCGGATTTGGAAAACTCCTAGCCGATATTGGAAAACTTCTGGAAATAGTACTTAGATATCAAGCGCTTCGGTGGGGAATGGTGTAACGGTAGCACAACAGACTCTGACTCTGTTTGTCTAGGTTCGAATCCTAGTTCCCCAGCCAAGCTCCGCAATCGGGGTCAACAGACCCTTTCAACCGCCGCAACGGGTCGATTCAAGCTGTTGTGGACCGCATCCGCGAACCATGCAATCGGAATGCACGCGCCAAACGCCTCGGCGGCCGCCTAGCGACGCGGCCTAACTGCTTCGGTTGTGCGGCGGCCCGCCGGTCGATTGGTACGTCACGTTGGTACCGACCTCGGCGCCGTCGCCGCAGGATCAGCATCCAGACGTCGCTGAGAGTCAGCCTTTCTTGACCAATGGGCAGGTGCTCTCCTTGAGAGATCGAAACGCCTCGTCCCCGGGGATTACAGCGCGAAGCTTGTAGTAGTCCCATTCGCCTTTCGATTCTGACGGTTTCTTGACTTCATAGACGTACATGTCGTGCACCATGCGGCCATCTTCGCGGATGCGGCCGTTCTTCGCGAAAAAATCGTTGATCGGCATCTCGCGCATTTTGGCCATCACCGTCTTCGCGTCGTCGGTGCCCGCGGCCTCGGTCGCCTTCAGATAATGCATGGTGGAGGAGTAGTCGCCCGCATCGCCCATATGGGGCATGCGCTTCATTCGTTCGTAAAATCGTTTTGACCACGCACGCGTTTCATCGTCGCGATCCCAATAGAAGGCGTTGGTCAGGACCAGGCCCTGCGCAACTTCAAGCCCGAGACTCTTGATGTCGGTAATCCAGACCAGAAGACCCGCGAGGGTCTGTCCGCTGCGCTGTATGCCGAATTCTTGCGCGGCCTTGACCGCATTGACAAACACGGTCCCGGAGCCCGCCAGACCGACCACCTTTGCGTGTGACGCCTGGGCCTGCAGCAGAAAAGAGGACTGATCCGAGGTCTCCACCGGATAACGTGTTGAACCCAACACCTCGCCACCGAGCGACTTGACGACCGCCGATGTGTCGGCTTCGAGCGCATGGCCGAAGGCATAATCTGCGGTGAGGAAATACCAGCTCGTTCCACCGGCTTTCATCATCGCGGTCGCGGTGCCTTTTGCCAGTGAGTATGTGTCGTATGCGTAATGAACGCTGTTCGGCGTGCAGGCATCGCCGGTCAGTCTGGACGCGCCCGAACCGGTGACGATGGCAATCCTGTCTTTGTCCTTTGCAAGCTGGGTCACGCTCAAGGCGATCGACGAATTGATTAGGTTTGCAATCATGTCGACGTTTTCAACGTCGAACCATTTGCGCGCGATCCCGGAGGCAATGTCAGGCTTGTTCTGATGATCGGCGACGACGAGTTCGATCGGCTTGCCAAGGACTTTTCCGCCGAAATCCTCGATTGCCATCCGTACCGCGGTCGCCGCGCCCTCGCCGGATTCGTGCGAAAACTGTCCGGACATATCGGTGAGCACGCCGATCTTCACCACATTGTCGGATATGCCATCGGCTGCAATTGCTGCTGATCCCATCCCAAAAATCGCGGCTACCGATATAGCCAGCGCGGTTCGACGAACGGTTACCATGGCGCTCTCCCTCCCTGAGCCGGACAAAGCTCTCTATTGGTCCAACAGCGGTTTTTCCGCTCGTTTTTTATAACATGCATAACTAGACTTAATTTTTTTCGTAAGTCAATCCGGGTTGTGTAGAATGGGCATGGCGGTACGGGCACTTGATGCCGCGGAAGGTGAACAGCATGACGAACAGATTGCGCCGCGGCGCGCCGTTCAGTCCCACGGAACGGATGCGATCGTAATGGCGCGCGCAGCGACCGCCAAGATAGCGCCAGGACGGGCGTCGTCTGACGCCGTCACCTCGCAACGCGCGACGGGTGCAAGTCCGGTCCGGGGTGAGCGAAACTGTTCTGTCGCGCGGACCCTGGATATCGTTTCGGATGCCTGGGCGTTTCTCATCATTCGCGAAGCCTTCTTCGGCACCCGGACGTTCGAAGCCTTCCGCTCAGCCCTCGACATTCCGCGCGCCACGCTGACCGACCGGTTGAGAAAGCTGACGCGGCTGGAGATTTTCCGGCAGGTTGCGACCCACATCGGACAACGCAAGGAGTACCGGCTCACCAAAATGGGCTTTGATCTCTATCCAAGCTTCATCGCTCTCATGCAGTTCGGCGACCGGTGGCTCTCCGACCGCAAACGTCCGCCGCTTGCGCTGGTCCACCGATCTTGCGGCTGCGAAAGCCGCCCTATTGTCGCTTGTTCCGAATGTTCATCCGAACTCGAAGCAAGAGCGGTCCAGTATCGCGACGGACCCGGCGCCGGCCGCACACCTTCAAAGCCAGGACGGAATACAAGGCGCGCATCTGACGGGAGTCGATTCATGCTGGGGCGGCCAAGTTCTGTCTCACGCGCGCTCCAGATCATCGGCGATAAATGGAGCTTCATGGTCGTTCGCGAGGCTTTTTTTGCAAATCGCCGTTATGACAAAATCCAGTCGGAACTTGGCATTGCTCCCAACATCCTGACCGATCGGCTGTCGCGCCTTGTGGCTCAGGGAGTGTTTCACCGGCGTCTCTATCAGCACGCGCCTGAACGCTACGAATATCTGCTGACGGACATGGGCCGGGATCTCTATGGGCCGTTCGTCGCCATGCTGGCCTGGGGAGACCGGTGGCACTCGAAAGGGAAGCTGCCGCTGCTGCTGCATCATACGAAATGCGGGCATGATTTTCATGCTTCGGTGATCTGCGACAAGTGCCACAAACCCATCATCGCCGCCGACATGCAATATAGATTGAGCTACGATCCTGCTGCCTATGGAGCGCTGGGGCCAAGATCCCTCCCATAGTACAAGATCCCTTCCGTAGTGGCGGCCTGACCGATTCTCGTCGCTCCCTGCCGAAACCATGTGGGCCCTCTCAGCCGATCATCGTCGCTTGATCGCGCGGATTTCGCAGACTGGTTAAGTAAAAATTAAGACCTCGGAACCTATTGCTTCCGGATTCACCGACGACTCTAGAAACATTTTTGAAACACAAGCGAAACCGTTTTTCATTGGGCGCGAAATCGCCCTGCCAGTGATTCCTTATATCAATCGCAGCGATCGACCGATCAGGAGACCGCCATGACTGCAATTGCAAAAGCCTTCTCGTATGTGATTCCCGCAATCTCGCCCGATGTCGATATTCTGAAAACAGTTGCTCTGTTCTGCGGAGCGGGTCTGTTCGTTTCTCTACTCCTGGCAACCTACGGTCTGGACGTGAGCAGCGGCTTTTTCTAGCCCTCCCTCTGCGCCGATCGTCATCGTCGGGATGCACCCACGCATAGGGCATGGTCTCGCGCTCCATCGTAAGCCTGATCATGCGCACGGGCGAGCCGCGCCACCAGAAGACGAGGGCCGCAATGACCGATGACCTAAAGGCGAGAAGCGCCGCGCCGCCATCGTGATCGACGGCGCTGAAAACCTCGATGCGCAGCTTAATGCTGCTTGATCGAGGTAACTCTAATTGAAAAACGGCCGCAGCGCCTTGCGCCGGGCCGTTTCGTCACTCACATGCGCCGGGCAATTAAGACGCACAGCAGGTGCAACCAAGGGAGCGAAAAAAAGTTCCGCGATGAGCGCGGCCCTTGCCTGCCGCTGCTTTCCGCCCCGATATTGCTGACGCGGGTTTTACCGGCCGGTGTCGTCCTTACCGTTCGGACTTCCGTCCCCGCCACCATTTCCCCAGCCGTTATTTCCCTTGCCGTTATTTCCCTTGCCGTCGCCTCCCTTGCCGCCAGATTGCGCGATGGCGGTGGAGGTTAAGGATGTCGACAACAGCAACGTCATCGCCGGGGGTGTGACCACCGCGAATTTTCCGCACGCAGCCAGGAATTCCCGCCGATCAGCGCCGGAAGCGGTTTCGCTTTCTGGATGGGGCATGGAACTTTCCTTTGGGCTGGAGGAACACGTCGACTTGGTCCAAACAACACCATGATTTAAATATTTACAGAGTCAAATAACATTTAATGTCGATTTAATTTTTAATTGTTCCCGGCAAATTGGCGGGAACAAATCGAGACGCAAAATATTAGGAGCTACAAGAGCTTCGTCGATACGGCGCGCGGGAGTCCGGCTCCCATGCCATTAGGTGCGCATTGCAATCACTGCGGCGTGGACCAAGCGGTGGTTCCGATTTCGGACTATGCAAACGACCGCTTTATATACGTCTGCGTCTACTGCGGATGGTGGGGCTTGGACCCACTCCGAATGGATTGCCCGCCAATCGACGAGATGGCATCAACAGTCGCGCGAAAGCGCGCCACGATGTTGAGATCTAGGCCTGGGCGGCGCTGAGCCGGGAGTTGCGTCGTGTCGTGGGATCGTCCGTTCGATCAACCCGTTCCCCTGCCGAAGGGCGCACCAGCGCGAACGTTGCGCGACGCCGCGAATTACATCAAGACACTCCCAAAATCAGAGCACGATCGCCGGGAGTGGCGACTTGCCATTCATATGCTGATCGAGGCCGCCGAGGATCGCGGGCCGATGATGTTCGCGCGCATGGGAATACTTCGTGCGATCGAGAGAGATTTCAAGCTGCGCTTGGTACCGCCACGGCGACAGATTGAGGCCTCCCACTTGGGGCATCGCAAGCTGGTGCGCGAGCGATGATCTGGTCTGACGATCAAGTGCTTTTCAACGCCTCCACAAGTTTGAAACGCATGATCTTTCCGGATCCCGTGCGTGGAATTTCCGAAACAATATGCGTCGCTTCAGGAATCTTGTAGGGCGACAGGCTTTTTCGACAGTGCGCGAGCAGCGACTCCAGGTCGACTTGCCCTTGTTCGGCGACGACAAACAGGTACGGCACTTCGCCCAGCGTCGCGTGCGGCACGCCGACCACAGCGCAGTCGATCACCGCAGGATGAAGAATGGCGACTTCCTCGATTTCGGCGGGTGCGATGTTCTGTCCACCTCTGATGATCAGTTCCTTGATGCGTCCCGTGATCGTGAGATAGCCGTTCGGATCGGATTTCGCGAGATCGCCGGTGTGATACCAGCCCTTGCGCAGCGCCGACGCCGTTTCCGCGGGTTTGTTATGATAACCGTACATAAGGTTGGGACCGCGAACGATCAACTCACCTTCGGAACCGATCGGCACGTCCTCGAGCGTTGCCGGATCGATGATCCGTGTCGCCAGACCCGGCACCGGAAGACCACACGAGCCCATCGGACGACTGCCGCTCGTCCAGTTCATCGTCACCATCGTCGACGTCTCGGTGATGCCATAGCCGTCGAGAAGCGTCGTGCCAAAACGCTCCTCGAAGGAACGGTTCAGTGCCGCAGGCATGATGGCGCCGGCAGAAATGCACAATCGCGTGCTTCCCAACCTGGTGACACCAGCTTCCTGCGCACGCTGCAGCAGATAGTGAAACATCGTCGGCACGCCCGGAAAGACCGAGTACTTTCCGGATTGCAACAGTTCGAGGACCTGCTGCGGGGAAAACCGTTCGAGGATGTGCTCGGTGGCCCCGACCGCCAGCACGCTCAGCACCGACAGATTCAGGCCATATGAATGAAACAAAGGAAGCGGAGACAGCACGACATCTCCGTCATTCAGGTTGCAGATCGGCGCCCAGCACGAAGCGGCAATCCACAACATTCCGCGGACCGACAGCAGCACACCCTTGGCGCGGCCGGTGGTGCCGGACGTATAGATGATGAACGATGAGCGATCGATGTCGGACGGATCTAAAGCAGCGCCTGCGTTGTCACGGGCAAATCCGTCCAGGCATGGACCGGCCTCCTTGGCGCCAGCGCCGGCGAATAGCAGCGAAACCGGACCACTTAACCCCGCTGCCAACTTGGCGATGAGTTCCTTACGGGCCGGCGTCGTTATCACCGTACGGCAATCGGCGTCGGACAGCCGATAGGCGATCTCGGCTTCGGCGGCGTCATAGCTGATGGGAACGATGACCGCGCCGGCACGTAAACCGGCGAAGCAGGCTTCGATCCAGTCGACCCCGTTCGGAAGATAGATGGCTACCCGATCGCCTTCCCGAACGCCCATCCTTGCCAGGCTGACGGCAATCGAAGCCGTCCGGTCCGCGAGTTGAACATAGGTGACCGACCTCGCGGCGTCCGAGTAAGCGACCTTGTCGGGTCGCATCTTTTTGTGCCGCTCAAGCAGCTCCGATACCGACGCGATCAGCCCCGTATGCAACATTATTTTCTCCGCCCATCAGACCATGCTGAAACCGCCGCTGATGCTGATCACCTGGCCCGTGATCCAGCTACCCGCGTCAGATGCCAGAAGGGCCACCATGGGAGCGACATCCGACGGTTGGCCAAGACGGCGGAGCGGATAGGCTTTGACGAGCTTGTCGTAGTTCGCATCCAACCAGGTTCGATCGTGCGCGGATTCGATCAGGCCGAGCGCGATCGAATTGGCCGTCGTCCCCGTTCGTCCCATTTCTCGAGCCAGTGACTTCATGAGCGCGATGGTCCCTGCACGCGCCGCCGCCCCTATGGCCAGCCCGGATTCACCGATGCGCGAGGAGTCTCCCATGACGGAAATGATCCGGCCCCGGCCCGATGCCTCGAGCAGGGGCGCGGCGGCGTGGCAGCAGTGGATCGCGCCATAAAGGCACGTATCGATCTGCTTGTGCCACTCTTCCGGCGTCGTGTCGGTGAACCGCTTCCGCAAAACGAGGCCGGCATTGTTGACCAGGATGTCCATGCCGCCGAAATCAGCCTTGACGCTCGCCACCATGGCTTTGACGGCTTCGAAATCTGCGATGTCTGCCTGGTAGGCTTTGGCCTTGCCGCCAGCCTTCTGGATCTGCGCGACAACGGCGTCGGCGTCATCTCGCGACGTGTGGTAATTCACCGCAACCGTTGCGCCTGCCTCGGCGAGGGTCTGCGAGATCCCTGCGCCGACATCTCTTCCGCCGCCGGTAACGAGAGCGACGCGCCCTGCAAGATCGTTCATTCCTGGTTTCCTTTCGCTTTCATGTGTGCCTTCTCCAGCAACCTGAACAGCCGCTCCGGAGTCATGGGTAGAATCGAAACATTGATGTCGAGCGCCGATAGCGCATCGGAAATCGCGTTCGCGATCGCGGCGGGCGCGCCGATCGTTCCGCCCTCACCCATTCCGCGGAAGCCGCCGGCAACCGCGGACTCGCTTTCGATATGAACGACGTCGATATCCGGAATCTCGACAGCAGTCGGGATGACGTAGTCGACCAGGCTCGCGCTCAGCAGCTGGCCGTCTTCGTCGTAAATCATCTCCTCGTAAAGCGCCGCGCCGATACCCTGCGCGACACCTCCGTGCACCTGTCCGTCGACGATCATCGGATTGATGATGCGGCCGCAATCTTCTGCAACGACATATTTGTGGATCTTCACAAAGCAGGTCGAGGGATCGACCTCGACGGCAACCAGATGCGTCGCGCATGCCGTCGTCCCGTTGACGGGATCGTAAGTGTAGCTGGCTTCCAACTCCTGGCGAGCCTCGACCGGCAGCGTCCTCATATCCGAGTAGACCGCCTTTGCAATCTGTTTGAAGGTCACCGCGCGATCGGTTCCTGTGACGGTGGCACGGCCGCCGTTAACGTCAATGTCATCGGCGCCCGCTTCGAGCAGATGCGAGGCGACTTTCCTGATTTTCTCGCGCAAGATCTGCGAAGCATGCTTCGCGGCCCCTCCGCCCAGCACTGCACTGCGGCTGGCGTATGTTCCGGTCGACATCGGGACCGCGTCGCTATCGCCCTGGACAACCCGAATATCTTCAAATCTCGCGCCAAGATCATCGGCGATGATCTGAGCCAGCGTCGTTTCCAGCCCCTGCCCATGCGAAGCGACGCCAAACGCCGCCGAGATCGCGCCAGTCGAATCGAGACGGATTTTGGCGGTCTCCGAACCGGTGTTGATAGGCATCCCAGGGGCGACGGCAATTCGCGAGCCTATGCCGGTCAGTTCGGCATAGGTTGCGAAGCCGATGCCGAAATAGCGACCCTGGGCCCGCGCCGCGCGCTGCTGTTTCAACAGATTCTCATACCCAGCCGCCTGCGCCGCGGCTTCGAGACATTCGACGAATCCGGTCTTGTCCCAAATGATCCCGGAAGCGATGCGATATGGAAATTCGTCCGGCTGGACGAGATTGCGTCTGCGTATTTCCAGCGGGTCGATGCCGAGCGCTTTGGCTCCCATGTCCATTAGACGTTCGGCGACAAAGGTAGAAACCGGCCGACCGACACCGCGATAGGGTCCGGTCGGCGGCTTGTTGGTTGCGACGCCGCGCACCGCGCCCCGGTAGGATCGAATCTTGTACGGCCCCGGAAGGAAACTGACGACCTGGACCGGTTCGAGCCCGCATGTCCAGGGATAGATCGAGTAGGCGCCGACATCGCCGATCACATCGGCTTCCAGCGCGATAGCTATTCCGTTCTCATCGAAGCCCATTTCGGCGTCGATGATTTCGGCGAATGCCTGGCTGGAACTGCTGATGTCTTCGAGCCGATCCGCGGTCCATTTAAGCGAGCGGCGCAACTTTTTCGCCGCTACGCACAGGAAGATTTCCTCCGGATAAAGCGACCCTTTGGAGCCGAAGCTGCCGCCGACATCAGGCGCGACGACACGCAACCGGTTGCCCGGCAGATCGAGCGCCTCCGCCAGAGCGTCGCGTACGATGCCGGGTATGTTCGATGAGGTATAAAGTGTAATTGAATCTCTGCTGCGTTCGAATTCAGCGCAATAGCTTCGGGGCTCTATCGCAAGCGGAGCCTTTCGGGTCATCTGGAAGCGATCACGGACACGGACATGTGCGGTCGCAAGATCCGCGCGAACGTCGCCCTTCTTGAACTCTCTGGCGATCAGCACATTGGTCGCGGCTTCCTCATGCAGGAGCGGCGCGGCCCTGGAGGCCGCGAGTTCGGGATCGATCACGGCTTCCAAAGGATCATACTCGATCTCGATCAGCTCAAGTGCGTCCTCGGCCTGGTACCGGTCCTCCGCGACGACGGCGACGACGGCTTCCCCGACATATCGCACCTTCTTCGAGGCCAGAGCCGTAATGGGGGTCGCGTAATAGTTTGGCATGCGGGAAAACGGGATGACCGGCTTGTAATCCCCGGCCACATCATCCGCGGTAAAAACCGCAATAACGCCTGGCGCGGCGAGCGCATGGCGGGTGTCGATCCCTGTGATTATTGCGTGAGGTTGTTCACTACGGCGAAATGCAACGTGCAGCGCGCGATCGGGCTTGCGATCGGCGGTATATTCGCCGTTGCCCGTCAATAGACGCGGATCCTCGGTTCGTCTGATCGGCATGCCGACGTGACGCGGTCGCAGCAGGTCTGAAGTCCGGACGGTATCGTCCTTATTCATACGCCTCTGTCCCCTTGCGCAGGCTTTGCCATTGACCATCATCATGACCGCAAATGACGGTCGCGCCGGACTTCTCGAACCGACGTATCTCTCCGTAGGAGTTCAGCAGCGCGTCCGCATTCCAGGTATTGCGAGGCGCCGTATCCGTATCGAGACTTTCGCGCAGGCTAACGGCGTCCGACGCGAGAAGAAATGGGCCATCCCGGTCGAGATGAACGGCAGCTCCAAGCGTACCGGGCGTATGGCCAGGCAGCGGAACCAAGACCAGTCTGCCGTCTCCGAACACGTCCCTGTCGCCGCTCACGGGATCGACCGGCTGTCCATGATCCCAGTCGGCCCGCAGATAGCCGGCAGCCTCCGCGCCTGCCGCTGACGCGGCCTCGAGCTCTTTGGCGTGCACAAGTATGGTTGCCTTCTTGAAAAACTGGTTGCAGCCACAATGGTCGGGATGGAAGTGAGAATTCACGACGATATCGATATCGTCGGGATCGACGCCGACGCACGCCAGACTCGATAGAAGGGTATCCTCCGCGCGCATGACCGGCGTCATGACTCGCGTCAGCGAGCCCCATCTTTCTTCCGCATGCTCCACGACGGAAGGATGACATCCCGTGTCGAACAACACATTGCCCTGCTTGTGCCGGATCAGCGCGCTGCTGACCGGCGCTTCAAACGTCTCGCTTCGATCGGCGGTCTTGATATAGACGCTCTTCTTCAAGCGAATCCGGCCGGCGGAAAGAAATTGCAGTTTCATGGAGCGCTCCCGTTTCGCAAGCCGGCGGTCGCGCGGATCGCAGCGATGATGTTTTGATACCCGGTGCAGCGGCAAAGATTGCCGGACAAACCCTCGCGAATTTCTTCATCGCAGGCCAACGGATACTTCTTCAGCAGATCCATCGCCGTCATCAGCATTCCCGGCGTACAGAAACCGCACTGCAGACCGTGCTTTTCACGAAACTGGGTTTGGAGCGCATTCAGCTCATCCGGCGTGCCCAAACCTTCGACTGTCACGATATCCGCGCCGTCAGCCCTGATGGCCAACGTCAGGCAGGAACGGACGCTGTTGCCGTTCACCAGGATCGTGCATGCCCCGCATACGCCGTGCTCGCAGCCGACATGTGTTCCGGTCAGTCCAATCGTGTCGCGTATGAAATCGGACAGAAGCAGCCGCGGCTCGACGCTCGCCTCATATTTTCGTCCGTTGATAGTGACAACGATCCTCACGGCTTCCGCCCCGCCGTGCGCGTCCACGCTGCCGCGAATGCTCTTTCGGCCAATGCGCCGATCAGATTTTTGCGGTATGCGGCGGAGACATGGATATCGCTCTCGGGCGACACGCAGGAGCGGACGCCTTCCGCAAATCTCGCTGCGGCTTCGGGTCCGCCTTGCACACCCTGCAATGCTTCTTCCGCCTCTCGAAGACGCAGCGGCGTGTCCGCGACACCCATAACCGCGACCCTCGCGTCACCGACCCTGTTATCGAGAAGCTCGAACGATACAGCGATGCACGCGAGCGCGAAGTCACCAAAGCGCCGCGCGACTTCTTCAAATGCCCAGCCGGTGTGCGATGAAAGAATCGGAAAATCGATCTCAACGACAATGTCTTCCGGATCGAGACAATTCGTAAGGGCGGATACGAAGAAATCCTCGGCGGGGATGTCCCGGCGACCGCCCGGCCCCTGGACCTTGATCGTGGCCCCGTAGAACACCGCCAGCATCGGCAGCTCCGCAGCCGGGTCCGCGTGCGACAGGCTGCCGCCGATCGTCCCCTTGTTGCGTATCGCGAGATGCGCGATGTGCCGCATGGCGGCAGACATGACCGGAAGCTTCGCCGCGACGAGATTCGAGAATTCGAGATCCGCATGCCGCGTCATGGCGCCAATGACGACCCTGTCGCCCCTGAGCTCGATGAACGACATGCCCGGGATATGCATCAGATCGACAATGATCGCCGGCCTCGTCATCCTGAAGTTCAGCAAAGGCATGAGAGATTGCCCTCCGGCCAATACCTTGCCGTCTCCGTTTGCCGCGGCGAGAGCCTCGACCGCCGCCTCAACGCTCTTTGGCGCAATATAGTCGAAGGCAGCAGGCTTCATTCTGCTTCTCCGGCAAGCTCGTTGGACCTCATGTTCGCTCTCCAGCGAATCCGCGCCATTTAGCGCCCACGGAACCGGGGCGTTCTTTTCTCGGCGAAAGCGCGCCTGCCTTCCCTGAAATCCTCGCTATCGGCAGCGAGATCGATCATGTGTTGGGCGGCAGCCATATCAAGGGCGCCCTCACCGAGGGATAAAAGATTCAGCATGAATTTCGCCCCTGCGATCGACAACGGGGCGTTGCTGGCAAGCGTTTCGGCAAATGCGAGAGCAGCGGAGATGGCGTCGTCACATACCTCATCCACCAGGCCCATCGACTGCGAACGCGCCGCGTCGTATCGCTCGCCGGAGTAGAGCATACGCTTGGCATTTGCCATTCCGACAATCGCCAACAGGCGCTGAACACTCTTCACGCCATACACGATCGAAAGCTTGGCAGAAGGGATTCCAAGTTTGGCGGTATGATCTGCGAAGCGAAAATCACAGGCCAGCGCGAGGTGACAGCCGCCCCCAAGGCAATAGCCTGAGATGGCAGCGATGACAGGCTTGCTCACGTCGGCGATTGCGGCCGAACAGGCATCGACCGCCATTTCATATTCGGCGCTTTGATCTTTGTTTTCTCTTATCGCGTCGAACTCCGACACGTCGGCGCCAACGCAAAAATCCGCACTCGAACTTGTCAGAACGATTGCGCGAGCTTCATCGTCGGTGGCGAAACTCGAAAATATGTCTGCAAGTTCGCGCCACATGCTCAGGGTCACGGCGTTGCGCACCTCAGGCCGGTTGAGGCTTACAATCCGAAGGCTATCCTGTTTTGTCACAAGGATATCCGGCATTTCCTACCCTTGGCCAAAGCCGCAGTTGATTAGTGGCGACAAACTGCAACGTTTGTTGGAGAAGCACGAGACCTTTCGGTTTCGCAAGTCTTCTCGGTTTCGCAAGTCTTCGTCACTTGCATAAGTAGACTTACTTCGTACCTGTCGTCAAGCTCCGCTTCGTACTCCCGAATATTCCATTTGAAAGTTCCAACCGCGCCGGTGCAGAACGCATTAGTCCAAGTCTTGAGTCCAAGTCTTGAGTCCAAGTCTTGAATTTTCTGGTTCGTGCAGACCAGCGCAAGAGGCACAAATTTCATGCGCTCATGGCGCGATGCCTCATCGGCGAGCCGCCTCCTGCTCACGGACTTAAGTAAAAGTGATTTTCTGTCTTTGTGCGGACTCGAATTCTATCGGCGTACCCGTTCTCGATAGGCCTCGATCCCGAGGAACACGTTCTTGTCGACGATCCACTGACCGTTCTCGTCCATGACGCCAGCCTCGAGCATCGCGGCTGCGCATGACCAATGAAGGTCAACCCAACAGGGAATGTCGGCATCGGACATGCCGCTTCGACGGCAAATACGTTCGGCCATCTCTCGTGCCAGCGGTTCGATGTTCGAGGTCATGGATCATCATAATTCCGGCCGCGGAAAACTAAAACGTTCCTTTGTGCCTATTTATAGCCGAAAGGACGCCTGACCGGTGGCCGGCATCGAAAGTCCACACCCGAGATCGGATGAAAATAATGCTCAGGCCTCGGCAGCGACCGTATTCAAAAGGACCCCTACTCCCGGAACGCTTACTTCAACGACATCGCCCGCCTCGAGCCATACCGGCGGGGTTTGATTGATCCCGGTTCCCGCCGGCGTTCCGGTCTCCTGGTTCCAGCGTTGTCCACAGCGATACGTAACTGATGACGTGCCGGAACGGAAAAATCAGGTTGGCGGTGGTATCGTCCTGGCGGATTGTCCCGTTCACCTTCGTCGTCACGCGAAGGTCGTCATACCCTTTGAATTCATCTGATGTGACCAGCCAAGGTCCACACGCGCCTGAGGCATCGAAATTCTTGCCGGGCGCGCCGTAATTGCCGTGCTTGAGCCAATCGCGCACCGTGCCTTCATTCATCACCGTCAGCCCCGCGATGCGGCTTTCCGCGTCCTCTTCGGCAATGCGGCGTCCGCCCTTGCCGATTACGATTCCGATCTCTCCTTCGTAGTCCAGTTGGACCGACTCGGGTGGCAGGACCAGGTTTTCACTGTGCCCTGTCAACGATCGAGGAATGCGCAGGAAGATGCTGGGGGAGCGGGGCAGCGGCAGCGAGCATCTTTGTGCTTGGCGTTGCGGTAGGCCGCGCCGATGCAGATGATCTTTCCCGGCACCGGAATGGGCGGCAGTAATTTCGCTTGATCGATCGTCAGGTCGGACTTCACCTTGGTCGCGACCTTTCGAATTTCATCCAAGGTATTTTCGGCAATCGCCTGCCGCAGGGTCGTGATATCAGCGCCGAACTTGTCCGTCAGATCGATAACTCCACCGTCATCGGCGATGATGCCAAAGCGCGCACGCTTGGCGTATTCAAAAGAAACAAGTTTCATGGGGTGAATCCAAATAGTTTGCCGGGATTGTCGACCAGGATTTTTTCAGCATCGCCGTATCCGGCACGGCCCGATACAAAAGCTCAAGCAGATCGGCTTCGTTCGGAGGCTGGCTGGTCGATACCGGATGCGGCCAGTCGGTGGCCCAGACTACCCGGTCGGGTGCCGCATCGATCAAGGTGTGTATGATCGGGAGCATGGGAGTCAGTCCCGCTGCGATCAGCAAGAACCTGAGTGCGCTCGAGCGCAAGTTGGGCGTGACGCTGCTATCCCGCTCCGCCCGCGGCGCGGAGCCCAACGATTTCGGTCGTTCACTGCTGCGGCGCGCGCGGGTAATTGAAGCCGAGCTCGATCGCGCGCGTGACGACATTGCAGCTCTGATTGGTCAGCGAAGAGGTTCGGTGTCGATCGGTATCTCGCCAACGGCCGAATGCCTGCTGCTGCCGCGCGCGTTGCCGGGGTTTCGCGAAGTGTATGCCGATATCCCGGTACGGATGATGGGCGGCACGGTATCTTCAACGATCAAAGCGCTGCGGGAAGCGTCGCTGGATTTCGCCGTCGGCTCGGCATCGGCATTCACACACGAGCCGGATCTCCGGAAAGAGCGACTGCTTAACTCCGAAATGACGATTATCGCACGCCCAAACCATCCTTTATCCAACGCTCGCGCGCTCGAAGAACTGAGGGATGCGGAGTGGGTCATCAATGCCGGCGTATCCGATCCGGATCCGGCCACCGTGGTCATGTTTCGGCGCAGCGGCCTGTCGTCGCCGACCAGAGCCATCTATTGCGACTCTTTCAGCGCGGTCCTCACGCTTGTGATGCAAACGGATATGCTTGCCGTAGCGACGCGAGCTTCGGTGGAGCGTTACACCAAGGCAAAACTGCTGAACACCGTGGAGCTCGAGACGCCGCCGCCTTCGATCATCCAGTGTCTTTTCACGCGAGCGGACAGTCCGCTGACGGCGCCCGCGAGAGCCCTGGTCGCCGAGTTTCGCAGGGCCGCACGTGCGCTTCGCCGCTGATCTGGACTTAAGTCGTCGAAAAGGAAAGATCCTCAGACTGGATGTCGGTCACTCCAATCAGCCCGCGGCGAACACGGCCTTCCACTGTGGTGCGAGATATTTCGTGAAGACGGCGGCGGGCACCGCCAGCCGGAAATCACCCAGCACATGCGCCCACACCTGGCCCGCGCCATACAGCAGCACGATGCCGGCGGTCGCCAACAGAGAGGATTTTCATCGAGATTTCCAGGTTCAGAACTTGAATGTCGCCCGCCCGATTGGACGAGGCCTTTCGGTATCCGTTTCGAACCTCAAACGAGAAAATCAGTGAAGAATCCGACGACAGCGCAGCAGCAGATTACAAAATCGTCATTCACAAGATGTCGAGCCTGGACTTAACCCGGAACCGCGCTCCTTTGGGCGCCGTTGAGGACAGGACAGGCACGGAGGATTCGTCATGAAGACGCTGACGATTGCATGTGTTTTGGCTTCCATGGTTTTTTCGACCGCCGCCTTTAGCCGCGGCGGTGGTGGCGGGATGGGAATGGGAATGCACCATTCATCATCCGCATCGACAGGCGGAGCTTTCGGAACGGGCGTTAATACTCCCGGCACCAATTCCTCGGGCACGGCGCTCTCATCCGGCGGCAGTGGCGTGGGTGCAGTCAAAGGCCCCGCGCTCGGCACCGGGGATCCGGCTGTCGATCAGGAGGATAAGAAGGCCGCCCGGATGGTCACGTCCGTCTGCAAGGGTTGCTAGCCGATATCGCCCAAAAGGTTCGGGCGTCCGGCAAGAGCTCCTGCGTAGTGCAGGGGTTGGCCGATTGCGGCCGCCGCCGGCCGAGCGCCCACGTTCGTCGTGACCAAACAGTAATCGTTCATCCCTTCTGTAATCCGATCGATTTGGGCCCGGATGTCCGGTTTTGGGATAGGAGCGGTCATCCCTTCGACGGCGGGTCCAGGTCGCGAATGACCCGGAGCCGCCATTAGCCCTACGCAAACTAGCCCGACGTCCTTTGGCGCCTGATTGCAGGCAGACGTTCTTGGACTACGGTTCGCGTCAGCGTGTTCGCTCACCAAATGACGTGGAAACCGCCGGTGCCCTTGTAGCTGCGGTTGTCCGAGTTGTTGAGGCTCGCGTTGTAGGAGACTTCGCCGAAGATGGTGTAGCGGCCGCTGGCCCAGCTATAGGTGCCGCCGCCACCGATGCTGCCCCAAAGCCGATCGTTGGCGTCGGCAAAGCCGGTGCCCGCAACATCGACATTGGTGCCATTGAGGAACTCGTAGTGCAGATTAGCGATGCCATAGACGTCGGAGCGCACGATCTGGCCCGAGTCATTCCAGGTCTTCTGATGATTGAGCGAAAGCCCCGCACGTCCGAGCAAGCTGTCGGCATTGCCAAGCGACACCAGCGCGCCGAAGCGATCGGTAAAGTCGTCGAAATCGACCTTCGAATAAGCAAGCTGTGCCTGCGGTGTCAGCGACCAGCCGTTGCCCACGCCGATGCGCTTGCCGCTTTCGGCACTGAAGGCATAGCCAAAACCTTCGTTGCCGTGCGTCATGCTGCCGACCAGTGCTGACGATAGATCGCTGCGGTAAAACATCGTCTGCGCCTGGCCGTCGACATAGAAGCCGTTGTCGCCGTACCAGGTGAGTGTGCCGCCGACACCGGAGCCTTCGGCCTGGATGCGGCCATTGCCAAAGAACGACGCGACATTCACCGTGGACGTGCCGTACTGCGCGGTGAGGCCGACGATCAGCCGGCCGCGCTCGTTCTCCAGTGCAAGACCATCAAGTCCCACCTGAACCTTCATCTGATCGGCGCTGTAGGTCGAGCCGGTCGTGTTGGAGGGCTGCAGGTCGGCATGGTTGCCCTCGACGCGCCCCCAGAACGCCGATGGCGTGGGTGAGCCGTCGCCCGGTGCCGGAGTGAGACCCGCGCGGGCCATTGCGTCGCTACCGCCCCAGTAGCGGTTGCCAACGCGCTGCTGCAGCGTCGGCAGTTCATTCATGCCGAGTAGTACTTGTCCGTAATTCTCGTAGAGCGGCACGCCCGGCTGATACAGCGGACCGGCGGGTGCAGGCGGCGCGGGACTGCCAGGCGGATTGATCAGGCTGGAACGCAGATACCAGTCGCCATCGCCCGGCGTCGCAATACCGTTCTTCTGCAGCGTATAGGCATAGGCGCCGCCCACCACCGCCTGCTGTCCCTGGATCACGTAATTGCCCTGCAACGCGAACGTGCCGTTCGAGGCGCCGGCGACATCGATCACCTTGATGCCCTCGATGGTCTGCGCGCCGGTACCGCCGACGTTGGTGACACGCAGCGACGAAGCGCCCGAGGTGTTGCCGCCGACGACGACACGGTCGGTCGGCGAGCCGTCGCCGCCAAGCGTCGTGTTCAGGTTGATGGCGCCGCCATTGCCGACATAATTGCCGGCGACGGTCAGCACCGTGCCCGGCGCGCCGCCAAGGTTGACAGTGCCGGCGTTGTCGAGCGAGGCGACGGTCTGGTTGAAGCCGGCGAGGTCCAGCGTGCTGCTGGTGGCCACGTTGAAGGCCGAGGCTGCGCTGAATGCATTCGCGGCCCCGGCCCGCAGCGTGCCGCCGTTCACGGTCGTCGCGCCACTGTAATTGTTGGCACCCGACAGCGTCTGCGTGCCGCCGCTGATCGTCAATCCGCCGCTGCCACCGATGATGCCCCCGAAAGTATCGTTCGCATTGGTGATGATCAGGCCCTTGGCGCCGAGCGTCACGGTCCCGCTGCCGGCCAGGCTCTGGATGTGCGCGCCGGCCGCGCTGATGCCCGAAATGTCGAATGTCGCATTGTTGACAACCCGGCGCGACGCGGCGAGGGCATCGGCGGCAGAGAGTGCACCTCCCAGCGCCAGCGCGCCCTGCTGGATCACCGTATCACCGGTAAAGGTGCTGCCGGCGTTGAGCGTGAAGGTGCCGGCTCCGATCTTGGTCAATCCGCCAACGCCACTCAATCCAAGGGTGCTGATGTTGTGGCCGTTGGTGTCGAAGGTCAGGCCGCCTGCGGCGATGTTATTCTGGTTGATCGTTCCGCCGAAGAAGTTGGCGTTATCGGCCGTTGCGCGGACGACAGCATTGTCATAATTCGCCTGCCCCCTGGTGCCCATAGAAATATTGGTCGTCTGCAGCGTGCCGCCGCTGATGTTGAGCGTGCCTGTGCCGCTCGGGGCGGCAACCACGATCCTGCCTGAAGCAAGGACGGCTGCGCCGTTCTCGATGTTCAGGATGCCCAGGCCACCGTTGCCGATGACGGGCACTCCGTTAGCGATCCACTGCGATCCGGCTCCGGTCACAGTCACGATGGCGGTACCGCCTAGGGTATTGCTGATCTGGAGGCTGCTGCCGCCGCTTGTGAGCGTGCTGCCGTTTTGAATTGTGAGACGGGTCGTTGTTCCGGCAGCGGCGCGAACACTGATGTTGCCGGTCGTGGCGGTCACGGGGCCGCTCACGCCAAGGACGGGGTCTGCGCCCGTATTGTTAATGATGACTACGCCGCCGGCGGGGGCAGTTCCCGTGTTCCAGTTCGAGCCACCCGTCCAGTCGTTGCTTGTGGCTCCGGTCCATGTCTGCGCCGAGGCCGAACCAGCGGAGAGCGCCGTGAGCGCAGCCGCCGACGCACTCACTAGGAGCAAGCGAAGCAATCGCGTTCGGGAACTGGCGGGCGGGGGTCGTCGAGTGCGGTTCGGGCCCTTGCGAACTATGTCATCTGATTGTCGTCGGAGCGCGATATCCCCGGTGCATTCGCGCATGGGTGCTCTGCTCCGGTCTTGCTCGGGTCCACCAGGGACGAGAACGTTCAGTTGTACGCGGCCAACGAGACTAAGCCTTACGCTAGACGAATCGTCTCTGGCCGACAATCGCAGTTTGCGTTCAGCCAAAGGAATACGTAGCCGTGTGTCTCTCGCGCAACGGAAGACGCTGGTTAACAATATCTTTCGAGATGCGACGTGAGTATCGCGCGCGCACGCAGTGATGGCTGACGCGGTAGTTAAATACGTCCTCCCAAGTGGTTCGACGATTGCGCCGTCAGGCACTGATACATCGCGCCGCCGGTCAAGAGCGGACGCGGCCTTCACTCAATTAACCCTTACCCGCAACCGGCGGCGTGCCATGGGTGTGAAACGACTCGATCGTCTTCAATCCCCAGGCCTGGCCTTTCTTGCGCTCCTCCTCGGACCAGACAATCGGCTTCCAGTCCGGCGCCAGGATGAGACGGGCGCCGGCGTTGGCGACTTCGACCCGGTTGCCGCCGGGCTCGTAGACGTAGAGGAAAAATGTCTGCTGGATGGCGTGCTTGTGCGGGCCGGTTTCGATGTGGACGCCGTTTTCCAGAAAGATATCGGCGGCACGCAGCACGTCCTCGCGGCTGTCGAGCGCGTAGGTGACGTGGTGGAAACGCCCGGGGGTATTGGAATGGTCGTGTGAATAGGCAAAGTCGTAACTCTTGTTCGACATCGTCATCCACATCGCGGCTTCGGTGCCGTCGTTGAGCACGATCTGCTCGGTCAGCCGGCAACCGAGATATTTTTCGAAAAAGATGCGGTTGGCCCGGATGTCCACCGCCAGGCAATTGAGGTGATCGAGGCGGCGGACATTGACGCCTCGCGCTGGAAAGCGCTGCGCCTGATTTTTCAGAGCGGGTTTGAGTTCGGGCGGCGCCTGGTACCATTCGGTCTCGTAATAGAGCTCGACGATATGGCCGTCCGGATCGTGGCACCGAAACGCCGGGCCCTGCCCCATATCCCCGTCGGTCCAGCCAATTTCAAATCCGGACCCCTTGAGCGCGGCGACGCGGCGCTCAAGCGCCTGCGGGCTTCGGGCCCGCAGCGCCATGTGCTCCATGCCTGACGTCTTCGAAGCGGTCAGCTTGAGCGAATAACGCTCGTAATCGTCCCAGCCGCGCAGGTAGACCGACTCGCCTTGGCGGCCGCTGATCGTCATGCCCATCACGTCGACAAAGAATTTCAGACTCTCGTCGGGTTTCGGCGTCAGCAGTTCCATGTGGCCGAGATGGGCGAGATCGAAAATCGGTTCGGGATTCATTCGCATCTCTCCTTGGGACCTAGCGCAGCGTCCGCGTCAGATCGTCGAACAATTCATCGACCGCGAAAGCTCGGGGAATGAGCCCCTGCTGCGCAGTATATTCGCTGATCAGCGCCAGCGAGCGGCTCATTTCGTCAGCGTTATGTCGCGGCGATGCGACAGGCGCGCGAGCCGCGCTCGCTTGCAGCAGGCGGAAAACCTCCCGCACGGGTTCCGGATGCGCGCTGGACAGCGCCTCGCTGATCACAACCATATGGTTGATCGGAACTACATTGTGCTTTGCAAACCATGATTTTTCTTCGGCAGCCGCATTCGGAAACAACGGCTTTAGATCAGGATGTTCAACCTTCTCACCGAGCACTGCATCGAGCTCGCCATCGACCAGCATCTGGACGATCAGTTTGCCCGCCGGCGCACGCTTGGTGGTATCCCTGAATTCGGCGACATGCGCATCCTCGAACGTGACCCAATCGATCGAATCGAGATCGACGCCATAATCATTGGCGAGAATTCCGCGCAGCCACGCGCCGGTCGTCGTGGTGAAGGAGCGGATGCCGACCCGCTTGCCGTTCAGATCGGCCGGCGTCAACGTTCCCTGCTTCGCATTGTAAAGCGCGTAGGCATGCTGAAACCGCGCCACCACGACGTTCGGCAGCAGCACCATCGGTTTGCCAACGCTCTTGGCCATCAGATAAGTGACGATAGCCATCTCCGAGACGTCGAAAGCCTGCTCGCGGACCATCGGCTTGAAGCCTTTGTTGGTCGGCGAATACTCCGCGAAATCAAGCGTGACGGAATCGGATTTGATCGATCCGTCTTTCAGCGCGGCCGTGCAGGGATGGTCGCCAAGCAAGGTGCGTAAGCGCATCGTCACTTCAGTCTGCCTCGGGATCATCGACATAGACGAGGCCCGCCTTCGCCAACGACTCGCGCATGTTGTACATGTCGAGCCCGAGTACGCCGGAGGCGAGTGTTTTGCGCTTGCCCTCCTCGTCGGCGCAACGCTTTTCGCCCTTCGCCGCGACCTCGCCTGCCTCCTTCTTCTGCACTACGACGACACCATCGTCATCGGCGATCACGGCGTCGCCCGGTTCGACATTGACGCCCGCGCAGACCACGGGGATGTTGACCGCACCCAGCGTCGCCTTGACCGTCCCCTTGGCCGAAATCGCCTTCGACCACACCGGAAACCCCATCTCGCGCAAGGACTTCACATCGCGGCAGCCGGCGTCGATGACAAGCCCGGTGACGCCGCGCGCCTTCAGCGAGGTCGCGAGCAGATCGCCGAACATGCCGTCGGTATTATCGGCGGTACAGCCGACCACCAGGATATCGCCCGGCCGGCACTGTTCGACCGCCACATGGATCATCCAGTTGTCGCCCGGCTGCGCCAGCACGGTGACGGCGGTACCGGCTGCCTCGCCGCCCGCCCACACCGGTCGCAGATAAGGTTTCATCAGCCCGATGCGGCCATAGGCCTCGTGCACCGTCGATGTACCGAGCGTGCCGAGTCGCTTGACCACGCCTGCGTCGGCCCTGACGATATTGCGGATAACGACCGTCTTCATGCCAGTTCCTCCATCGCCATGGGGAATAGCCGCTGATAGGCCTCGCCATAGGTCATGGCCTTGCCCGAGTTACGGCCGCCCTGCATGCCCCGCTGCAGCGCTACTCTCTCATAGTAAGCCCACAGATGCTTCTGTGCCGCGAGAATCTCGAACGTCTTGCGCTTGATATCCCAGACCTCGTCGATGTTGAGGATGACCTGCGGCTTAAAATTGCACATCTCCGGCTGATGCGGCTCGAACAGGAAAACCGGCGGCGCGCTGTAGCTGTAGTCGGCCTGCGGCTTGTGACCCATTGCCTGCGCCACGATACGCGCCTCCTGCGCGTAGGCCGCCGCCGCCGGATGATCGACGTTGTAGGGATCTTCCAGCGAATGCGTCAGCACGAAGCTCGGATTGAGCTCGCGGTAGATATCGATCAGCCGATCCATATGCGCCTCGGTGAGGCGCAACGGATAGTCGCCGGCATCGAAGAATTCGATCTCGGCGCCGAGCGCCGCCGCAGCACGTTCCGCCTCATCCCGGCGGCCGGCCTTGACCTTTTCCAGGGTCATGCCCGGTTGTTTCCAGGCGAACTGGGATTCGCCGCGCTCGCCGAACGCCAGGCATACGATTTTGACGCGATAGCCTTTCTTGGCATGAAGCGCGATCGCCCCGCCGGCCCGCCACACAAAATCCCCGGGGTGCGCCGAAACCACCAGACCCGTTTTGGGATTGGACATGAGATTTTTCTCCTTTGTATTCAACTATCGAACTCGAACAACCACGGAATATGTCGCGCATTATCTGACTGGCTGGTCGGTTGGAGCGGTTGCCAAACCGGCCGATGTTTGCGGATGTCGGCTGTCGCGCAAGTAATTCATGGCCGCCTTTTCAACATCATAGTCGTAAAGCGATTTGCGGAATGCGGCTGAGCTCGCTATTTCACGATCGCGCTGCTCCAGACTCTCATACCTGGAATCATAGCGGAGTCCGTTTTGCCGCGCTTCAGCCTGAATCATGTCGGTGCGCGCGCGGCGGAATTGTTCATATTGCGGCAGAATGTCGGGAACTTCCGGCGCAGACCGCCCCTCGAACAGGACTGCCAGAGCGACGCCATCCTCGATGGCCTGGTTAGCCCCTTGGCCGAGATGCGGAAGCATCGCATGGGCCGCGTCGCCCAGCAGGGCCAGTCGTCCTTTCGTCCACGTGGACAACGGCCTGCGATCGTATAGGCCCCACCAAAAGCAATTCTCAACTTTTCCGAGCAGTTCAGTGACACGCGGGTCCCATCCCTCGAAGGATGCCGCGAGTTCGTCGCGATTTCCGACCGCGGACCATGACTCAATCGTCTCGTTTTTGGTCGGAACGAAGCCGACATAATTCAGAAGCTGACCGCTCCTAACCGGAAACACCATGAAATGCTTGCCGTCGCCCATCCAGACCTGATGCGCCTCATTCCGCCAATCGGGAAGTTTATCGCGCGCGATCAGACCGCGATAGGCACGCGAACCCGAATATTCGGGCGACTTTGGTTCGACGACGTATTTCTGCAGGCCCGAGTGGATTCCGTCGGCCGCGACTGCGAAATCCGCCTCCGCGGTCTGGCCATTCGCGAATTTCAACTGCACAGCAACGGCACTTTGTTCGATTCCGATGCAGCGGTGGCCGGTCCGTATCGCGCTCTGCGGGAGAGCTGCTGCGAGCGCGTTCAACAAGTCGGCCCGATGCATCCCATACAGGCCATTCCAGCCGCTGGAGTCGGCGGTGAGGATCGGCCCGACCACCGTTCCGTCCATCCGGTAATATTCCGAACCGCGACCGACCTTCGCCCCGACCGCGGCGAGCGCTTCGCCGAGGCCCATCCGTTCCAATTGCCGCAGACTGTTCGGATAGATGAAAACGCCGGCGCCAACCTCGCCCAGAGCGTCAGCCTGCTCGAAAACAGTGACCTCGATCCCCCTTCGATGCAGGGCGTTTGCAGCGGAAAGACCGCCAATGCCGCCTCCCACGATCGCGGCGCGAAGGCGTCTGGTCGATATGGTTCTCTCTTTCATCTGGCTCTTTCATTCACTCCGGTCGACAGGATGTTGCGTGCAAAAGGGTCCGTTCACCCGTGTTAGTGATTGCCTGGCGGATATCGGTACGGCCCCAAAGTGAGGACGAGGATGATGGCGACCGAGAGAGCAATCCCAAGTCCGATCAGCCCCGCTGAATAAATGCGAAACGCGTCGAACGCATGGGCCATGACCCAGGGACCGAGACCGGAGCCGAGCGTGAAGAAGCCAAGAATGCACCCATAGATGACACCGTAGTGGGCCATGCCGAAGTAGCGGCTGGTCAGATATGCCATGATGTCCCCTTCCGCTCCGATGCCGAGACCGAGAAGGATCGCCGCGACGACTGCAAGCGGACCCGCGGCGCCGAAGCCGAGTATCGCCATGCCGATCAGGGGGATGACGAAAAAGAATGCGGCGACGTAAGGCCCATAGAACCGGTCGAGCGCCAAGCCGGAAAGCATGCGCCCCACAATGAGCGACAGCCCCGCCGCTCCAACAGCGGTGGTTGCGGTGTCGGCGGAGATGCCGCGGTCCGAAAGGATCGGCACGATGTGGGCGATCGTACCGTTCACGGCCGCGGCAACCAACATCATCGCAATCGACGCGAACCAGAAACGATAACCTCGAACCGCCTCCTTCAACGTCAAGCCTTCGGAATACCCGACCCTCGTGATGGCTTGCCGCGGAGGATCCCTGACGAACAGCGCCACCGATGGGAAGCCGACCAGGAAAAGCAGCGCGCCTAAAGCAAAATAGGCGTCGCGCCAACCGTAATTGGCGACGAAATAATGCGTGTATTTCGGGATCAACGCCGCGCCGATGCCGATGCCAGCGAGCGTAACGCCAAGCGCCAGACCGCGCCGTGCGTCGAACCACATAGAGACCGCGCGCCCATAGGTAAGTGTCGAATGCCCGGCACCAACGAAACCGAGAAAGGCGTAAAGGACGACGAACGCCATCGGACTGGCACCGAGCAATCCTCCGGAGGCGGTCGCCAGCGCGAACATAATGATTGCGGGAAGCGCGACCCGTTTCACGCCGAAGCGATCCACCAAGGTGCCGACAAATGGCATCATAACCGCTCCGGCGATGTGCGATACCACCAGTGCTGAAGCGAGGACGCTTCGCTGCCAGCCGAATTCGGCGCTGATTGGCTGCAGCAAAACCCCGAAGGTAAAGAGGATGATGGGACCATTGCCCACGATGAGGGCGAGTGTGGAACCTAAGACGACAAGCCAGCCCGCATTGACATGCTCAAGATGAACGGGCGCCGCAACGCGCTCTCCTACGGCGGAATTTCTCATCAGCCTCCCGGTGCGCCGCTTGTTGGGAAATCTCGCCGGGCGACAGCCATTGCGCAAAGCATAGGAGGCGCTGATTTATTTGACAACTCGGCTTTCGTCGATCAAGTAATATGAAATTCATATAAATTGTCCTCGAGGGAAAGTCGTACGTGAGCGTTACATTCCGGCAGCTCGAGGCGTTGATTGCGGTCGCGGAGAGCCACAACTTTACCCGTGCGTCGGAGAAGCTGCGTATGGCGCAGCCGATGGTATCCGGCCTGATCCGAGACCTGGAGGTCGAGCTCGGGTTTCGCTTGTTCGATCGGACGACGCGTCGAGTGGAACTCACCGAGGCAGCAGCGGAGTTTTTGCTGGATGCGCAGCGTCTCACCGGCGATGTCCAGGGCGCGGTTCGTCGAGCTCGCGATGTAGGTGCGCGCCGGCGCGGCCGCATCAGGGTTGGCGCTCCGCCGCTTCTCGCCGCAGCACTGCTGCCGCAGGTTATCAACGCCTTCGCGCAATCATCCCCTGGCGTTTCAGTGACGCTCGTCGATCGCTCCGTTTCAGCTATTTATGATTTGCTGCGACAGGGTGAGATCAATCTTGCCGTCGGCACTTTTCGGCGCAGTGAAGACGGCATCGCACGAATCCCGCTTGTCTCTTATCTGCTCGCATTGGTGTGCAGGGCGGACCACCCGCTCGCTGCAAACACGCGTCCGCGCTGGAGTGACCTCGCGGGCGTGCCGCTGATCGCGCTCCGCCGCGGCAATGGCATCCGCGAGCAGGTCGAGCGCGGCTATACAGCGGCCGGGCTGGACGCGGAGCCGGCATTCGAACTCGACCAAATGACGACAATCATATCCATGGTTGAGGCCGGCTTTGGTGTCACGGTGCTCCCTCTTTACGCGCTCACTGTGATTCCCAAACAGTCGCTCGTTGCTCGACCTCTCGTCGACCCACCGGTCACGCGCGAGATCGACGTGGCCCATCGAGACGATCGTTCGCTTTCTCCAGGGGCTACTGATTTCGTTCGCCTTTTGAAGATAGGCGCGACACAGCTACAATCGCAGAATGAAAGACTTCTCGATATCGAGAAAGCTCCTTCCAGCAGGACCTAAGCGATTGATGCGGCCGGGCACCCAGCCAAGGAAATGTTCGCTCGCGGTGCGCATCAGGATGATCGCGATCATGGTCAGGCTTTGGGAAAAGCCCGAATAAAGCGGTGGCCACGCGACTTTATGCGGCCTCATCGGCGGGCTTAACAAAACCGTCCCGATTTGAGACTGCCTCCCGCGATCCTTATACGGCTCCTATGAGATCGCCATCTCGTCGCCCTCGAATTCATATCTGGCCGGGAAGATATTGGCGGCATGAGTCAAGCCGTCTCCCGACCCACGACATTTCCGAACATTCGCACACGGAAGAACCCAGCGACGGAAGGTCCGCGGCTTCGAGAACACGTGCCACTCGTCACCAGAAGGAAATTTAACGTGAAGCTCGTCGAACCTCCATCGTGCAGCTCTGCATCGTCAATCGTCTTTATCGGCAAGAACAGCCGCGGCAACTGGGTCGCCCAGCAACAAAATGGCCTCTATGGCGGTCTGTTCGTCGACCGCAAGCAAGCCATCCGCTACGCGCTTTTTGAGAATGGCCATCATCCCGAAACAATCGTCGAGCTTTCGCGCGCAATCGAGCTCGACATGGGCGGCAAACCCCTCTCCTCCGATCACATGCCCGCCACCGCCAGCGCGTTTCCACGACGCGTCGCGTGACGAACTGAACAGCCGCCGTCCAGGAGAACAAGATGAACCAACCTCATTCCGGTTCGAATCGAGAGCAAGTCGTCGATACGATGATCGAGCTCACCCGCTTGTCCAACCTGCACCGCGCCATCGTCGCCGGCAGCGATAGCCTGGAGCTGTATCTTGCACTCCGGCGGCGCGGTTTCACTCGCGTAGGCACAATGGCGACATGCCGCATTCCAAGGGGACAGCACACGGTTGGTCTGATCGCCGGACAAAACTCGCTGGCGGCTATTGAAGCTGCCCTCGCCCGGATTTCCCAGTTTCTCTGCGCGAGCTCGGCTTTGGCCGTCTTGATCGACTCTCGCGAAAGCGGCTTCAGCCTCAGAATTAGGGCGAAGCTGGAGCAGATGGGTTTTCGGATCGAGGCGGGAGTCCGGTGCCAGCAGGGCTTTGTGCTTTCCGCGTATCGACAAGGCTTCGGGCAAATGGAAAACGCAGCGTGAAATCCGATGACACCGATTGCAAATCCCGCCACCTGGTTGACGGGCTATATACCCGATCTTCCCACTCCATTCGATGAAAACGGTGACATCGACTTGGTGGCGTTCGTAAAGCTTTGCGAACGCCAGGTACAAGCGGGCGTCCCGGCGATCGTGGTCGGCGAAACCGCCGGCGAGGCTTCCACCCTGACGCCGGTCGAGCACGACACCATCGTCCGCATTGCTGTCGAAACCGCACATGACCGTGTCCGTGTCATTGCCGGCGCGGGTTCGAATTCTACCGGCCAAGCCGTTGAATTAACGCGGCGCGCCGAAGCAGCAGGCGCCGACGCCGTGCTGTCGGTCGTGCCTTACTATAATAAGCCGATGCAGGCCGGCATTCACGCGCACTTTCAAGCGGTCGCCGGTTCGACCGCCCTGCCCATTATCCTGCACGATATCCCCTCCCGGACCCTCCGCGAGCTATCCGACGACACCCTCGCGCGGCTGGCGGAATCGCCGCAGTTCATCGGATTGAGGGACGCGACCAGCGATATTGCGCGTCCACTGCGCTTGCGGCCGCTGGTACCATTGGGGTTTCGACTGTTGTCCGGAGACGACGCGACCGCGCTGGCATTTCTTAGCCTTGGCGGGGATGGCTGCATATCGATGATATCGAATGTCGCGCCGGAGCTGTGTCTGGCAATGTTCTCGAGCTGCAGGCAGGGACGGTTGCAGTCCGCGAGATATTTGCAAAATCGGCTTGCACCGCTGACGGCCTCTCTCTCCAAGGAGAGCCCTGCCGCCTTGAAATATGCGCTGTGCCTGCTCGGCTTGATGCGTCCGAACACGCGTCTGCCCATCGTTGGATTAACCGAATCAGCGAAAAACGAGGTCGCGAGTGCGATCGTTGAGATCGGCGATGAGGATCTGACCATGGCGGAAGCGGTCAAGCGGCGGCTGCAAATCCTCCACCTGAATTGAAGCCGTCGCCAGGCAGCCCCATCTCAAAACTTGTGCATTCGATCCAGAAGCGCATAACATTCTCCTGTGGCGAGATGCGACGAGAATTGAGACGGGCGAAGGCGAGCCGTTCTAGGCGAGAGAACGCAACTCGCGAGCGGCCGCAACCATGTTCACCAGCGCGGGACGGACTTCCTCCCATTTGCGCGTCTTGAGACCGCAATCGGGGTTGATCCAAAGCTGCGTGTCGGAAAGCCGCTGTCTGGCGAGCCTGAGGAGGTCGGTCATCTCGCCGACATCGGGAACGCGCGGCGAATGGATGTCGTAGACGCCGGGTCCGATTTCGTTGGGATATTTGTAAGTCTTGAAGGCATCCAACAATTCCATCTTGGAGCGCGACGTTTCGATCGAGATCACGTCGGCGTCCATGGCGCCGATGGCATCGATGATGTCGTTGAACTCCGAGTAGCACATGTGGGTATGGATCTGGGTTTCGTTGCTTACGCCTGATGCGCAGATCCCAAAACTTTCAACGGCCCAATTCAGGTAGTCCTTCCATTCGGCGCGGCGCAGCGGCAATCCTTCCCGCAAGGCGGCCTCGTCGATCTGGATCATCTTCGCGCCCGCTTTTTCGAGGTCGGAAACCTCATCGCGGATGGCGAGCGCGATCTGGCGGCATGACGCGCTGCGCGGAATGTCATCCCGCACGAAAGACCAGTTCAAGATCGTCACAGGCCCTGTCAGCATGCCTTTCATCGGTTTTGTCGTCAGCGACTGGGCGTATTGCCACCACTCGACGGTCATCGGCCGTGGGCGTGAGACATCGCCGAAAAGGATCGGCGGGCGCACGCAGCGCGAACCGTAGCTCTGCACCCAGCCATGGTTGGTAAAGGCGAAACCCGAAAGCTGCTCGCCAAAATACTGCACCATGTCGTTGCGTTCGAACTCGCCATGCACGAGAACGTCGAGCCCGATTTCCTCCTGCCAGCAGACCGCCCGCGCCGTCTCCTCGTAAAGGAATTTCTTGTATTCGGCGTCGCCGATTGTGCCTTTGCTGTGCGCGGCCCGCGCCTTTCGCACCTCCGACGTCTGCGGAAACGAACCGATCGTGGTCGTCGGGAAGGTCGGCAGCTTGAAACGCTCACGTTGCGCTTTGGCGCGCTCGGCGAAATCACTCTTGCGTACACCCATCTCCGGCGTGACGGTTGCAATCCGCTTCGCCACCACCGCATCATGCACTTTGGGCGATGCCCTGCGCGCCGCCACTGCGGCGGCTGACGCAGCCAAGATGTCCTTCACCGCATCCCGGCCGTCCGCCAGTGCTTTACCGAGCGTTGCAAGTTCGGCCATCTTTTGCACCGAGAAGGCGAGCCAGGTCTTCAGGTCGGCGTCGAGATCGGTTTCCTGGTCGAGATCGACGGGAACGTGCAGAAGCGAACAGGACGGTGCAACCTGGATTCGGTCCACACCACGCTTTGCAACAACTGGCTCAAGCCGATCGAGCAGTCCCGGCAAATTCGCACGCCAAATGTTGCGTCCATCGACGACGCCGAGGGATAGCACCAACCCTTTGGGCGCTTTCTTCAGGACATCGTCGAGCTGGCCCGGCGACCGAACGAGATCGATGTGAAGTCCAGCCACCGGGAGCGACATCGCCGTATTGAGATTATCGCCGAGTCCGCCGAAATAGGTCGTCAGCATCACTTTTAATTCAGGCAGCGCGTCTGAAAGCGCGGCGTAAGCCAGACGCAGGGCATCGCGGGTCGCTATATCGAGGTCGAGCACCAGACAAGGCTCGTCGAGTTGCACCCACTCGGCGCCTTCGGCGGCAAGGCGACGCAGCACCTCGATATAGACCGGCAACAGATCGGGAAGCAGCGACAGCAGATTGAGCGAAGGATCCTTGCTCTTGCCGAGCTTGAGATAGGTCACGGGCCCGAGCAGCACCGGCCGGGTCTGATAACCAAGCGCCTTGGCTTCGCGATATTCATCAATCGGTTTGGAAGACGACAGCGCGAACTTCTGTCCTTGGGCGAATTCAGGCACCAGATAGTGGTAATTGGTGTCGAACCACTTGGTCATTTCCTGGGCCGGCACGCCGTGACCGTGGTCATGGCCGTGTGCGCAAGCCTGATCGGATGTTTCGGTCTGCGATCCGCGCGCCATCGCGAAATAGGTCGCAAGCGAAACCTCGCCGCCCTTCCAGTCATATATTTCCGGAATCGCGCCGACCATGACGCTGGTGTCGAGCACCTGATCGTAGAACGAGAAGTCGTTCGAGGGTATGACGGTAATCCCGAGCGACTTCTGTCGCGCCCAGTTGGCGGCGCGAAGGCTGACCGCGGTTTCGACCAGAGCCTTCTCGTCCGACTTTCCGGACCAGAAGCTTTCCAGCGCCATTTTGAGTTCGCGGCGCGGGCCGATGCGCGGCGTGCCGAGCGAAGCGACAGAGAAGGAAGAATGAGACACGGCTAAACCCCAAAAGTTGGGGGCAAAGGCCAAAGTGACACGTCTGGACTCCGGACGACAAAGAGCGCGCGGAATCGCAACCGCACCACCGGGACACCCCGCCCGAGGACGTTTGTGTTGTCGAGGCAGGTCTCCTGGCTCGCGGGTCAATGCTGCTGTCCGGCCTTCCCGAAACCCTGATGGGTTTCAGTGGCGTTATTGGACAGCGGCTCACCGCTTACAGTTGCGGGGGCAGCTCCGGCTTTGGCTCGCGCCGCACCGGCTTCCCTCTTAGCTCCGGACCGAACGAGTCCAGAGAACCACGACGAGTTCAGTTAAGGTCAACGGTGTTCTCAGTCAATCGCCGATATGACGATTGGTGCGCGCGTTTTCGACATCGTGATCTCTCGATGAATCCATTTCGATCAAGGCGCGAGACAGACATGATTTACCTCCGCGGCGTAGTTTCGGGGATGATGGTCTGGACGATCGAGGCATCCAGGGCCTCAAAAGTGTGAAGCCCAATCGTTGCGTAAAGTTCGGCGCGGGTTTGCATCCGGTCGACCATGTTGCGGGTACCGCCATCACGCTTGATAGCAGCGAACAGATCTTGCTGTGCCTTGTTGGCAACGCGAAGCGATGACACCGGCCAAATCACCATGCGGTATCCCATGGCTTCGAATTCCGACGCCGTGAAGAACGGCGTCTTGCCGAACTCCGTCATGTTCGCCAGCAACGGGACTCCGGGCACGCGCTTCGCGAACTCCTGGAACATGTCGCGGGAGGTCATCGCCTCCGGAAATATCGCGTCGGCCCCCGCTTCGAGGTAAAGCTTCGCGCGCGCCACCGCGCCGTCCATGCCTTCGCTGGCAGCGGCATCGGTCCTTGCGATCAGATAAAGATGCCGACGCGCCCTGGCGGCGGCCGCGACCTTGACTGCCATGTCATGCGCATCGGCCAGCTTTTTGTCGTTGAGATGGCCGCATTTTTTTGGAAGCAACTGGTCCTCGATATGAACCGCCGCGGCGCCCACATCTTCGAACGTGCGGACCATGTTCATGACGTTAAGCGCTTCGCCGTAGCCGGTGTCGCCATCGACCAGCACCGGCAACCCGCTCGCCCGCGACACCTGGCGGATAAAGAAGGCCACCTCGTCAATCGTGATAATGCCGAGATCCGGCAACCCCATCGACGCCGTCATCGCAGCTCCCGACAGATAGAGCGCGGAGAATCCGGAATCCCGCGCCTGCAGCGCTGCCATGCCGTTATGTGTTCCCGGCATCTGGAGAATGCCAAGTCTGTTCAACAGTTCCCGAAAGCGAACTCCGGCGGGCTGATCGGCCAAAGTCGCACCGACAAGATAGGTCATCGCAAATTCCTCTAGGCAGCGCGGTTTGCCATACCGACTTTACCACGCTCGGCCAGCGGCACGAATGCGAGGTTTTCCGGGCCGATATAATTTGCCGCCGGCCGGATGATCTTGTTGTCGATGCGCTGTTCGATGATGTGGGCGGCCCAACCGGACATGCGGGAGATTACAAACAGCGGCGTAAACATCGCGGTTGGCACGCCCATCGCATGATAGGAGACCGCACTGAACCAGTCGAGATTGGCGAACATCTTCTTTGCATCGGCCATCACGGCTTCGATCCGATCGGCGATTTCGAACATGCGGGAACTTCCGCCTTCGATACTCAGCCGCCGCGCAACCTCCTTGATGACCTTGTTGCGCGGATCGGCGATCGTATAGACCGGATGGCCAAAGCCGATGACGACTTCCTTCGCCGCCACGCGGCGGCGAATATCGGCTTCCGCTTCGTCCGTATCGCCGTAGCGCTGTTGCACTTCAAAGGCGACTTCGTTGGCGCCGCCATGCTTCGGTCCGCGCAGCGCGCCGATCGCGCCGGTAACCGCCGAATACATGTCGGCTCCGGTCCCGGCGATGGAGCGCGCCGTGAATGTCGAGGCGTTGAATTCATGCTCGGCATAGAGGTTCAGCGACGTATGCATCGCACGCTCATGCGAAGCCGGCGGCTCCTTGCCATGGAGCAGATGCAGGAAATGCGAGCCGATCGAATCGTCGTCGGTTTCGACCTCGATGCGGCGGCCATGGTGGGCGTAGTGATGCCAATACAGCAGCATCGATCCCAGCGAGGCCATCAGCCGATCGGCAATATCGCGCGCGCCCGGCTGATTGTGATCGTGCGCTTCCGGCAGGACACAGCCGAGAGCGGAAACACCGCTCCGCAAAACATCCATCGGATGCGCGGCGGCCGGCAGCAGTTCCAGCGTCCGCAGCACCGCGGCCGGAAGTCCGCGTAAAGACTTCAGTTTGGCCTTGTAGGTTCGCAGCTCCGACGAAGTCGGCAGGCAGCCGTGGACGAGAAGATGCGCGATCTCCTCGAACTCGCAGGTTTCGGCAATATCGAGAATGTCATAGCCGCGATAATGCAGGTCGTTGCCGGTTCGACCGACCGTGCACAGCGCCGTGTTGCCGGCGATCACGCCGGAAAGTGCCACCGATTTCTTGGGCGCGGGTTTTATGTCGGTCATGTCGATCTCCCTTCACCGATTACCGGCCGAGCGCCAGACCTGGGCGGGTGCAGCGCTGCCCCAATCGAAAATGCCGTGCGCGGAATTCTCTCCAAGCAGCTTTGGATCGACCGTGAAGGTGAGATCGTTCAGCTCGCCCGGCTTCAACGAGGTCAACCGTTCGACCGCCGCGATGAAACGATCCTGTTCAACAGGGTCGATCACGCCTTCCGCAAGGCTACGGAATTTTCGGATGTAATCCGGCCGATTGAACGGGCGGGCGCCGAGCGGATGGGCGTCGGCGACCGCGATCTCATCCGAGATCACCGAGCCGCCCTTCAGCGTCACGACCACGCGGCCGCCAAACGCTTTTTCGGCAGGGTTGTGGCTGTGATAGCGGAGGGTCCATTCGGGATCCTCGACCGTGCTGATCTTGCGCCACAGCGCGGCGGTCTTTTCGCGGCCTGCGCGCTCAGGCGCATAGGAACGTTCGTGATGCCAGCCGCCATCCTCAAGCGCGACAGCGAAGATATACATGATGGAATGGTCGAGCGTTTCCCGGCTCGCCTTCGGGTCCATCTTCTGCGGATCGTTGGCACCGGTGCCAATCACACAATGGGTGTGGTGACTGGTGTGAATAACGATGTTTTCGATCTTCGATAGGTCGCCGATTTTCGGCCCCAGCCTGCGTGCGAGGTCGATCAGGGCCTGGCTCTGATATTCGGCCGAGTGTTCCTTGGTGTAAGTATCGAGAATGGCGCGCTTGGGTTCGCCTCTTTCAGGCAGCGGCACACTATATTCCGCCTTCGGTCCGCCGAGCAGCCAAGCGATAAAACCGTCTTCGCCTTCGTAGGCCGGCGATGGCGCGCCCTCGCCGCGCATCACCCGGTCGACGGATTCGATCGCCATCTTGCCTGCAAAAGCCGGCGCATAGGCTTTCCAGCTTGAGATTTCGCCCTTGCGCGACTGCCGCGTTGTGGTGGTGACGTGAAGCGCCTGCTGCACGGCCTGATAGATCGTCTCGACCGGCAATCCAAGCAGCGCGCCGATGCCGGCCGCAGCCGAGGGGCCGAGATGCGCGATGTGATCGATCTTGTGCTCGTGAAGACAAATGCCTTTCACGAGATCGATCTGGATTTCGTAAGCCGCGGCCAAGCCGCGGACGAGATCGGGACCCGACATTCCGCAGTGCTGGCCGACCGCGAGCAGCGGCGGAATATTGTCGCCGGGATGCGAATAGTCCGCCGCGAGAAAAGTGTCGTGGAAATCCAGTTCGCGGACAGCAACGCCATTAGCCCAGGCCGCCCATTCCAATGAAACGCGCTGCGTCCGGTTTAATCCGAACACTGTCGCACCCGGTTGAAACGGATGGGCTTGGGCCTGTGACCGCGCGCTCGCGACAGGACGCCGCGCAAACGAGGCTGCAGCAACCGCGGCGTTGTCGATGATGCGGTTGCCGATCATGTCGGCGACATCGCCCTCGACCGTCACGGGATCGGCGGCCACTTCGGCTATTTTCCAGGCCAGTTGGTCGGCGCGAGCAAGATGATCGGCGGATTTGAAGGTTCGTACGCTGTGCTGCTTCAAGGCGTCGTTTCCCCTTTCATGCGCAAGACCTCCGGAGTTTCCCACCGGTCTGATCGCTGTCACGACCAATTGCGTTTTTCTTGCTCCGGCGGCTTGTGCTTCCGCCCGTTGCTTCGCAATATCCGCAAAGGCGAGCGACAGAAATGGCTGAAAAAGCGAAGTTCTGCGAAGAAACACACCAATAATTGCAAAGTTTGCAAAGGAGGCGAGATGAAAAAGACCTTCATGGGCGTACGCCTTAAAAGGCTGCGGGAAGAGCAACGCCTCACGCAAGCGGCGCTCGCCGGCAAACTCGGCATCTCCCTGAGCTATCTCAATCAACTCGAAAACAATCAGCGCCCCCTCACGCTGCCGGTGCTGCTGGCGCTCAATTCGGTGTTCGGCCTCGATGTGCAATCGTTCGCCGAGGATGATGAAGCGCGTTTGATTTCAGACCTTCGCGAGGCACTGGCCGATCCGGCCCTGGGCGAATCCATCGCAACGGCTGAACTGCGCGAACTCGCATTGAACATGCCCGCGGTCGGCCGCGCGCTGGTCAGCCTCCATCAAAAATACCGTCATGCCGCCGAACAATATGCGGCGATATCGGCGCGGCTTGGCGAGGACCGGCAGGCGGCAGCGGCCATCCTGCCATCGACACCGTTCGAGGAGGTTCGCGACTTCTTCTATCTCCAGCATAACCACATCGCCGAACTCGACGAAGCGGCGGAAGCGATCGCCGATCGAATGGCGTTTCCCGTCGGCCGGATGGCGCCAGCGCTGGCGTCGTACCTTGAAAGCCGGCACGGCGTGAAAGTGCTGACCGATGCCATCGACGAGTTGAGTTCAGGCACCCAACGCCAATACGACAGTGAAGCGCGAACGCTTCGTCTGTCGCCGAGCCTGCAGCCGGGCCAGCAAGCCTTTCAACTGGCGACCCAGATCGCGATTCTGGAGCTGGATGAGGCGATACGCGGAATCGTCGGCAAGGCGAAATTCACCAGCGATGAATCGCGCGGACTCGCGCGGATCGGGCTGGCGAACTATTTTGCCGGCGCGCTGATCATGCCTTATTCCATCTTCCTCGCCGAGTCAGAGCGCTGCCGGTATGATATCGAATTGCTCGGTAATCGGTTTGGCGTCGGCTTTGAGACGATCTGCCACCGCTTGAGCACCCTGCAACGTCATGGCGCGCGCGGCGTGCCGTTCTTTTTCATCCGCGTCGACCGGGCTGGCAACATATCGAAGCGCCAGTCGGCAACGGATTTCCATTTCTCCCGGGTTGGTGGCACCTGCCCGCTCTGGAACGTCTACGAGGCGTTCGCGCATCCCGGACAAATCCTCACGCAACTGGCGCGGATGCCCGATGAGCGAACCTACCTCTGGATTGCCCGGACGGTTTCGCACGGCCGCGGCGGATACGGCGCACCTGCCAAAACGTTTGCGGTGGCGCTTGGCTGCGACATTCGTTACGCGGAGCGCGTCGTCTACTCGCAAGGCATCAAGATCGATACGACCCTGGCGACGCCGATTGGCATGGGCTGCAAGGTCTGTGAACGTACTGGTTGCCCGCAACGCGCGTTCCCGCCGATCGGTCATGTCCTTAAGGTCGACGAATCGCGATCGCATTTCGCGCCCTATGCCACCGCGCCCTAAAAGCCGGCCGAGCCTCTTTCACGCGCGGACAGAATCGGGTTCATCTGTCGATGGATCCGCTGGTCGCCATCGAAACTCGGATCCTCCATCCAAAATATTTGAGTATGGGCTTTAACCACGCATTGACACTTATCGACGAATAATACCACATATAGAGGTCACGGTTCCGCTGGATCGCAAGATTTGGTGGCTAAGAGGGAAGCCGGTGTATCGCGCGTCTGCGCGAGAGTCCGACGCTGCCCCCGCAACTGTAAGCAGCGAGCTGCTCCCGATTTTACGTCACTGATGCCTTTGCATTGGGAAGACCGGGAGCGGCAACGACCTGCGAGCCAGGAGACCTGCCGTGACACCAGAACGTCCACGGGCGGGGTATCCGGCGGTCGCTTGCTAGTCGTGCCGACCTTTGCCGTCGGCGCACCCTGCAGCGTCCCTCAAGACACCCAGCCCCGAACTGCAACCAAACACCACACGGGGTCTGCCGATGTCACTGTCTCCCAATCGCGAAGCGGCCAAGGCCGCACCTTTTATCCAGTTGCGCCCCGAATCCCTCACTGCGCCGGCGACCGAGCCTGGAATGCAGATCATTCGCCGCAATGGAACGGTGTCGCCGTTCGACGCCGGAAAAATATCGGTCGCGATGACGAAGGCGTTCCTCGCCGTGGAGGGGCACACCGCGGCTGCCTCGCGCCGTGTGCACGAAGCCGTCGAGAAGCTCACCGTGGAGGTCGTCGGTGCCCTCACCCGCCGGATGGGCGAAGGCCGGACATTCCATATCGAGGACGTGCAGGACCAGGTCGAATTGGCGCTGATGCGCAGCGAACATCACAAGGTCGCCCGCGCCTATGTGCTGTACCGCGAGGAACGGACAAAACAGCGCGCCGAGACGGAAGCCGCCAAAGCACCGAAGCCGTCGGCAGGACCACTGCTGCATGTTACACTTGCCAATGGAACGCGCGTCCCGCTTCACGCCGATCGTCTGACGCTGATCGTCCAGGAGGCGTGTGCCGAGCTCGACGGCGTCGATGCGGCGCCGGTTCTCGCGGAAACCCACCGCAATCTTTACGACGGCATCAGCCAGGACGAATTGGCGCTCGCCGGCATCATGGCGGCGCGCACGTTCGTGGAGCAGGAGCCGAACTACGCCTATGTCAGCGCACGTCTCCTGCTCGACAAGTTGCGAACCGAGGTGCTGTCGTTTGTGCAGGGCGCGCCGATTAATGCTTCGCAAGCCGATATGGCGACGCGCTATGCCGATTACTTTCCGGCCTATATCAAAACCGGTATCAAGGCCGAATTGCTCGATCCGGACCTTGCCCGCTACGACCTGAAGAAACTCGCCGCCGCGTTGAGGCCGGAACGCGATCTTTCATTTCAGTTTCTCGGCCTGCAGACGCTCTATGACCGCTACTTTCTTCACGCCAACGGCAATCGCATCGAGCTGCCGCAGGCGTTCTTCATGCGGGTCGCGATGGGGCTCGCGGTGCGCGAGATCGACCGCGAAGCCCGCGCCATCGAGTTCTACGATCTGTTGTCGTCGTTCGACTTCATGGCCTCGACACCGACATTGTTCAATTCGGGCACGCTGCGGCCGCAGCTCTCGTCCTGCTTCCTGACCACCGTCGCCGACGATCTCGACGGCATCTTCAAATCGGTGAAGGACAACGCGCTGCTGGCGAAATATTCGGGCGGTCTCGGCAATGACTGGACCCGCGTGCGCGGCTTAGGCGCGCATATCAAGGGCACCAATGGCGAGAGCCAGGGCGTGGTGCCGTTCCTGAAAGTGGCCAACGATACCGCGATTGCCGTCAACCAGGGCGGCAAACGCAAGGGCGCGGTCTGCGCCTATCTCGAGACATGGCATATCGACATCGAGGAATTTCTCGACCTTCGCAAGAACACCGGCGACGATCGCCGCCGCACCCACGACATGAACACCGCGAACTGGGTGCCGGACCTGTTCATGCAGCGTGTCGAGGCTGACGGCGAATGGACGCTGTTTTCGCCGGATGAAACGCCAGATCTGCACGACCTCTACGGCAAGGCGTTCGCCGAACGCTACACTTTCTATGAGGCAAAGGCCGCGCGAGGCGAAATCCATGTGTTCAAGCAGGTCCGCGCGACGGACCTGTGGCGCAAAATGCTGACCATGCTGTTCGAAACCGGCCATCCCTGGATCACGTTCAAGGACCCCTGCAACCTGCGCTCCCCGCAGCAACATACAGGCGTCATCCACTCGTCCAACCTGTGCACGGAGATCACGCTCAACACCTCAGACGACGAGGTCGCCGTTTGCAATCTTGGTTCGGTGAATCTTCTCAACCACATCGAGGACGGCAAGCTGAACGACATCAGGCTAAAGCGTACCGTGACCACGGCGATGCGGATGCTCGACAACGTCATCGACATCAATTTCTACACCATCCCCGAAGCGCGGCGCTCGAACCTGAGGCATCGCCCGGTGGGGCTCGGCCTGATGGGCAGGACGCCCTGCAGGCGCTGCGGGTCGCAATGGCGTCGGACGCCGCCGTCGCGTTCGCCGACGCCAGCATGGAGGCAATCGCATTCCACGCCATCTCGGCGTCGGTCGATCTGGCGGCGGAGCGAGGGCGATATCCCTCCTTCAACGGCTCGCTCTGGAGCCAGGGCATTCTGCCGATCGATTCCATCGAGCTATTGGCGGAAGCCCGCGGTGGCATCGAAATGGATCGCTCGACAACGCTCGACTGGGCGAGCCTGCGCGACCGGGTCAAGACAACGGGCATGCGCAACTCGAACGTCATGGCGATCGCGCCGACCGCGACCATCTCGAACATCTGCGGCGCCGCGCAATCGATCGAGCCCGCCTACCAGAACCTCTATGTCAAATCCAACATGTCGGGCGATTTTACCGTGGTGAACGAATACCTCGTCCGCGACCTCAAGGCACGCGGGCTATGGGACGAGGTGATGGTCAATGACCTGAAATATTTCGACGGCAGCGTCGGCGCGATCGATCGCATCCCCGACGATCTCAAGGCGCTCTATGCGACGGCCTTCGAGATCGACAGCGCCTGGCTGATCGAAGCCGCCGCACGGCGGCAGAAATGGATCGACCAGTCGCAATCGCTCAATCTCTATATCGCCAATCCCTCCGGCAAGAAGCTCGATACGCTTTACCGGCTGGCATGGTCGCGTGGCCTGAAGACGACCTATTATCTGCGCTCGCGCAGCGCGACCCATGTCGAAAAATCCACGCTGAAAGGCACCGACGGCAAACTTAACAGCGTCTCGTCGATGACGGTGATGCCGGCGAATGCGCCGATTCTCGTCCCGCAAAGCACCTCCGCACCGGACCTCTCCAGCGCCGTTGCATGTTCCATCGATAATCCCGAATGCGAAGCCTGCCAGTAAGCAGCCCAAACCCAGGAACCGATAACGATGCTTGACTGGTCCGATACCTCTGCCACCGTCCCCGCGCCGCTGCCGTTCGTCCTGAAGCCGGATGCCATGGCAGCCGATCAAACCGGCCTCGGCACCATCGATCGCAGCGGCGGAAGAGTGTCCGTCGATGACAAGCGGATGATCAACTGTCGCGCCGACGTCAATCAACTATTGCCGCTGAAATATAAATGGGCATGGGAGAAATATCTCGCCGGCTGCAACAATCACTGGATGCCGACGGAAGTCTCGATGCAAGCCGACATTGCACTGTGGAAATCACGCGACGGCCTCACCGAAGACGAACGCCGCGCCATCAAGCGCAACCTCGGATTCTTCGCGGCGTCCGAGAGCCTGGTCGCCAACAACATCGTGCTGGCGATTTATCGCCATCTCACCAACCCGGAATGCCGGCAGTATCTGCTGCGGCAGTCCTTCGAGGAGGCGGTTCACACCCACACTTTCCAGTACATCGTCGAAAGCCTTGGTCTCGATGAGGGCGAGTTGTTCAACATGTACCGGGAGGTGCCGTCTATCACCGACAAAGCGGCCTGGGCGCTGAAGCACACCCAGCACCTCGACGATCCCGATTTCAAGACGGGCACGCCCGAAACCGATCAAGCCTTCCTGCGCGACCTCGTCGCCTTTTATGTCATCTTCGAAGGCATGTGGTTCTACACTGGTTTTGCGCAGATCCTGTCGCTCGGCCGCCGCAACAAGATGGTCGGCATCGCCGAACAATATCAATACATCCTGCGCGACGAATCGATCCATCTGAACTTCGGCATCGACGTCATCAATCAGATCAAGATCGAGAACCCGCATCTCTGGACCAAAGCCTTCCAGGAAGAGGTCCGCGCCATGATCCGTGCCGCCGCTGAACTCGAAGCGGCCTATGGCAGAGACACCATGCCGCGCGGCTTCCTCGGCCTGAACGCCGCGCTGTGCGAAACCTACATGCACTTCATCGCCAACCGCCGCTGCGCGCAGCTCGGGCTCTCGCCCGTGTTCGACGAAACCGAAAACCCGTTCCCGTGGATGTCGGAGGCGATGGACCTGAAGAAGGAGAAGAACTTCTTCGAGACCCGGGTTATCGAATATCAAAACGGCGGGGCGCTGAACTGGGAGTAACGACGGATATGGGAGCCCGACACTGTTGATGATAGCGAGCAACTCCATCCTCCGGGTATTTCGCCAGAAAGGCCGCCAGTTCGGTTTCCGCTACCGCTAATGGCCCGTTGCGAAGCGCTGCATAGACGAGTTCCCACTCCCGGCAAAGGTTCGAATTTTCTGCATCGTCATTCTCGTGCGCGCATTTTAGTTCATAAATCTCGAATGCCTCGGCAAAACCTTTCGGACTTATGCGGTCGACGCTGCGAAAAAGAAATCTGGAGGCTACGCGCTGCTGCAAGGCAGAGCTAACGAGGATTGAGGTTCCGTAATTCTTGTTGAGTCCTTCCAGGCGTGCCGCCAAATTCACGGTGGCGCCGAGCGCAGTATAGTTCATGCGATCCTCAGACCCGATGTTGCCGACGACGGCCTCCCCGGTATGAAGACCGCATCGCGTCCGGTAAGCGGGCCATCCCTCCCGACCGAACTCGACATTCAGGCGATGGTTGGCACGCTGGAAGGCAAGCGCGGCAGCACAAGCGTTGGCGGCATGATCGGCATCATCGGCCGGCGCGTTCCATATCGCCATGATGGCGTCGCCGATAAATTTGTCGACCGTGCCGGAATGACTCATGATCTCCTGCGACATGGCGGCGAAGTAACGGGAGGTATATTGCATGACCTTCGCCGGGTCGGCTTTCTCTGTAATTTCTGTGAAGTTCACAACGTCGGAAAAGAACAGCGTGACTTCCCTCCGCGCCCCGCCAAGTTGCAGCGGCGTTCCGGTCTCGATCAACTTTTCGACCAGCCGCCGCGGTACAAACCGCGAGAAAGTCTGCGTAACCGCGCGCATGGTCGAGACCGATCGGCCGAGTTCATCTATTTCGCGGATGATCGAATGCACCGGGGGTGCGGTAGAAGGTTCGAACCGCTGAATTCGGTCGGTTTCCTCAGCCAGCGCCCGGAGCGATTTGGACAGCAGCGAACCGATGAAGAAGACGATCGGAACCATGGCTGCGACGAATCCTATCGTGGCGGCGAACAGCCGCCCACGCTCGGAAAGGATATTGGCAAAGAACTCGTCGACCGGTGCTACAATCGCCACACGAAGATTAGCCGGGCCTGAATGAGGTATGGTCTGGAAGGCCGCGGCATATCGCCGTCCTGCCGGATCGAGAAAAAACTGTTCCGAAACTCCGCTGTTGCGCCAGTCGCGGATCGCCTTGAGAACGCCTGCCATATCCGTTTCGCGAAGGTGGGGTATACTGCCACTACCCAGACCCGACACCTCTCGTCCAAGCAATTCCGACATCTGCGGATGGGCCAGAATGCGATCGTCGTCGTCAAACAGAAACGCCACGCCAGAGGGTGTCAGCCGCTCCCTTTTCAACAGCTCTTCCGTCACGCCCAGCAACAGGTCACCGGCCACCACGCCACCCCTGCCCAACTGCGAACCGATCCGATCGGCCGACAGTTCGGCAACCTCATCGATGAACTTGCTGGCGGCCGAGTCCGTGACCGCGGTAATCCGCGAAAAGCTGAGGTAGACGAGCGTCAAACCGATGACGAGAACGATGGCGACGAACAGCGTGATAATCGATGTCTTGAACCCGAACTGAAAAGCGCCGCTCCTTGCTGAAATTGTCCGATGAATGGGCTTCATATCTCAGCCATCATGTTTCGATTAGAACGGATTGACGTAGTTGGTGATCGCAACCTGGCGCAGCAGCACCTTGCGGATGATATGCGTCAGCCTGACGTGAGCGGTGTAGATCGCAGCGTCGCCGGTGCTGCCGGCCGGCAATTGCCGGGCAATATCGGTATCGTCGAGCCGGATACGAACGACGAACGGCGCCGTAGCAACGCTTTTGGGTGTCACGGCCAGTCCCGACGTCTGCACCTGGCCGATCGCAATCGCCTGCAGGATGCTCTCGACCTCGCCGCTGTAGACCTTTCCAGGCATGAACTTGAACGTCGCTTCGGCGGGTTGGCCAGGCTCGATATATCTGGCATCGATCTGCGCGATTTCGACGCCAATGATGGTGTCGGACGTGTCGATGAAAGCCATGACCGGCGCCAGCGGCAGATTGGCCACACGCGCTCCTTTGCGCAGCGCGACGTTCGTCACGTAGCCATCGGCCGGCGCCTGCACCACTGTCTTGTCCAGATTCCACTTCGCGCTCTCGAACTGCGCCTTGAGATGGTCGACTTCGGATTGCCGCTGCTGCACGTCGAAGGCGCGGCCTGAATCGCGTTCGAACAATTGCGTCATCTGTGAAAGGCGCATATCGGAAAGTTTTAACTGCGCCTCGATCGCCGCGACCTGCGCCTGATAAGGTACCGGGTCGATAGTGAATAACACATCGCCCGCCCTGAGCTGCTTGTTGGCTTCAACGGGGACGTCGGTCACCTCGCCTGCGACACTGGGCACGATCGCCACCGAGTTGCGCACCACCAGCGCCGATCCCTGCGGCGCGCCCCATCCCATCGGAACCAGCAACCCGAACAGCAGCAGTACCAGCACGATGAACGGCGATAGCTTCCAGAACAGGTTGAAGCGGACGATGTGAAACCTGACCAGCAGGAAAAGCAGCACCAGATAGGTGTTGAAGATCGCGGCTCCCATCACGGCTACTCCAGCTTTCGCGGCGCAGGCACGTCGACATAAGCCCAGATCAGCGCGACCGGCCAAAGCGCGAAGCCGCAGTTCAGCGTGATCCAGCCAGCGACGGTTACCGCCTGCGCCTGGGGGTGGCCTCGTGTTTTCGCGATGTGCCCCGGCAGCCAGCCCGGCGATGCAAAACACCCCGATCGCGCTGGCGGTCAGAATGAGAAGGACGATCCAGGCGAAGATATCGAGACCAGATATGATCGATCCCTCAACCGGCCGGCTGCGGCTTCGGGAATTTCCATGTTCCGTTCAAGATTTCGGGGCGCGGGCGGTAGAGTCGCACGGTGTAGTTCCAGCCCTTTGTGATCGGAAGACAGTTAGGTATCTTGCCATCGCAGCCGCCGAACTGGATCGCAATGGAGCCGTCGCCGCTCTTCTTCGCCGTGAGGTTGTTGAGCGTGTAGGCGTCGTAGGCATTCTTCTCGTAATAGCCGTCGGCGTTGTAGACACTGACAGACCAGAACGCATCGACGGGCACGTCCTTGACGTTAAGCTTGTAGATCGTATCGCTGTCGTTCTCGGCCGGCGTGACGTTGAGATAGGTCGCGTCCTTGTCGGGATTGCCGCCCCAGGCTGCCGCGGTACCGATCAGGTGCCGAATCGGATCGACCTGCTCCCTGGTGCCGAACGCTTTCTTGAAGTCGGCGATCGTGGAAGCGAGCACGATAAGCGCGTCGCGGACCTTCTTCTGGCTTGCCTGATCCCATTTAGGCGCGTCAAAGCTGCCGATATCCTTTTGGGAGACCTTGATCGCGTCCTGCAGCGCATGGACTTCCTCGATATCCTTCGGATCGGCCGGATCGACCAACGTTCGGATCGCGACGGCGACATAGCGGGTGCCGACCTTATCCTTTGTCAGGATATAGTCGCCTTTGCCGTAGACGACTTCCGGTACGTAGTGATCCTCATTGATGACCTGCATCGACATAAAGCGCTTGCCGGCGTCGGGCAGTGCAATGGTGACTGGCCCAGCATCGAGATCGAACACCGCCGAAGAATAAAGCGTGTCGCGGTTGAGGCGGATCACCGTTTGATTCTCGATCCGCGCCGGTTCGCGCCGGTGCAGAAACTTTCCGATCCCGCCGCTGTCTTTTTGTATTCCGCCAAAATACAAATCGGACTCGGCGCGGATGAAGTTATCGGTGGTGACAGGAATGGCGTTGCCCGCCGCTGGCTGGCCGGAAGACGGCGATTGAATAAGGCTGACCGCCGCAAGCGTCGCGAAGGCCACACCGATCAGGAGCTTCGCTTTCATGTTTACTCCTTTAGTTCATCTTCTCGATGTCCGGCAGCCTCCACGACTTGTCGAAGAACGCCTTGGTCGGTGCGTAGGCGCGGAACATGACTTCGAACTTGCCGCCGGGCTTCGTCGGCACCCAGTTTGAATCCTTGCCCACTGGAGCCTGCGGGCCGAAGTAGACATCCACCGAACCGTCGGCGTTCTTCTGCATCTCCAGAATTTGCGAAGACCGGCTGGCGCGCGGCAAGTCGCGGACCAGAGCATGGCTCGCGCGGTCGTAGACCGTCGCTGACCAGTATTGCTCGACCGGCGGGTTCTGCGACACCGTCAGGCGATAGCTCTTGTCGCCGTCGAACGCGTTGCCGTCCTTGTCCTTGATGCTGATCAGATAAAACTGGCCGGCGCCCAAGCGCTTGATGCCGATATAGGCGAATGAGTAGGTGAGCCCGCGGGCATCCACCGGATATTTGTCGGGGTCGTTGAAGTCCTTCTGCACGGCGGCAAGGAGCTCAGGCAGAGCCGGCACCGTCCACCTGCTGCCCTCGTAGAAAGGTGGCAGGCCAGCGTCGTATTTGGCTTCGAGCCAAGCCTGCGCCTCGTGCACCCCGGTCTCGAGCGCGGCCCTGGTCTTGGCGTCCGGATTGAAAGGCTTGCCCTTCTCGATCCCGATCGACCGCAGCGGATCGATCATCGCGCGGTCGCGCGGCAGCCACGGCTCGCTCTGAACGATGCGGTCGAGCGAGGTAAAGAAGCTCGCATCGTAGCGGATGGTGGAGTCAAACACCACGTCCGCGGCATCGGTGAATGTCGTCGCCGGCGGATTGGCGGCCTGCGACAGAGGATAGACCTTGGTTCGCTTGCCATAGGCGACCGATTTGGAGACATCGGCGCTGCTATGGCTCGCGAGGTTCGAACGCAGCAGCTCGTAGCTGCCGTACGTCGCTGGCCGAAGCGCGGTGTAGCCCGCGGGAACGGCGTCGCTGTAACCGGGCGGCAGGATCAGGAATTTGACACCCGCGCCCTTGTCGATTCCATACAGGCCCGCATCCTCGAGCGGGATTTGCCAGACATCGACAAAATTGGCGTTGAGCGACCCGCCATCCGCAGGCGGCACCTCCACCACAATCGGTCCCTCCCTGGTGTTGAAGAACGCCATGAAGTAGATCGCATCCGGATTGGGCGTCAGGGTCTGGTTATGCCAGCCGAGCGGACGCGACCAGTAGACGACTTGATTGACCTTGCCGCCGGTCTTGTTGAGCATCTCCTGCAGCATCAGGTCATAGTTGACCGCCGACATGCCCCAGTTCACAGCCTCGACGGTGCGGCGCTCGATGGTACGCTCGGCGAGTTGGTCAGGTGTCAACGTCTGCGCAAAAGACGCATGTGGAGTCGCCGCCGAGGCCGCGATGGCGAGCGCTGCGATAATGAGCGACTTTGACATCTTACCACTCCTTCTCAAACGGGAAGATCGCTTTCCAATCAGTCCTGCTTCGTGTCGTCGACGAGCCAGCCGAACGGAGTCACACCGGCCCGCCACGGACGGACCGGTATGTACGCGACGCCCGCTATTTAACGCCGCGCTGCTGGATTTGCTGCTCGATCATCCTGTTCAAGCCACCGCGAATCCGATCGAGATCCAATCCCTCCGTCAACGCCTTCTTCTGCTTGATGGTGTCCATGGTGCTTTCCATGATGTTTGCGGGGTTGAAGCTCGGCGGGAACGAGCGTGGCGGGAAGTCCTTGAATGTCGCCACGAACTGGAAAACTTCGTCCATCGCGCCGTAGACCTGCCCGACGTGGTTCAGATTCCAGTCCCAGAAGGTGTTGGACGTGATATCGGCTCGCTCGAACGGGTCCTGCATCAGGTTGAATATCTTCTGCAGGCGGAGTGTCGTGAAGGGCTCGGCCCAAAGGCCCATGGTGCCTTCCTTGCGCTGCTCCGAGAAGACGTACTTGTAGTCGCCCTGCCGGTAGCCGACGAGCAAACCGTCGTCGTCGGAGTAGAAGAACTTGTCGCGGGCGCTCTTCGTCCCGTTGTTATTCGCAGCGGTGCCGCTCACGTTGCGCAGGAACGCGGACTGGTCGTAACCGTCGAGATGGACCTTGTAGCTGATCCCGTTGGCGGTGTAGCCAGACTTGAGCTTGTTGACGATGTCCGGCTCGCCGGCGATCGCACAGAGCGTCGGGATCCAGTCGTTGTGACTCATGATCTCGTTGGTGACCGTACCGGGCTTGATTGCGGCCGGCCAGCGCATCAGACATGGCACCCGGAAGGCGCCTTCCCAATTGGTGTTCTTCTCGGAGCGGAACCAGGTCATGGCGCCGTCCGGCCAAGAGTTCATATGCGGCCCATTGTCACTGGAGTAGACGACGATGGTGTCATTCGCGATGCCCATATCGTCCAGGGCCTTGAGCAAGGCGCCGATGGTGTCGTCGTGTTCCAGCATGCCGTCGACGTACTCGCTGTCACCGTGAGTGTAACGGCCACGATGGTCGGTACGGACGTGCGTGCGCAGGTGCATGCGCGTCGCATTGAACCAGCAGAAGAAGGGCTTGCCCGCCGTTTGTTGCCGCTTCATGAAGTCGATGGCAGCGCTTGACGTCTCGTCGTCGATGGTTTCCATCCGTTTCTTGGTGAGCGCCCCGGTGTCCTCAATGGTCTGCTTGCCGATCTTGCCGAAGCGCGGGTCGACCGTCGAATCGTCGCGATCGGTCGCCTTGCACTTCAAGACGCCGCGTGGACCAAATTTAGCTCGGTACCCCGGGTCCTTTGGATAGTCCGGTAATTCCGGCTCCTCCTCGGCGTTGAGATGGTAGAGGTTGCCGAAGAACTCGTCGAAGCCATTCACGGTCGGCAGCGATTCGTTGCGATCGCCGACGTGGTTCTTGCCGAACTGTCCCGTGCCATAGCCAAGGTTCTTGAGCAGGCCGCCGATCGAGGGATCCAACTGGCTCATGCCCATCGGAGCGCCGGGGAAGCCGACTTTGGTGAGGCCCGAGCGGATGCCGTGCTGACCGGTGAGGAACGCCGCGCGGCCGGCGGTGCACGACTGCTCGCCATAATAGTGGAGGAACTTGATGCCTTCGCGGCCGATGCGATCGATGTTCGGTGTCTCGTAGCCCATCAGGCCGTTGGAATAGGCGCTGATGTTCGCGACGCCGATATCGTCACCCCAGATAACGACGATGTTGGGTTTGCGACCTGACGGGGCTGCAACCTGCGGCGCCTGCTGTGCCTGTGCGACCTGGCTGCGATCGACGGTACTGATAGCGGTCGCCGCTGCAAGAGAGGTTCCCGCCAGCAGGATGTTACGGCGGCTTAGTCTGCCATTGTGCAGTTGCTTTGTGGTTTCTTCGGCCTGTCCTTTATCCTTAGTGTCGCCGGGCATTTTGGGCTCCTTCTTCACTACGAGGACTGACAACTATTCCGCGGCCGGTGTCCTCCTTACGCAGCGGAATCCGACATGGCTGGTCGAAGTGTCGACGGCCTCGGCGTGCCGCGCGGCCGGCCGGTAGCGACGGCAGTAATTCGGCGCACAGAGATGCGACCCGCCCTTCAGTACTTTCCGCGGAATTCTGATGTTCGGCAGCCCAGGATCGTAGCTGCCTTCCTCGCGCCCGCCGCGAGGGTTTTCGGGAATGCAGCACGCCTTCGGCGCATCAGCCTCGTGCTTCGGCGCATACCAGTCCGCCGTCCACTCCCAGACATTGCCGATCATGTCGTGGAGGTCGTAGCCGTTCGGCGCGAAGGCGCTCACCGGCGACGTGCGCGCATATCCGTCCTGATTGAGATTTTGTGAAAATTGCCCTGCCACGTATTGGCCATGTGCACGCCGCCGGGCGTGAATTCGTCGCCCCAAGCGAACTCGGCCCCATCGAGACCTCCGCGCGCCGCGAATTCCCATTCGGCTTCGGTCGGAATATCCTTCCCCGCCCACCGCGCATAGGCGAGTGCATCGGAAAAGGAGACGTGCACCACCGGATGATCGTCCGATGTATTGATGTTGCTCTTGGGACCGTACGGATGGCGCCAGTCCGCAGCCTTCATGAACGACCACCACTGGCTCCAGTCGTGCAGATCGAAGGTGGATGGTGGCCGCACGAACACAAGAGAGCCGGCGTAGAGCATGTGCGACAATGCGCCGGGGTAGTCTTTCGGATCTGGCAGGATTTCCGCCGTCGTGACGTGACCGGTCGCCTTGACGAACTGCTTGAACCGGCGGTTCGTAACCGGCGTGCGGTCGATCCAGAAGCCATCGACCGTCACGCGATGAACCGGCGCCTCTTCGGGGTAATGATGGTCGGAGCCCATGCGGAACGTTCCGCCGGGAATCCAAACCATGTCGCTGGTCCGGCTATCTTCCGATGGCCGATCGCTTCGTTCGATGTCGGTACGCAGCATCATCATGACGCCAACTCCAGGCGTGGGCTACTGCGGACAGACGTCCCAGAACCCCTGCGTTCGGCCTGGATCGGTGTAGTACCAGCAGTAGCCCGCGACGAGAACAAGACTCATCATTGCCGATTGCATGTCCAAGCCCTTTCATGTTTGACGCCGCTTCGTTGATCCGTGCGGCGATGATATCGGTCAGCACCTCTTCCCTAATTGATCCCCCGTCTTCGAACAGACTCATTCAGTCAATTCAGCGCGTCAACCCAAGATTGATCGAAAATCCAAGCGGATTTCAGGGCAGCGCGATGAACGAGTCGTGCTTAACACGGAGGTTATTCTTACCCGGTCGGTGAATGATGCTGCGGATTCATCAATCATTTCCATCACACGCGCGCGGTTTTGTCGGACAGTTTAGCTAAAAATATTTTTGGATGCGCCGACGACGATTGCCCGTGCGTGTTTTGACGCGCGCGCATTGGTCGCACTGTGAATTCAATTGTCATCGCGTCGAGATTGCGCACAGACTCGTGCGATTCTGATTTGCGGTCGTTCGTACTTCTTCAGTGGAGCTCGACGCGATGCGACATAGTTGCGCGATAGCTTTCGTTGTCGGCGCGCTATTGTTTGCGCATCGAGGCCCGGCGAAAGCCGCCGAAAGCGGCGTTGGCGATTATTTGCTGGGTTCACGTGGGGTCGGTGCTGGCATCACACCACCGCCCAGCGTCTACTTTCAGGATGACACATATTTCTACAGTGGGAAGATCGGCGGCGGACGTACATTCCCGACGGGAGGCCTGCTGGTCGCAAACGTCTCCGCGCAGAGCTGGATCAATCTTCCGACGACACTATGGATAACGCCTGCGAAGATATTGGGCGGGGATCTCGGGTTCTCGCTCACGACCCCGTTTGGCGAGCCGCGCGTCAATGCAAGCCATCTCGTGAATTCGGTGCGGTTCGACGTGCAGAACCGCCCAGAGGGGACCGCGGGCTATTTCACGGTGTCGCTTCCTATCGGACTCGACACAAACGCCCAGATTGAAGCGGGCAAGGCAATCAAAGCCAAATTCTAGCGCTGCCTGATTTCGAAACTCTAGCCGTCGGGCGGGCTGATCTTCGGGAATGAAACCGAAACGGTATGCACCAATGGCCCGCCTCCGGGGTTGGTAAACCAAACGTTAAGCAGCGACCGCCGCCCGCGATAACGTGCGGCCGCCGAAGGCGCCGATTCTTCGGCAAAATTCAGTAACTACGCCGTGGATGCGTCGAACCACGCTAAATCTGGCGAAGATGTCGCAGATTTTACGAAGCAGGCGCTTCATCGGTTTAACCGTTTGTGCAGCCACGGCCTGCATAGTCCAACTAAAGTGACGCGTATCGGCGCGAATTCATAAAATGACAGGCTTAACTACCGTGACATCCTTCGGACGCGTGATTTCGGTACGTGGATCCCTCGCCCGCGTCGGACTTGTGGCGGCCAGCCAGCTCGGCCTCTCGGCAATAAGGGCCACCGTCGGCCGGTTCGTCAGCATCCGCTGCGCAAATTCCACCATCGTCGCCATGATCACGGAAGTTTCCTGCGAGGATTTGCCGACCTCCGACATCTACATCGCCAGTGCGTCGGTCGATCTGCTCGGCGAAATCCTCGGTGGACCGGAACGCCCCAAATTCCAGCGCGGCGTCACCAACTATCCAACGATCGGCGATGCTGTCGACCTGATCACCAATCAGGAACTGCGCACGGTTTATGCGCCGACCGGATCGGATCAGATCAATGTCGGGACGCTGCAGCAGGATCCGTCCGTCATCGCCTATGTCGATGTCGAGGAGATGCTCTCCAAGCACTTCGCGGTGCTCGGCTCTACCGGCGTCGGCAAGTCGAGCGGCGTGTCGCTGCTGTTGAACGAAATTCTCAAGTCACGACCGAACCTGCGGATTTTCCTGCTCGACGTTCATAACGAGTACGGCCGCTGTTTCGGCGATCGCGCGCTTGTTCTCAATCCGCGCAATCTGAAGCTGCCGTTCTGGCTGTTCAATTTCGAGGAGATCGTCGATGTGCTGTTCGCCGGACGGCCTGGCGTGCCCGAGGAACTCGACATCCTGGCCGAGGTCATTCCGGTGGCGAAGGGAATTTATACGCAGTACCAGAACGCCGATCGGGTCGGGTTGAAGCGCATCGATCCAAAGGCGATCGGCTATACCATCGACACGCCGGTTCCCTATCGGCTGGTCGATCTGATTTCGCTGATCGACGAGCGCATGGGCAAACTCGAGAACCGTTCGTCGCGCATCATCTATCACAAGCTGATCTCACGCATCGAAACCGTGCGCAACGATCCGCGTTACGCGTTCATGTTCGATAACGCCAATGTCGGCGGCGACACCATGGCGGAAGTCATCAGCCATCTGTTCCGACTACCGGCCAACGGCAGGCCGATGACCATCATGCAGCTTGCCGGCTTCCCCGCCGAAGTCGTCGATTCCGTGGTGTCGGTGCTGTGCCGGATGGCGTTTGATTTCGGCCTGTGGAGCGACGGCGTTTCGCCGTTGTTGTTCGTCTGCGAAGAGGCCCATCGCTACGCCTCCGCCGATCGCAACATCGGCTTCGGACCGACCCGCAAGGCGGTCTCGCGTATCGCCAAGGAAGGCCGCAAATACGGCGTCTATCTCGGCCTCGTCACGCAGCGGCCGGCCGAACTCGACGCCACCATCATTTCCCAGTGCAACACGCTGTTTGCGATGCGCCTCGCCAACGAGCGCGACCAGGCGCTGTTGCGTTCGGCAGTCTCGGACGCCGCGGCAAACCTGCTGTCGTTCGTCCCCTCGCTCGGCACCCGCGAAGTGCTTGCTTTCGGCGAGGGCGTGGCGCTTCCGACCCGGCTGCGCTTCAAGGAAGTGCCGGTCCACCAATTGCCGCGCAGCGAAGCCACCATTTCGACAGTGCCGTCGGTCGCCGCCGGCCACGATATGCATTTCGTCAGCGCCGTACTCGAGCGTTGGCGCGGAGCCACCTCGCATCGCGATGTTCCCAACGATCCCACCATTAACGAACGCCCCGCAGCACGCACGATGGTGGAAGCGCCGATGCTGCAGCCCTCACTGGGTCTCGATCCCGACCGTTTTTCGCTGCTGAAAAAGCCGCTGCGCTGACGGTTTAGAGCCGGCGTGACACCTCACGCCGGCGTGGTTTGCGGGCGTGCGGCCATCGACTATGGTCTCGCTCGACCGCATCACGCGGTGTGAGCTGGAACCTCTCCATGACGCAAACCATCAAACGCTTCCCGACGCCCGCCATCGACAAGCTGCCGGAGGACATCCGCACCCGCCTCCTCGCGGTGCAGGAGAAGTCCGGCTTCGTTCCGAATGTGTTCCTGACGCTGGCCTATCGGCCTGATGAATTTCGCGCGTTCTTTGCCTATCACGATGCCCTGATGGACAAGGACGGCGGCCTTACCAAGGCCGAACGCGAGATGATCGTGGTTGCGACCAGCAGCGCCAATCAATGCCATTATTGCGTGATCGCGCATGGCGCGATCCTGCGCATCCGCGCGAAGAACCCGCAGATCGCCGATCAGATCGCCATCAACTACCGCAAGGCGGATATCACGCCTCGCCAGCGTGCCATGCTCGACTTCGCCATGAAGGTCAGCACCGAAGCGCACAAGATTTCCGAACAGGATTTCACCGATATCGCCAGCCACGGTTTCACCGACGACGACGTTTGGGACATCGCCGCGATCTCGGCGTTCTTCGCACTGTCGAACCGCATGGCCAACGTCACCGCCATGCGCCCGAACGACGAATTCTACATGATGGGGCGCTTGCCGAAATAAGCTGCCGGCTTCGGACAGGCGCCTCTAGAGCCTCCGTTCCGATTGAATCGGAACGGAGGCTCTAGTTTTTATTTTGACGCGTTTTCTTCACGCGAACCGGTATCCACTTCGCTGGAAAACGCTCTAATCGTCCGACGCCGGTCCGCACCAGCCGGGCAAATAGATCGCGTCCTTGCTCTTGGCCAGGCCAATCGCTTTCTCGATGGCCTTCTCGAAATTGGCGTCCACGCTCTTGCGGGGCATTTTCCGGCGCAGGAAATCGGCCCACAGGAATTCGCTGAACGGCGTAGTGTCCTTGGCAAAGCCGCCGACGCGCCGCAATTCACCGGCGAGGCTGCGGAACGGGTCGTCTTTGAGGGCCGTCACCGATTTCGGAAGGTCTTTGAAATGGCGGCGTTCGCCCTTGGCGTCGTATGGATAGACCCACCGTTTATTATCCATCACACCCCAGAACGCGTCCCATTCTACCATGCTGAGATCGCCGATGACGGTGACGAGAATATCTTTCACGCCCTCATCGTGAAGCGCGCGCGCCAGATGATGATGATCGACCACATAGTAGCGCGTGTCGGGCCCCAGAACGACCGGGATCATGTGCTTGCCCAGCAGCTCCGCCTGCTTTTTCGTTGATTTGTGTTCTCGCCAGCGCTTGCGCTTTTCCTTGACCTCTCTCATTCCAACGGTCATCTGGGTCGGACGCAGCGAGAGGATTGGAATCGGCTGCAAGAGCGGTTCGCGCGTGTTCGCCATAACTTGAAACCCCCATGTCTGACGGGCACCCCCCCTGAAGTTAGACCGATTATGGCATGGTGGCGCAGGCAATTAAATACCTTTGCGCCGGAGCCAAGAGATTTGGAAAGATGACCAAAAGCCGGAGCGAGCGAACATCGAAGGCGCAGGTCGTTCGATTTGGCGGTCGCGAAATCATCATCACGGAAGGCCTTCATCTCAGTTTTTGGGCCGACATCAGCCACCGCTGCATGACGGCCTCATGGCCGGCTTTCATCAGTGGAGCCGCGCTGGTGTTTATCGCCTTCAACGCGTTTTTCGCATTGTTCTACTGGATCGGAAATCAGCCGATCGCCAACGTGCCCGGCGGCGCTTACATCGACTATCTCTATTTCAGCATCGAGACGCTTTCGACCGCCGGTTACGGCGACATGCATCCGCAGACCCACTACGGCCATTTCATCGCAACGGTGGAGCTGTTCACGGGCATCTTTTCGATGTCGTTGATGACCGGGTTGATCTTCGCCCGGTTCTCGCGGCCAAACGCGCGGTTGCTGTTCGCCGATCACCCCGTTATTTCAAGCCATGAGGGCAAGCCGACCTTGATGCTCCGCCTCGCCAACGAACGTCACAACGTCATCGGCAATGCCACCGCCAGGTTGTGGTTGCTCAAGAACATCGTCAGCATGGAAGGCCAGACGCTTCGGAGGTTCTACGAACTGCCGCTGATGCGCAATGAACACCCCGCGCTGGCGTTGAGCTGGACGCTCTACCATGTCCTCGATGAGGAAAGCCCGCTTTACGGACTCAATGCCGAAGACCTCGATGCATTAGACGTTTCGCTGGTCGTGGTGGTGTCCGGATATGATGTTGTTGCAGCGCAAACAGTTCACGCAAGAAGGTCCTACAATCATTCCGACATCCGTTTTGGACAGCGCTACGCGGATATCCTCGGCACCTCGGAAGACGGCCGGATCAGATTGGACTACGGCAGGTTCCATGACACCCTTCAGGAATAGGTTATCGCATCCGTGCCATGTCAACATTTTCTGGGACACCCGTCGCGAGCGTGCTAATTAAGATCAGGTTGTCCCGGAACTGGCAGCAGTGAAAACCCAGCGGCCCATACCGACGGAAGAAGAGCATCGTGTGCTCCAATTTCGACCGCGCGCCTCGACTCACACGCCGGCTTGGCGGAGAGACCTGGACGTGCAGGCTCGGCAGGAGGACACCCAGCAAGAGCCGAATGATCTGTCGCGCTATGAGCGGCCCCGCGACGAACCCGACGATTTTCGCCATCGCATGCTGGCAAACATTGCAGCCTTTGCGTTCACCGTCGCCCTGACGGCTATCGGGATATGGCTCGCCATGAGCATCGCGGACCTGCGCCGGACCCAGGATTGCGTGCTGATGGGACGGCGCGACTGCGTGCGCATTACCACCCCGTCGATCTAGCGTTTTCAAGGCCGGGACGGCTCCCGCTCCCCAGATCCGATCCTGCCGGCGACACCCGCCTCCATTGAACTCGGAGCGGCGCTCCGATATACGGGCACTCGACTCCGGGTGGCGGATAGGGCATTCCGGGACACTGCACCCGTCTGCCAAGCGGTTCCTGAATTTATCTTCAATATATCAAAGGCTTAGTGATGTCATCTACATTCGATCAGGTCGCTACGATTATCGCTGAAACCTGCGACATACCGCGCGACACGATCACGCCGGAGAGCCACGCCATCGACGATCTGGGAATCGACAGCCTCGATTTTCTCGACATCGCGTTCGCGATCGACAAGGCATTCGGGATCAAACTGCCGCTCGAAAAGTGGACCCAGGAAGTCAACGACGGCAAGGCCACCACCGAACAGTATTTCGTCCTGAAAAACCTCAGCGCGCGCATCGACGAATTGGTCGCGGCCAAAGGCGCGTAACCGCGCATCATGCAACTCGAATATTTCCATCTGATTGACCGCATCGCTGACCTCAATGTCGGCGAGCGCACCATCACGGTCGACGCGCAGGTCCCCCAACACAGCACCATCTTCGAAGGCCACTTTCCGGGCTATCCGCTGATGCCGGGCGTGCTGCTGATCGAGGCCATGGCCCAGACATCCGGTTGGCTACTGATCGCCCTGATGAATTTCGAGCGCATGCCGTTTCTCGGCGCAGTCAAGGAAGCCAAGATGCGGGGTTTCGTCACTCCCGGTGAGTTGCTGAAAATTGACGCCAGCGTCGTTCACGAAGGGTCGGGTTTTGCCATTACCTCTGCGAAGATCAGCGTCGGCGGTGAACTGAGATGCAACGCGACACTCACCTTCCGCCACGTCCCTTTCCCGAATCCGGATTTGCGCGGACACATGGAAACCATGGCCAAGCGTATCGGCTTTCCACAACAGGCCATCGGCCATGACTGAAACGAAATCTTCGAATTCGGGATCTGCGGAAGTCTGGATCACCGGCATTGGTCTGGCCAGTTCGCTTGGCGAAGGCCTGGACGTGCACTGGGACGCGCTCGATCAGCGCCGCATCAATGTCGACGAGAAAGGCTTCGCGCCATACATCGTTCATCCCTGGGCGCCGGTAAATTTTGATACGCAGATCCCTAAAAAGGGCGACCAGCGTCAGATGGAAGCCTGGCAGCGGATCGGTACCTATGCCGCCGGACTGGCGCTGGATTCCGCAGGGATCAAGGGCAACAAGGAAATCCTGGCGCGGATGGACATGATTGTCGCCGCCGGCGGCGGCGAGCGAGATCTCGCGGTGGACTCGGCCATTCTGATGGCCGAGGCAAAGGGCAATTCCGCGCCCGGCTTCCTCAACGAACGGCTGATGAACGATTTGCGGCCGACGCTTTTTCTCGCCCAGCTCTCGAACCTGCTCGCCGGCAATATCGCCATCGTTCACGGTGTGACCGGATCGTCGCGCACCTTTATGGGCGAGGAAGCTGCCGGCGTTGACGCGGCGCGGATCGCGCTCGCACGTATCGCCGCGGGTCAGAGCGACATCGCGTTGGTCGGCGGCTCGCAAAACGGCGAGCGCAAGGATCTCCTGGTTCTCTACGAGTTCGGCGATTTCAATCTCAAGGACAAATTTGCCCCGGTTTGGGCCCGCGGCGAGCACAGCGGCTTTGCGCTCGGTTCGGCCGGCGCTTTTCTTGTCATCGAATCCAGGGCGCATGCGGAAGCACGCGGGGCGAAGCCCTACGCGCGCCTCACCAACGTCGTCGCCGATCTGGCGCGCCGCAAGCAACCCGGCGAGGTGACGGCAGTACTGGAAACGCTGTGGTCGAAGCTTGGCAAACTTGAAGACAGCGGCGCCATCATCACCGGCGCTACCGGCGCCGAGCCGGTCACATCGGAGGAACGGGCGTTTCTCAGCCAACATCCGGATTTCGCCGTGCGGGCCACCGGCACCATGTTCGGCCACACGATGGAGACGCAATTTCCGCTCGGACTGGCGCTTGCCGCGCTTTCGATCTCCCGTGGTGCGTTGTTTCCGCCCAACGATCCCACGGCGCTGGAGGTTGAAATGTCGAAGCCTCCGACCCAGATTGTTGTTGTTGGAGCCGGTCACTGGCGGGGCGAAGGCATGGCCTTGGTCGAGGCGGTCAAGTGAGCACGGCGCGGAACCTGTGGGGGCAACATGACAGCTACGCGCGATAAATTCGGCAGGCCGATCGTCGTCGTCACCGGCATGGGCGTCGTGACATCGCTCGGCTCCGGCAAGGCCGACAACTGGACAAAACTCACCGCGGGCGAGTCCGGAATCCGGACGATCACGCGCTTTCCGACCGACGGTTTGAAGACAACGATGGCCGGAACGATCGATTTCGTGCCGGTCGAGCCTTTTTCCTCGACCGACCTCTCGGAGCGGCTTGCCGATATGGTCACTGAAGAAGCCATCGCTCAATCCGCCATCGGAGCCAAAGGCGATTTTCCGGGGCCGCTGTTTCTCGCCGTCGCGCCCGTTGAAGTCGAGTGGCCGCAGCGGCTGGAGCTCGGAAGCAAGATCGACGAGGCGGAGTTCGATTATGACGCGCTCCTGCGCGTCAGCGGCGGCGGAAAATTCACGCAATATCACCGGCGCTTTTTGTTCGGCTCGGTTTCCAGTTATCTCGCCGAGAGATTCGGTACCAAGGGTTCGCCGATTTCACTCTCGACGGCATGCGCTTCCGGCGCCAGCGCCATCCAGCTCGGCGTTGAAGCCATTCGCCGCGGCGAGGCGGACGCAGCGCTCTGCGTTGCAACCGACGGGTCGGTCAATCCCGAAGCGCTGATCAGGTTCTCATTGCTGTCAGCACTATCGACGCATAACGACCCGCCGCATGCGGCTGTCCGGCCGTTCTCAAAGAACCGCGACGGTTTTGTCATGGCGGAAGGCGCAGGAGCGCTGGTGCTGGAAAGCTATGAGGCCGCCACGGCGCGCGGCGCGAAGATCCTCGGCGTTCTCGCCGGCTGCGGCGAACTCGCCGACTCATTCCACCGCACCCGCTCCAGTCCCGACGGCAAGCCCATTATCGGATGCGTGCGCAATGCGTTGTCGGACGCCGGCATCGTCCCGGAACAGATCGACTACATCAATGCCCACGGCACCGGCACGCCGGAAAACGACAAGATGGAATATCTCGGCATCTCGACGGTGTTCGGCGAGCACACCGGCCGGATTCCGGTATCCTCCAACAAGTCGATGGTCGGCCATACCCTCTCCGCAGCAGGCGCGGTTGAAGCGGTGTTCTCGCTGCTGACGCTTGAGCACCAGCGGATTCCACCGACGATCAATTACGATGTTCCGGATCCCGCAATTCCATTCGACGTGGTTCCCAACAAGGCACGCGACGCTCGCGTGACCGCTGTGATGTCGAATTCGTTCGGCTTCGGCGGCCAGAATGCCTCGCTGATTCTGACGCGTGAGCCGATCTAACCGGCGCAGCCTTATCCATGCCGCCGGTTGACGCCATCGCGTGAACCGGCGATACGCACTCAACCACAAATAAACTCTTTTCTGCCGGGGACACGGCGTCATGCGTGCGCTCACTCTTGTTGCCGATCGCCAGCTGGTGGTTGCGGATGTGCCGGCGCCACCGCGTCCGGGCGCGGGCGAGGTGCAAATCCGCGTCAAGGCGGTGGCGCTCAATCACATTGACGTCTGGGGTTATCGCGGCATGGCGTTTGCGAAGCGCAAACTGCCGCTGGTCGTTGGCGCCGAAGCCTCCGGCGAAGTTGCAGCGGTTGGCGAAGGGGTCACGCGCTTCAAGCCGGGACAGCGCGTGGTCATGTACGGCGCCCTCACCTGCGGGGTTTGCCGCGCCTGCAAGGAAGGCCGCGACAATCTTTGCGAAGATGTCGCGGGCATCATGGGCTTCCATGTCGACGGATTCGCGCGCGAACTCATGAATCTTTCAGAGCGGCTGGTGATCGCAGTTCCCGACGGCGTCAGCGAGCGGGACGCCGCCTGTGCACCGATCGCATTCTCCACCGTGCAGCACATGCTGTTCGACAACGCAAAACTGCAGCCCGGCGAAACCGTGCTCGTGCATGCGGGGGGCTCCGGCATCGGGACGGTCGCGATCATGATGGCCAAAAAAATCGGCTGCACGGTCATCACCACCGTTGGCGATGATTCCAAAATCGACGGCGTCAAGGTGCTCGGCGCCGACCACGTCATCAACTACCGCAAGGATCGTTTCGAGCACGAAACCCGCAAGATCACAAAGAAGAAGGGCGTCGACGTGGTATTCGAGCACGTCGGCGCCGATACGTTCAACGGCTCGTTGCTGACGTTGAAACGCGGAGGTAGGTTGGTGACCTGCGGCTCGACACCCACAACGACGATCAATCTGATGCAACTGTTCCAGCAGCAATACCGTATCTTCGGCTCATTCGGCGCGACGATGCGCAACATCGCGGAGAGCCTCGACAAGATGGCCGGCGGCATGCATCCGGTGATCGATACCGAGGTACCGATCGATGATGTCGCCACCGCACTCAAACGCATGGAAAGCCGGCAGGTGTTCGGCAAGATCGTCGTGTATTTCTGATGCGCCGGCTTTTCCTTCGCACCAAGGCCCGCATTCGCGATGCGACCAAGCCGCTCGGAGAAGCCGCGGTGGGTGCGTTGACGATCGGAATGCTGCGTACCACGCGTTATTTCGACCCGATCAAGACCGCGAACCTGTTCGGCCGGATCACCCGCATGATCGGACCGAGGTTGCGCGAGCAACGGATCGGCCGCGCCAATCTCACCGCCGCATTCCCGGAAAAATCACCCGAGGAGATCGAAACCATTCTTGCCGGCGTCTGGGACAATCTCGGCCGCGTCGGCGCCGAATTCGCGCATCTCGATCACATATGGGAACATGACCCGGCGCGTCCCGAGGATAGCCGCATCGAAATCGGGCTGCGCACGCACGAGCTGTTTGCGCAGCTGCGGCTTGATGGCAAACCGGCGCTGATCTTTGCGAGCCATCTTGGCAATTGGGAGCTGCCTGCGCTGGCGGCCGTCGCGCACGGCCTGGATGCCGCCATCCTGTATCGACGGCCGAATATCGCTTCCGCCGATCGCATCATCCAGGAGATACGCGCCGTAAAGATGGGTACGCTAATTCCAGCCGGCCGGGACGCGCCGCTGAAGCTGGCGGAGGCCCTCCAAAATGGTCAACACGTCGCCATGCTGGTGGATCAATATCTTACCAATGGCGTCGAGGTTACGTTCTTCGGCCGCAAGACCAAGGCCAATCCGATGCTGGCCCGGTTGCTGCGGCAGGTGGAATGCCCAATTCACGGTGTCCGGATCATCCGCCTGCCCGGCCATCGATTCCGCGCCGAATTGTCCGAAGAAGTGAAGCCGGTTCGCAACGCGGCCGGGCAAATCGACATTCAGGGAACGATGCAGGGGGTCACGTCGGTGATCGAGGGCTGGATTCGCGAATATCCCGACCAGTGGCTGTGGTTGCATCGCCGCTGGCGTTAACGTCCCGTTTTGACCCGAGTCCAGAGCCGGTTGATGATGCGCTGCGTCGCGGGGTCGCGGGCGGTGATCACGAAAAGCTTCCCAAGTGTCGCGTCGTCCGGATAGATCGTCTTGTCATTGAAAATGTTCGGGTCGATCAGCTTCTGGCTCGCCAGATTGCCGTTGGCATAGGACAGAAAATCCGAGTTCTTTGCGGCAACGTCGGGCCGATAGAGATAGTTGATCAACTCGTAGGCTTCAGCGACATTTTTCGCATCGGCCGGGATCGCGAGATTGTCGAAAAACATCTGCGCGCCCTCCTTCGGGATGGCATAACCGATCTCGATATCGCTTTTTGCTTCCGCGGCCCGGCTGCGCGCCTGCATGATGTCGCCCGACCAGCCCACCACCAGGCAGATCTCTCCGGTAGCCAATGCGCTCAGATATTCCGACGAATGAAATTTGCGGACATAGGGTCTGATCTTGATGACGAGGTCGGCGGCCTTTTCAAGGTCGGCCTGTTTGGTCGAGTTCGGATCGAGCCCGAGATAACTCAATGCCGCCGGGAGAATATCGTCGGCGGAATCCAGCATGTGAACGCCGCAATCCCTGAACTTGGCCAGGTTCTCCGGCTTGAAGACGATGTCCCAGCTATCGATCCTGGCATCGGGCCCGAGAATCTTTTGCACCGCTTTGACGTTGTAGCCGATGCCCGTGGTGCCCCACATGTAATTCGCGCCATAAAGGTTGCCGGGATCGTAAACGGCAAGCCGTTTCGTCACTTCCGGCCAGGCGTTGGCAAGGTTCGGCAGTTTCGATTTGTCGAGCTTCTGGAAAATATTCGCGATGATCTGTCGCTGCAGGAAATAGGCGGTGGGAACGACGACATCATAGCCGGATTTTCCCGCGAGCAATCGGGTCTCCAAAGTCTCGTTGGCATCGAACGTGTCGTAGACGACCTTGATACCGGTTTCCTTGGTGAAGTCTTCGAGCACCCTTGGGGCCATGTAGTTTGACCAATTGTAGAAATTGACGGTGCGCTCCTGCGCTTTCGCTGGCAACGAGGCCATCGCGAGAACCCCGGCGATCGCCGCAAAAACCCGGATTCGAGTGTGGGTCCAGCCGCGCATCATTCCCCTACCCTTTACCGGCGATGCACCGCGTCCGACAGACGCTCCAGCGCGGTGTCGAGAGTTGCGTCCTTCTTGGCAAAGCAAAAACGCACCACCGACGTCACGGCATCCTGTTCATAAAATGCCGACACCGGAATCGCCGCAACCTTGTAGTCGGTCACGATGCGTTTGCAGAACGCCTCGTCGGTTTCATTGAGACCCAGCGGCGAAAGGTCGACGGTGAGGAAATAGGTGCCCTGCGACCGAAGAACCGGAAAGCCAATGCTCTCCAGCCCCAGGGTGAGACGGTCGCGGCTGCGCGCCAATTCCTTGCGCATATCGAGAAAATAATCCGCGGGCTTGCCGAGGCCATAGGCGACCGCCGCCTGCAGATTGGGTGCGGTGGTGAAGGTGAGAAACTGGTGCACCTTCGCAGCGACACGCAACAGCGGCGGCGCGGCGCAGACAAAGCCTATCTTCCAGCCCGTCAACGAAAATATCTTGCCCGCGGAACCGACCTTGATGGTGCGATCGCGCATTCCCGGAATGGTAATCAGCGGAATATGTTCGCGGCCATCGAAGATTACATGCTCCCAGACCTCGTCGCAGATCGCGACGGAATCGAACTCCTGGCAGAACCGCGCCAGCAATTCGATGTCCTCGCGGGGATAGACCACCGCGGCCGGATTGAGCGGATTGTTGAACAGGACGGCCTTTGTCTTGTGGTTGAAAACACCTCGCAACGCGTCCTCGGTCAGCCGCCAATGCGGCGGCTCCAGGCGCACGAGCCGCGGTATGCCTCCAGCCTGGCGGATGATCGGCAAATAAGAATCGTACACCGGTTGGAAAACCACAACTTCATCGCCGGGTTCGACGACGGCCAGAATGGCGCTCGTCAACGCTTCCGTGCCGCCGGACGTGACCATCACCTCGGTCATCGGATCGAGCACGAGGCCATGCCAGCGCTCGTAATGGGCCGAGATCGCCTGGCGCAATTCCGGAATGCCCATCATCGATGGGTATTGGTTGTAACCGTCCATCACCGCATCGGAAGCTGCGCGGCGAATGTCCTCCGGTCCGGGGTCATCCGGGAAGCCCTGGCCGAGATTGATAGCGTTGTTGTCGCGCGCCAATTGCGACATTGCCTCGAAGATCGTAACGGGAAGATCCGCAAAAACCTTATTCATGGACGTCATGGAGAGATCAGCCGCCGGTCTTCGTCGGCAATCCCGCGGCCTTCCAGGCCAGCATCCCGCCCGCGAGATGCTTGTCGTAGGCCAAACCGGCCGCTTGCGCGGCCAGCGACGCCGTCACCGACCTTTTCCCTGAGCGGCAGGCAAACACCACCTGTTTGCCGTCGGGATCCGGAATATCCTGCGGGTCGAAACTCGACAGCGAAACGACGACGGCACCCGGATACGCTTCCACCGCAACTTCATTCGGCTCACGAACGTCGACCAGAAGATAGCGTCCCTCGGCCATCCCCCTCGATACGTCTTCCGGCGCCAAATCCTTGACCTGATGACCCTGATCCGCCACTCACATCCTCCCGACGATGACCTTATTGCAAATCGGCTCAGCAGTATCCGATGCGGATTGCCTGGCCCTTCGGCGCCAACGTCGCCCCTCGCGTGGCGAAAATCAAGCGCTAGAAAGCATTTGGGAAACGCCTGGGCAAGCCTCTAGACGGTGACCTGCGTTCCGACTTCGACCACCCGGCCGGTGGGAATCTGGAAATAGTCGGTGGCGTCGTTGGCGGTGCGGCTGAGCGCGATGAAAAGATGGTCTTGCCAGCGCGGCATCCCCGAATGCGCGGCCGGTTTCAGCGCCCGCCGCGAGAGGAAGAACGAGGTCGACATAATGTCGAAATGCCAGCCGAGCTTGCGCGCGATGGCCAGCGTCTTCGGGACATTGGGCGATTCCATAAATCCAAACCGCAGCGTCACCTTGGAAAAAGTCGCACTGATCTCCTCCATCCGCACCCGTTCGGACGGATCGATCCGCGGCGTCGGCGCCGTCTCGATGGTGAGAATAACGTTCTTCTCGTGCAGCACCTTGTAGTGTTTCAGACTATGCATCAGCGCGGTCGGCGCGCTGATCGGATCGCTGGTCAGGAATACCGCGGTGCCGGGCACCCGCTGCGGCGGCAGCTTCTCCAGCATCGCCACCAGGTCCGCCAGCGGAAACTCCAGCTTGCGCGATTTCTCGAACAGCAATCGGCTGCCCCGCCGCCAGGTGTACATCAGCAGCATCACCACGGAACCCAGCGCCAACGGCACCCAGCCGCCCTCGAATACTTTCAACAGGTTCGCGGCGAGGAAGGTGAGATCGAGAAACAGGAATGGCGCAATCAGCGCCGCGGCCGCGATGGCCGACCATCTCCAGACTCTCCAGATGACGACGAACCCCATCATCGCCGTAACCACCATGGTGCCGGTGACGGAAATGCCGTAGGCCGACGCCAGCGCGCTTGACGAACGGAACATCAACACCAGCAGCGTCACGGCGACGAGCAGCAGCATGTTGATGCGCGGAATATAGATCTGGCCGGAATGGGCTTCCGACGTATGGCGGATTTCAAATCTCGGCAACAGGCCGAGCTGAATCGCCTGACGCGTCAGCGAATAGGCGCCGGTAATCACGGCCTGACTCGCAATCACCGTCGCCACGGTGGCAAGACAGACCATCGGCAACAACGCCCAGTCCGGAAACATCAGGAAGAACGGGTTCTCGACCGCTTTCGGGTCGGCGATGACCAGTGCGCCCTGCCCCAGATAGTTCAGCGCCAGCGACGGCAGCACGATGAAAAGCCACGCAGTCTGGATCGGCCGCTTGCCGAAATGCCCGAGGTCGGCATAGAGCGCTTCAGCTCCGGTGACCGCCAGAAACACCGCACCAAGTGTCACGAATCCGATGACGCCGTGATGGAGCATGAACCAGACGGCATGAAGCGGATTTAGTGCAAAAAGCACCTCGGGGTGTTTCATGATCGGGGTAATGGCCGCGATCGCGATGACGCCGAACCAGACGCACATCACCGGCCCGAAGAAAGCGGCGACCCGTGCCGTGCCGCGCGACTGGACCGCAAACAGCACGAACAGAATGAGTACCGTCAACGGCACGACATACGGATCGAACGCTGCGGTGACGAGTTTGATGCCTTCGATCGCAGAAAGCACCGACAGCGCCGGTGTGATCACCGCGTCGCCATAGAACAGCGCGCCGCTGATGATGCCCAGCAGCACGATCGTGCCGGCGCCGTAGCTAACCGCGCGCTGCGCAAGCGCCATCAACGCCAGCGTTCCACCTTCGCCATGGTTATCCGCGCGCAGCAGGATCAGCACGTATTTCAGCGTCACCACGACGATCAGCGCCCACAGGATCAGGGACAGAACGCCAAGGACGGCTCCTGGATTGACGCTGCCTGACCCGGTGGCCGCGATGACGGCTTCGCGAAACGCATACAGCGGACTGGTGCCGATGTCGCCATAGACCACGCCGATGCTGCCGAGCATAAGCGCCTTGAAGCCGGCGGTGGAATGCGCATCGCCATGACCTTTTGCCGCCGTCGTTTCCGCGGCGGGTACTGCAACATTGGTCGTCATGAGAATGGAGGCCTCAAAATGCTTCACTGCACAATAGCAAAGCGACGCGGCTTATAGCCCTGCGCTTAAAGCATACCCTACCCTGATTTTGGACCATAGCCATGCAAAAAAGCATAATTGCTCAAATTGTAACCTGAGTTCCGACCTCGACCACCCGGCCGGTCGGAATCTGGAAATAGTCGGTGGCGTCGTTCGCCGACCGGCTCAGCGCGATGAAGAGGTGGTCCTGCCACTGCGGCATTCCCGACTGCGCCGATGGCTTGAGCGAGCGCCGCGAGACGAAGAACGACGTCGCCATGATGTCGAACTGCCAGCCGAGCTTGCGCGCGATCACCAGCGCTTTTGGCACGTTCGGGGATTCCATGAAACCGAAGCGCAGCCGGACGGTCGCAAATTTGTCGCTGATCGTTTCCATCCGGACCCGCTCGGCCGGATCGACGCGCGGGGTCTGCGCAGTTTCAATCGTCAGGATCACATTGTGCTCGTGAAGCACCTTGTTGTGCTTGAGATTATGCAACAGCGCCGTCGGCACGAAATTCGGGTCGCTGGTCAGAAAAACCGCGGTGCCCTTAACGATGTGAGGCGGGCGCTTTTCAAGACTCTTGATCAGGTCTTTCAGCGGGACTTCCGTGCGCCGGGTCTTGGCGATCAGGATCGCAGCGCCGCGGCGCCAGGTCCAGATCATGACTGCCATGGTAAATCCGAACAGCAACGGCACCCATGCGCCTTCGAACAGCTTCAACAGATTTGCGCTGAAGAAGGTCATATCGACGACGACAAATGGAACGATCAACGCCGCCGCGGTGGCCGCGCGCCAATGCCACAACTTCCATATCACGACAAAACCCATGATGCCGTCGGCGACCATGGTGGTGGAGACGGCGATGCCATAGGCGGAGGCCAAGCCGCTGGAAGTGCGGAACAGAAGCACCAGCAGCAAGACGCCGATCAAGAGCAGTCTGTTGACGCGCGGCAAATAAATCTGCCCGGCATGGGTTTCCGAGGTGTAGCGAACCTCGAAGCGCGGCAGCAAACCGAGTTGCACTGCCTGACGGGTCAGCGAATACGCCCCCGTAATCACCGCCTGGCTCGCGATGACTGTCGCCGCAGTCGCCAGCACGACCAGCGGCAACAGCAATATTTCCGGAACCATCCGGTAAAAGGAGTTTTCAATCGCGGCGGGATTGGAAAGCACCAGCGCGCCCTGACCGAAATAGTTGAGCAGCAGCGAAGGCAGGACGAAATAAAGCCATCCGGCCTGGATCGGCTTGCGTCCGAAATGACCCAAATCCGCATAGAGCGCTTCGCCGCCGGTCACCGCAAGAAATACCGCTCCCAGCGTCACCAGTCCGATCGTCCCGTGCGATAGCAGGAAATGAATCGCGTACCAGGGATTGATCGCCGCCAGCACCGATGGGTCGTCGCTGATATGAACGAGGCCCATCACTGCCAAGGTAGAGAACCAGACGATCATGACCGGCCCGAAAGCCGATGCGACGCGTGCCGTGCCGCTGCTCTGAACCGAGAAAAGCACGACGAGAATGAAAACCGTCAGCGGCACCACATAGTGCTCGAGCGCCGGCGTCGCGAGCTTGAGACCTTCGACTGCGGACAATACCGAGATCGCCGGCGTGATCATGGAATCGCCGATGAACATCGACGCGCCGATGACGCCCAGCGCCAGCAATGGCCAGCTTCTTCGCCCCAGCGCCCGTTGACCCAGCGCCATCAGCGAAAGCGTACCGCCCTCGCCGTTATTGTCGGCGCGCAGCAGCAGCAGAACGTATTTTGCGGTGACGACGATAAAAAGCGCCCACAGGATCAGCGACAGAACCCCAAGCACAATGACCCGCGTGATCGGCTGGCCCTGCGCGGCAGCGGCGACCGCCTCGCGAAACGCATACAGCGGCGACGTTCCGATATCGCCGAACACCACGCCGATGCTTCCCAGCGTCAGGGCCCAGAAGCCAGTCGTGACCGGCCCCTCATGGGCTTCGGTTGATGTGACGCTGAGAGCCATGATGGGCTGGAAACGCTCTGTCGGTCGATTTGATCCGGATCGGCTATCGACGCTTCCGGAAAGCCTGTCAACGATCAACCATGGCGCTGTGGGCAACGCCGGACTTGACGTCAGGCGACTCCGCGGCAGGAGATGTGGTAATATGGTAGCGCGCCGTATTACGGCTTCAGGTCGGGCGGCAGCGCCGGATCCTCGCGCATCAGCGTAATGGTCACGCGGCGGTTCGCCGACAGCGAAGGATCATCGGGAAACAGCGGCTGGGTATCAGCCTTTCCCGAGACTGCGAAGATGTGGGCTGACGGCAGTCCTTCCCGCTCAAGAATCTGGCGCACGACATTGGCGCGGTCCGCCGAAAGATCGAACGCTCCGTAATCGCTCTGCGTCGGTACGAAGCCTGCCGCGGTGTGACCGACGATCGAGACACGTAGTGGCGTCGCCTTGAGCGGAGCCGCAAGTTTCTGGATCAGCCGGCGCGTGCGCTCATAGGGCACCTTGGACCCATCGGCAAACATCGACCGGCCATCCTGATCGACGATTTCCAGATTGAGGCCCTGGTTGGTCTCCTCAAATATGACCTGTTTTGAAATTTCGGTCAGCTCCGGCATGTCCTGCAACGCCTGCCGCAGAGATGCCGAGGCAAGCGCGAATTCCCGATCGATCTTGAGGCGGGCGCCGGCGGCTAGGCTGTTCTCCTTTTCCTCCGGGGTCGGCGTGTTGGACGCTTCTTCCGGGGGAATGTGCGCGGCGTTCTTCAGCTTCGGTCTTGTCGGCAGACCGTCGGATTCGATAACTCCGGAATAGCGCTTATCGGTCTGTACGCCGAAAGCATCGCGCATCGAGCCGGCGACAATCTTGAGCTTGCTGTTGTCCTGGGTGGAAAATGCGACGAGCATCACGAAGAAGCTCATCATCAGACCCATCAGGTCGGCAAAGGTCACGAACCAGCCGTGCCCTCCTCCGTGTGCGTCGCCGCGTTTCTTCTTGGCCATGGTTGTTCTTCCGGACCGGGATCGGCCGTTTACGCCGGGACCGGCTCGCCTTCTTCATGGCGGTGTTTTTCCGGCAAGTAAGCCAGCAACATTTCGCGGACCAGCGTCGGGCTTTTGGAATCCCGGATCATCAAAATGCCGTCAATGATCAACGTGCGGTTGGTCTCCTCGTCGAGCAGTTTGCCATGCAGCTTGTCGGCGATCGGCAGGCAGAACAGGTTCGCGACCAGCGCGCCGTAAAGCGTCGCCAGCAACGCGGTGGCCATGAACGGACCGAGTTTTGAAGGATCGGTCATGTTGGCGAACATCTGCACCATGCCGATCAATGTTCCGATCATGCCGAATGCCGGCGCGCAGTCGCCGATGGCGCGGTAGATTTTCCCGCCTTCGTCGAGATGCATCAGGAAGTTGTCGCGGTCGCGTTCGAGATTGTCGCGGATGAATTCAAGATCGTAGCCGTCGGCGACATACCGAATCCCCTTGGCGAGGAAGGGTTCATCGGTCTCGACCTTTTCCAGACCGACCGGACCCTGCTTGCGCGCGATTTCCGCGATGCGGGCCAGTTCGTCGACCAGATCGCGCGCCGACAACCGGCTCATCGTGAAAGCGAATTTTGCGCCGAGCGGCAGGCCATGCAGAATCGCGCTGAGCGGAAACCGGATCATGGTGGCGGCAATCGACCCGCCGAAAATGATGATGACCGCATGTTCAGAGACGAACATGTGCAAATCACCGCCCATGAGCACCATTACTGTCACGACAAGGATGCCGGACACGAGCCCAACGCTCGTCATGATATCCATGGGAAACTCCAACGCGTACGCGAACTGCCGGCCATCCTGGACGGTGGCGCGGCCCATTCTGAACCGCGCAATCGGGACCCTACGTCCCTGCAATTAAAGACGCGTTACCGAATTTGGTAGGCATAACAATTGGTTAATAAAGAGCTAGAGACCGGGTCATTTAACCGCATCCACTTGCGCCGCTGATGCATTTTGAGGATGCGGATGACTGAATTAGGGCGCGGACTCATAAACACGCAGCCAGATGCAGATAGCTGCCAGTTTGATGAAGGCGAGGTAGTTTGCTGCGAGTTTGTCGTAGCGGGTGGCGATACGCCGACACTGCTTGATCTTGTTGAAGAACCGCTCGACGAGATTACGCGCGCGATACAGGTAAGGGCTAAAGCAAATTGGCTCCTTTCGATTGCGCTTTGGCGGAATGTTGGCCACGCGCCTTGTTGCCTGACGAGCGCCCTGATCCAATCAGCGTCATATCCCCGATCTGCCAGCAACATTGATTGGGGCTGCAATCCCGCCAATAGCTCCGGGCAGAGCCGGTTGTCATGAGTTTCGCCGGGTGTGAGGCCGAGTTGCGCAGACAGGCCATTGGCGTCCACGATAGCGTGAATCTTACTTCCGCTTTCGGGGCGTAGCGGACATGGCCGGACTTGCTGCTGGCTCGGCCCGGTCGCGAATAACCCAGAGCGGTCCTGCATGTGGTTGTAGCGGGTGCGGTCGCCGTCTTGGTCCCGCCGGGCCAAAGCCCAACGATCTCAGTAGTCGATCAGAGTAGCGGCTGCCTGGCGAGAACCGGGACTGGAGGATCAATTTCACTCGTGCGGAGTTAATGGGCCGAGGGGGGTGTATGTTTTCTGAGGAGGTTCGAAATGTACACGCGCGTTTTGGGACTCACGATATCTGCTCTCATTCTGGCGTATGGCGCTGTCGGTGCGATTGCACAGGACCGAATGACACAGCAACCAGATCAGCAACAAATGCAATCCCATCCTATGGGTCAGGAAGACGCGGGCACGATGGGGCAAGGCGGTATGATGGGGCGCAGCGTGATGGGAGGACATATGATGGGGCGCGGCATGATGGGCGGCGGCGCGATGGGGCCACCAATTATGTTCCGCATGATGTTCGCTCTGATGGACGCCGATAGCGACGGGACCATCTCATTGCAGGAGTTTCAGGCGGCTCACGAAAGAATTTTCAAGGCAATGGACAGCAACAAAGATGGCAAGCTTACCCTGGAGGAGATGCAAGCGTTCATGCACGGGACCAGGTGATCGGTTCCGCGGCAGTCTGACGAGCGAGCAGAAGAGCTAGCTCGGATAGGCTACTGACAACAGCTCGCGAATAGCCTGAACTGGCTGGCTTATAACGGGGAATGTTCGCCGGCTTGAGAAAGGCCGGCATGCCCGAGTAGTGACTAGGCGTGCCACCTTCCATGTCGCCTGCTGGCCCGACGCAAACCTCCTAGAGGGGCTGCTATTGTGTCAGCCTGCAGGGGTAAAGCGGACTCGTTGTGCTCACACAGCTATTTCGAGTGCGACGCGAAGCGGACATCCTCTCATTTACCATGCGGAACGACAGTCTTTGGGGGAAAAGCGGACGTCGCGCAAGTGACCCATTTCGGTAGCGATTGACCCCGAGCCGACCTCAACAGCGCTAGCATTCACATCACTGTTGCCTCAGTGTTCTAGCCTGCTCGCACAGGGTTGGTTAGGAAGCCAGCATGGCCCGCATCGTCGTCCTATCTGACATCCACCTTTCGCCGACACACGGTTTCTTCTGGGAGAACTGGTGCGTGGCGCGCGAGTTTGCCGACGCCGCGAAGGCTGATGCGGTGATCGTCAATGGCGACCTGGCGATCAACGGACCTGACAGTGACGCCGAGATCGCCTTCGCAGCCACTGCGCTGGGGAACCTGCGCACGCGTTTCATGGCCCTGCCTGGCAACCACGACGTCGGCGACGAGCCACCCGGCCAGGACCCTGACCAGATCATCGATGCAGATCGGCTCGCACGATGGGACAGCTCTTTTGCCACCGATCGCTGGGTCCTGGATGCCGGAGGCTGGCGCCTGGTCGGTGTCAACGCGCAGCTTTTCGGCTCGGGCCTCGCGCGGGAACAATCACAGGATCAGTGGCTCGACGAGCAGTTGAGTACCGCCGGGCGGCCCACCGCGCTGTTCCTGCACAAGCCCGTCTTCCTCGAAGGTCCAACCGACGATGTCTTGAGTCCCGCGTGCATGGTGCCGTCGGCTCGGGCACGACTGCTTGACAAGCTGAAGCGGTTCGACGTGCGTCTGATCGTCAGCGGTCACCTTCATCAACATCGCGACCGCGCATTCGGCGGCCAGCGGCATCTATGGCTACCCGCCGTCGCCTTTGCAGCCCCGCAGATGCGTGGCGGCGATGGCCGTTGCGGCGTCACGGTACTCGATTTCTCACAAAACAGTGTCGAAGTCACAATCGAACGGCCGCGCGGGCTGATCTCGCACGACCTGGCCGCGATCAAGGGTCACGGCCGCTATCAGTTCCGGCGCGATATGCCGCCTTCTCCTCCGCCCCACGCTGGCTGACGCGGGCTCGCGCCCGCTCCCTCGAATGGACAATGAATAGCTGGATATGAGACGAGGGGTGCGCTCCACCATCGGCTCACCGGTCTTCCCCTATCGCTACAGCGTCCGGATCGACTTTCCACGCCCGAGCGAGAACATTGGACCCGGATCACCCCTCGGGGGCAGCCCACCTCTGGACACTAACATCCACCAGCGCCTCGAATATAGCCGGCGTGCGTTCCAGGCGGGCGATCGTTCGCGCGCCTTCGAGGGCGGCTACCAATGCGGCTGCGGTAGAGGATGCGCGCGCGGGAGCGAAACCGCACCCCCTAAAATGCTCCGCAACAATCTCGGTCGAATCAACAAATCCGCGCGCTACCCGTTTGGTCAGCTCAGCGTCGAGCGCGGGCAGCTCATTCGCCAGATTTTGCATTAGACATCCATACTGGAAATCGGAGGCGACCATTTCGGCCGCGAATGTGCCGAAAATCTGATGAACAAAATTCAGAGCATCACCCGTCGTATTCGCCGAGATACTCCGCAATACAGCAATTCTACTCGCAACGTAATGATCGATTGCTTCTTCTGCGAGCTGTGTCTTGCCGCGTGGAAAGTGAAAGTAGAACGATCCTTTAGGCGCGCCGCTTTCTTCAAGGATCTGGATCAATCC
>JAQGKC010000170.1 GCA_028290305.1 Bradyrhizobium sp.
TGCCAGCCAGCTCGCCGGCATGTTCGAGGCCATGGCAGAGCTTGAGGCGCTATGCGCCGGCATTGCCGCCGAGCGCATGACCTTGATCGAGCGCCAGGCGCTGGAGGACATTCATGAGAATCTGCGCGTCCTGATCCAGAGCGGCGATCCGCAGGAATATCACGAGGCCAATGAGGCGTTTCACAACGCGATTTATGACGGCGCGCATAATGCCTATCTCGCCGACCTGACGATTGCGACGCGGTCGCGCGTGCAGCCGTTCCGCCGCGCGCAATTTCGCAATCTCGGGCGATTGGCAAAATCGCATGCCGAGCATGACCGCGTCGTGGTGGCGATCCTGCGCGGCGACCGCGTCGGCGCGGCAACCGCGATGCGTGCCCATATCGAGCTGGTGCGCGGCGAATACGAGCTCTACGCGGTGTCGGTGTAAACCGTCGCGCAGCTACGTCGGCGATAGTCACTCCGTCATTGCGAGGAGCCACCGGGTCGGCGCGAAGCGCCGCCCGATGACAGGCTCCGCGACGAAGCAATCCAGTCCTGCTCGTGTTCTGGATTGCTTCGCTTCGCTCGCAATGACGAAATCACACCGCCGCCGGCTCCGCGACAAACGCCCGCCAGCCGCCAAATGTGGAGATATCGCGCGCGCCATCGACATCGGCGGGTTCGACAATGAATCCCTTCACGCCGCGGCCATCGGCGAGGCGCACGGTGCCGATCGACAATGGCGGCGGGATCGCTGCGACGAATTTTCCGAACGCGGCCGTCGACAGGGCCCAGATCTCCAGTTCGATCGAGGATCCCGTCCCTCGCTTCACGCGCAGCATGCCGGGTTTCGGCGGCGCGGTGTCCAGCGCATAGAGCTTGTAGTCGGGTGCGGTCGCAGCCGCCTCCAGCAAACGTCCGCCGAGCGCCTTCAATTCCCCGTTGAGCGCCATGCCCGAGAGGTGCGCGCCGACCACCGCAACGGCAATTTCATTGCCATTCAATCCGGGCGGTAAGATCGCCAGCGGCGGCTGCGGCAGACCCCTGCTGCCCATCGCCAGTTTGGTGTCGGCATGGAAGATGCGGCCGATGCTTGCAAGCTGCGCGTCCCTTCCGGCCGGCGCCAACAGCGTAATGCCGAAGGGAATATCGTCGGATCGTATCGCTGCCGGCAAAGCGAGGCCGCAGAGATCGAGCAGGTTGACGAAATTGGTGTAGGTGCCGAGCCTGCTGTTGAGTTCAACCGGATTGGCGAGCACCTGCGCGGTGCCGTAGGCGGTCGGCGCCGTCGGCAGCACCAGCGCGTCGATACTCGTAAAGGCGCGCTCGGCGATGCGGCGCAGCGCCTGCAGCCGGTACAGCGCCGAGAACGTCTCGGCCGCAGTCAGTCGTGCGCCGGCAGCGGTTATTTCGCGCGTCACGGGATGGATCGCATCCGGCGACGACGCCAGCAGGTTGCGGATGACGAGATAACGTTCCGCGACCCACGGTCCTTCATAGAGCAGCCGCGCGGTTTCATAGAACGGTTCGAGATCGACTTTCACCAGCGTGGCGCCGAGCGCGGTCCAGCGCTGGACCGCGTCGCGATAGGCGGCTTCCGAAGCCTTGTCGCCGAAAAAGATCAATTGGCCGTCATGCGGCACGCCGAGCCTGAGATTGGCGGGAAACGCACCCATCTGCGCCAGCGGCCGGTCACGCGAATATGGATCGGCGGCATCGGGGCCGGCCATCGCAGCCAGTGCCGTCATCGCGTCGTCGACGGTCAGCGAAAACACCGACACGCAATCGAGCGTCCGGCATGCCGGCACCACGCCGGCGGCGGAGATCAACCCCAGGCTCGGCTTTAGCCCGACGATGTTGTTGAGCATCGCGGGTACGCGGCCGGAGCCGGCCGTGTCGGTGCCCAGCGCCAGCGGCACCAATCCTGCCGACACGGCCACGGCCGATCCGGAACTCGATCCGCCCGGAATCAAATCGCCGCGCATCGGATTGTTGGGAATGCCATAGGGCGAGCGCACGCCGACGAGGCCGGTGGCGAACTGATCGAGGTTGGTCTTGCCGACAATGATGGCGCCGGCCGCGCGCAGCCGCGCCACGGAGGTCGCGTCGTGCGAGGGCGAATAGGCGAAGGCCGGACAGGCGGCGGTGGTGGGCAGACCTGCGACGTCGATATTGTCCTTTACCGCGACGGGAACGCCGTAGAGCGGAAGCTGCGCGGCATCTTTCGCGGTCAGGGCTTCCGCTTCCGCCAGCGCTTCTTTTTCGTCGCGCAAGCTGATGAAGATGGCGGGATCGTTGTGATCGCGAATGCGCTGAAAGCTGCGCGCGACGGTTTGCGCCGGCGAACCAATGCCAGCGCGATGCGCGGCGACTATCGCAGCGACAGTCTCGGTCACGCGCTGCCTCGATCGGATAAAACATTCGGCCCGCAAAGCGGCCGGGAGGTTGCTGGTGCCATGGTGATTACACTCCGGAGGTGCCGAATATCTGCCCTATCGAAGCAAGCGGTGTGCCATTGTGTACAGCGGCAATGCAAGATCGAATCTTGGGAATAAACGTGTTTGTCCAATTACTTGAAGACATTTCAAGTCACTGATTGCAGCCCGGGCCGAGTCTGACGGATCGGATCTGCTCATTTCCTGTGCAGGCTATTCAAGCCTTCTCCGGGAGGACGCATCGGCCCTTCAGTGGACCACTTTGCTGCTTCCCTGGGTGATCAGGCGCGCGGCGCGCTGGTCGCGCACGTAGATCCACAGCCAGCTCATCGCGACGCTCAGCCGGTTGCGCACGCCGATCAGGAAATAGATGTGCGCGATGCCCCAGATCCACCAGGCAATCGTGCCGCGCAGCTTGATGCGGCCGAAATCGATCACCGCCTGCCGCTTGCCGATCTGCGCCAGGCTGCCGGCGTGCTTGTAACGGAACGGCGCAATTGTGCCGCCGCCAAGGCGCGCCTTGATGGCGTCGGCGACATAGCGGCCCTGCTGCTTGGCCGCCGGCGCAATGCCGGGCACCGGCTTTCCATCGGGGTCTGCGATCGTCACGGTATCGCCGATGGCGAAAATATCGGGGTGACCGGGAACGGTGAGATCGGGCAGAACCTGCAGGCGGCCGGCGCGGTCGGCCGGCGCGCCAAGCCATTCGGCGGCGGGCGACGCGCGCACGCCGGCGGCCCAGATGATGGTTTTGGCGTCCAGCCTGTTGCCGCCATACACGACGCCGTCTGCAGAGCATTCGGTGACGGCTTGCCCCAATACGACTTCGACGCGGATGCTTTCAAGCGAGCGCTGGGCATAGGTTGAGAGATCGTCGGGAAAGCCCGCCAGCACGCGGGGGCCGGCTTCGATCAGGACGACACGCGCCTTGTGGGTGTCGATGTTGCGGAAGTCGGGCGGCAGCGTGTCCTGCGCCAGTTCCGCAATGGTGCCGGCGAGTTCGACGCCGGTCGGTCCGGCGCCGACAATGACGAAGGTCAATAGCGCGGCGCGCCGCTGCGGATCGGTCTCGCGCTCCGCGCGCTCGAAGGCCACGAGAATACGCCGCCGCAACGTGGTGGCGTCCTCCAATGTTTTCAGGCCGGGCGCGAACGGCTCCCATTCGTCGTGGCCAAAATAGGCGTGCCGCGCCCCGGTGGCGAGAATGAGCGCGTCATAGGGGAGCGCGTCGCCGTCATCGAGCACCACGCGCTTGGTTTTCGTATCGACGCCGCTCACCGTGGCGAACAAGGTCGTGACCTCCGGGTGATCACGCAGCAAGTAACGGATCGGCCAGGCGATCTCCGACGTCGCCAATGAGGCAGTCGCGACTTGATACAATAGCGGCTGGAACAGATGATGGTTGCGCCGGTCGAGCAGCGTGATGCTGACCGGCGCGCCCTTAAGCCGATGCGCGGCTTCCAAGCCGCCGAAACCTGCGCCGACGATCACCACGCGATGGAGTTCTGCTGGTCGCGCCTGTTCTGTCGACATATTCGGTGGTCTCTGGTTTCAGATTTTTCCGAACGTTCAACCCAAATGTAGTCCTTTGCATGCTTCGGTCCAAGGGCAGGAAGGTTTCATTCCTCGCAAATCGAGCGATAGTCAAAACGCATCGTCAGCACCGGGGATGACGGTGGCGTGGCGTTTATCCCGCGTCAGAGATGCTCTGCGGCACCGGCACAGCGGCGACGCGGTGGCGTGCCGGCAGCCACAAACCCGCCAAGGCTCCGAGCAACGAAAGCGCGGCCGCGACTTTCATGGCCGCCGCGAAGCCGGTGCTGAACGTCGCGGCAGAATCGACCGTGCCGCTTGCAGAAAACACCGCCACCAAGGCGGCGATGCCGAACATGCCGCCAAGAAAGCGCCCCATGTTGAAGACGCCGGAGGCCTTGCCCATTTCGGTGATGGCGACCGAACTCAAAATCGCATTTTGCGCTGACGGCATCGCCATCGAAACGCCGACGCCCGCGAGAGCGAGCGGCGCGGCCAGGCTGGAATAAGCCATGCTGGGCGAAACCATCATCGCGATCCAGCCGAGGCCAACGGCCTGCATCAATAGCCCGATCACGACGAGCGGCCGTTCACCGGCCTTGTTGACGATAGCGCCCGCGATCGGTGCGGTGACGAACAGCGTCGCGGTCCAGGGCAGCAGCCTCAGGCCGGCACCGAGCGGCCCGTAGCCCAAAGCGGTTTGCAGGAATTGCGGCAGCAGAAACAGCACGCCATACATCGCCGCATAAAACAGAAAGCTCGCGGCAACGCCGGCGGAAAACGCCCGCGACTGGAATAGCCGCATCGGCACCATCGGCGCCGGCGTACGCAATTCCCAAACGACGAAGGCGGCTGCGAGCAGCGCGCCTGCAGCGAGCGTGCTCATGACTTCGGCGCTGGTCCATCCAGCAACATTGCCGCGCAGCAGGCCACATACCAGGGCCAGGGCGGCAACCGCGACAAGCACCAGGCCGGGAATATCCAACGTGGCCACCGGGCCGAAGCTTTCGCGAATCCGCGTCACCGCCAATGCGATTGCGACCATGCCGATCGGAAGATTGATCCAGAAGATCCATCGCCATCCCAGGCTTTCAGTGATGAAGCCTCCGATGGCAGGGCCGATGATGAGGGCAAATCCGGTCACACCGCTGAAGATGCCCAATGCCCGCGCACGCTCTTCTTTGGCGAAGGCGCCGCTGAGGATCGCCATCGCGAGCGGCATCACCAGTGCCGCTCCGGCGCCTTGGGCGGATCGCGCGGCGATCAACCATCCGATGCCGCCGGAAAGCGCGCATGCCATTGACGCGACGACAAACAGGGCAATGCCGGCGGCAAACATCCGGCGGCGTCCGAACCGGTCGCCCAGCGCGGCGCCTGTCAGCAATAAAACCGCGAAGGTCAGGTTAAAGGCGTTGAGGGTCCATTGCAGCGTCGCGACCGATGCGCCGAAATCCTCGCGGATGGTGGCGAAGGCCGTCGTGATGATCTGCGCATCCAGCGCCATCATGAAAGACGCCAGCGCCGTCACGCCAAGCACCCAGTTTTTTCCGTGCCGACCGTCCGTTTCCTGCATTGCCTCTCTCCGCCTGGTCTGCGCCTGCGTCGCGCGGCGCTCTCACCGACAAGACGAACCGGAAGCGGCGGAGGATGCGGCCCAACATATTTTCTTTGCGCCCGAATCCTTCCGTGGGCGTCGAACGTCTATCGATCGAGACGCAATGATCCCCGCAGCGCGGAACCCGCAAAGGAGAGAATGATGAAACGGACCTTGATCAGGTATAAAACGAAGCCGGATATGGCCGACAAAAACGCAGAACTGATCGCAGGAGTGTTTGCGGAATTGAAAGCCGCAAAGCCGGAGGGCGTGCGCTATCTTTCGCTGCGGCTCGACGACGGTACTTTCGTGCATTTCGTCGAGGCGGAGGCCGAGGCGGCCCACGTCCTTCCAAGTCTGGCTGCCTTCAAGGCGTTCCAGAGCGGGATTCGTGAGCGCTGCGTCGAGCCGCCTCAGGCAGGTAACGTTACAATCGTCGGCAATTATCGCATGCTGGGTGAGTTCTAGGCATTGACTTCCGGAGGCGGAATGAAGTCGGCAGCTGTGGCGGATATAAATCGGCTTCTGGTCGCGATGCGGCCGAAGCTGCATCGCTATTGCGCGCGCATGGTCGGCTCGGTGATCGACGGCGAGGACGTGCTGCAGGACGCGCTGATCAAAGCGGTGGAGTCATATGCTGCCGCCAGTCCGATCGGTAATCCGGAGGGCTGGCTGTTTCGAATCGCACACAACACCGCGCTGGATTTCCTGCGCCGCCGCAACCGGCAGGAAGCTCTCCGATCAGGCGAGGAGGTGGATATGATTGCCGACCCGGCCGCCGACACCGTCACCAGCCGCCAGATTGCAAGCGCAAGTCTTCGCACCTTCATGCGCCTTCCGGTCGCGCAGCGCTCCAGCGTGATCCTGATGGATGTGCTTGGCTGCTCGCTAAGGGAAGTCTGCGAGGTAATGGATTTGAGCCTTCCCGCAGTGAAGGCGGCGCTGCATCGCGGACGAACGCAGCTTCGCGAACTGGCCGATGAGCCGGACAATCTGCCGCGCCCGAAATTGTCGGAAGCTGATCGCGATCGCCTCGGAACCTATGTCGCGCATTTCAACGCGCGGGATTTCGATGCGATCCGCGCCATGATCGCGGACGATGTGCGTCTCGATCTCGTCAACAAGACGCGCATGAGCGGCAAGGAACAGGTTTCAAGATATTTCGGAAATTATTCGAAGGTCGCAGATTGGCATCTGGTGCCCGGATCCGTCGAAGAACACCCCGCCATTCTGGTGTTCGATCCCAACGAACCGGACAGAGGGCCGAAATATTTCGTGCTGCTGCAATGGTCGGCCGACAAAGTCGCAGTCATCCGCGACTTCCGCCACGCGCCCTACATCATCGACGGCGCGGAATATCTCGTCTGATCAGCCGCCATTCGCGGCGGGGTGACTTCGGGCGGCCCGCACCAGAGCCGGTCCAATCGAGTGCCGGTCAGACACAACGCCGCAGCCGCAAATTCCAGAACCAGAACTATAATTCTTGCCATCGGCGCCCGCTGCGAACTATGGTGCATGGCGGTGGGGTATGAGCCAAAGGTTCTAAGGGGAGCGGGCGTTTCATGCTTGCCGCCAGCGGAAGATTTCGCGCACAAAAAACGTCACCTAAAACCGAAGGCCCGAGCATGGAGCGTGGATGCTTCCTGGACGGGGCATCGGCTGACCGGGGCATACGTAAAATAACGAGGAGGGAAGCAAATATGAAAAAGGCATTCTGGCTGGCGGGCGCCACAGTTCTCGCGCTGGCGAGCCCGGCGCTGGCGGCGGATTCCATCAAGATCGGGTTTGTCTCTACCTTCAGCGGTCCAACCGCTGTTATCGGCAACGACATGCGCAACTCGTTCGAACTTGCGCTCGATCACATGGGCCGCAAGATGGACGGCAAGCCGGTCGAGGTGATTTACGAAGACGACCAGCAGAAGCCTGACATCGGCAAGCAGAAGACCGAAAAACTGGTCCAGTCCGACAAGGTCGATTTCATCGCCGGCTATATCTGGTCGAACGTGCTGCTGGCCTCGCTCAAGACCGCGGTGGATTCGCAGACCTTCCTGATCAGCGCCAATGCGGGACCGTCGCAACTCGCCGGTGAATTGTGCTCGGCCTATGTGTTTTCGACGTCCTGGCAAAACGACCAGACGCCGGCGGCGATGGGCCTTTACATGAACCAGAAGGGCGTGAAATCGGTGTTCCTGATCGGCCCGAATTATGCCGCCGGCAAGGACATGCTGGCCGGCGTGAAGAGCACGTTCAAGGGCGAGGTGCTGGGCGAGGAATACACGGTGTGGCCGAGCCAGCTCGACTTTTCAGCGGAGCTGTCGAAGGCGCGCGCGTCGAAAGCGGAATCGATCTTCGTGTTCTATCCGGGTGCAGCCGGCGTGCAGTTCCTCAATCAATATGCGCAGGCCGGAATCAAGCAGCAGATTCCGCTCTACACCGCGTTTACCATAGATGAATTGTCGTTGCCGTTGCAGAAGGACAATGCGCTCGGCGTTCCCGGCGCGCAGGAATGGGTGAACGATCTGCCGAATGAAGAGAACAAGCGGTTCGTCGCCGATTACCGCAAGAAGTACCCCAACCTGCGCCCGACTTATTATGGCGCGCAAGCCTATGACGCCGCGCAATTGATCAACAGCGCCGTGGTCGCGGTAAAGGGCGATATGACCAAGAAGGACGCAATGAAGGCGGAGATGGAAAAAGCCAACTTCAAGTCGCTGCGCGGCCCATTCAAATACGGCAACAATCACATCCCGATCCAGAACTTCTATCTGCAGGACGTGGTAAAGGACGCCGACGGCGCGCTTGCGCTCAAGACCGTTGCCACCATCGTCAAGGACGACCAGGATCGCTTCCACGACAAATGCCAGATGAAGTGATCACCAATCCCATCCAGTACGGCGGCGGCGCTTGCGCTGCCGCTGTTTTCTTTCAGCCTGATGTTTTTCAGCCTCAGACAAAGTGTCCATGCTGCTTGTCGTCGAACAATTCCTGAACGGTCTGCAGTTCGGGCTGCTGCTGTTTCTGCTGGCGGCGGGGCTGACGCTCGTGTTCGGCATCATGGATCTCGTCAATCTGGCGCATGGCTCGCTCTATATGATGGGCGCCTATTTTGCCGCGACCTTCGTGGCCTGGAGCGGGAATTTCCTGATCGGCGTGCTGCTTGCGCTCGGCGCGACACTGCTGCTCGGCATCGTGCTGGAAGTCGTGGCACTGCGGCACCTCTACGGCCGCGATCATCTCGATCATGTGCTGGCGACATTCGGGCTGATCTTGTTTTTCAATGACGCGGTGCGGCTGATCTGGGGCCCGGCAGGTCTTGCGCTGCCGCTGCCGGCATGGCTGACGGTACCGGTCGAGGTCATCCCCGGCGTGTTCTATCCGGCGTACCGGCTGGCGATCATCGTGGTCGCGCTCGCCGTCGCTTTGATGCTCTACGTCGTGGTGATGCGAACCCGCATCGGCATGCTGATCCGCGCCGGCGCGTCGAACCGGGAAATGATCGGCGCGCTCGGCATCAATATCAAGCTGCTCTACACCCTGGTGTTCGGGCTTGGCGCCGCGCTTGCCGGTCTCGCCGGGCTGATGCAGGCGCCGATTTTGACGGTCCAGATCGGGATGGGCGAGAACATCCTCATCCTTGCCTTCGTCATCATCGTGATCGGAGGGATCGGCTCGATCCGCGGTGCGTTCCTGGCCGCGATCTTCGTCGGGATGATCGACACCTTGGGCCGAGCGTTCCTGCCCGACCTGTTGCGCAAGGTCCTGAGTTCGGCCGCCGCGTCGACCGCAGCGCCCGCGCTCTCCTCGATGTTGATCTATATGCTGATGGCGATCGTGCTGGTGGTTCGGCCGGAGGGGCTGTTCCCGGCCAACCGGCGATGACCGCTTCGATCAACGTTCGCAATGTCATCGCGGCGCTGGTCGTCGCCGGCCTGCTGTTGCTTCCGCTCTATTCGTCGATCAGCGGCAATGTCTTCGTGCTGACGCTGTTCACCCGCATCGTCATCTTCGCGCTGGCGGCGGCGAGCCTCAATCTCATCATGGGCTATGGCGGGATGATGAGCTTCGGTCACGCCGCGTATCTCGGGATCGGCGGATATGCGGTCGGTATTCTCGCCTTTGAGGGCATTGGCTCGGGTTTCATTCAGTGGCCGGTGGCGCTGGCGGCGTCGGCGCTGTTTGCGCTCGTGATCGGCGCGCTCTCGCTCCGCACCCGGGGCGTCTATTTCATCATGATCACGCTCGCTTTCGCGCAGATGGCGTATTACGTCGCCTCCGGGCTTGCCCGCTATGGCGGCGACGATGGGCTGACGATCTACAAGCGCAGCGATTTCGCCGGCCTGATCAACCTGTCCAGCCGCGTGCCCTTTTATTATCTCTGCCTCGGCTGCCTGTTCGGCGTGATCTACCTGATCTGGCGCATCGTCAATTCGCGCTTCGGCCTTGTGGTTCAGGGCCTGCGCTCCAACGAAGCCCGCATGCAGGCCATCGGGTTTCCCGCCACGCGCTACCGGCTGGTTTGCTTTGTCATCGCCGGCACCCTGTGCGGTCTGGCCGGAGCGCTGCTCGCCAACAATACCGACTTCGTCAGTCCGGCCGTGATGTACTGGACCCGTTCCGGCGATCTCATGGTCATGGTCATTCTTGGCGGCATGGGCACGCTGTTCGGCCCGGTGATCGGCGCGATCGTTTATCTCTTGCTGGAAGAGTTCTTGTCGCAACTGACGGAATACTGGGCGCTGATCATGGGCCCGTTGCTGCTCTTGATCGTGCTGTTCGGACGCGGCGGCATCATGGGACTGCTCGGGAGGCTTGGCCGTGGCTGATCCCTTGCTTCGCGTTGAAAATCTGGTCCGGCGGTTTGGCGGGATAGCCGCGACGGACAACCTCTCGCTTGAGGTTGCCAAGGGAGAATTGCACGCGATCATCGGGCCGAACGGCGCCGGCAAGACCACGCTGATCAGCCAGCTCACCGGACAACTGCTTCCGGATTCCGGCATCATCCGTTTTGCCGGCCGGGACATCACCCGCCTGCCGGCCTATCGCCGCAGCGCGCTCGGACTGGCGCGCTCGTTCCAGATCACGTCGCTGCTGCCGGATTTCACGGCATCGGACAATGTCGCGCTGGCGGCGCAGGCCCATGACGGACACTCTTTCTACTTCTGGGGCAATGCCCGCAAGGAAAGCCACCTCCGCGAAGCGGCGCGCTCCGCGCTCGCCAGAGTCGGGCTCGAGCATCGCGCCGACGTCGTCGTATCGAAATTGAGCCATGGCGAGCAACGCGAACTCGAACTGGCCGTTGCGCTCGCCACCAAGCCGCAACTGCTGCTGCTCGACGAACCGATGGCAGGACTTGGCATCACGGAATCCGCGCGCATGGTGAAGCTGCTGCAGGAATTGCGGCGCGAAGTCACCATCGTGCTGGTCGAGCATGACATGGACGCGGTGTTCGCGCTTGCCGACCGCATCACCGTTCTCGTCTATGGACGTGTCATCGCGTCCGATGTGCCGGCGGCGATCCGGGGCAATGAAGAGGTCCGGCGCGCCTATCTCGGCGATCAGCATGCGGTGACCCGTCATGGCTGACGCAACTCCCTTGCTTGAAATCGATGAGATCGAGACCTGCTACGGCTTGAGCCAGGTGCTGTTCGGGATGTCGCTGCTGGTCCGGACCGGCGAGATGGTGGCCCTGATGGGCCGCAACGGCATGGGAAAAACCACGACCATCCGGTCCATCATGGGGCTGACGCCGGCGCGCGCCGGCGCGATCCGTTTCGCTGGACAGGAGGTTCGCAAGCTTGCCTCATTCCGCATCGCCCAATTGGGCATAGGCCTGGTCCCCGAGGGGCGTCAGATATTTCCCAACCTGACGGTGCGCGAGAATCTCGTCGCCGCATCCGGCAATCGTCTCGGGTCACCCGATCCGTGGACCATCGAAAAGATCCATGCGCTGTTTCCGCGACTGGCCGAGCGCGGCAACAATATGGGCGGCACGCTGTCAGGCGGCGAGCAGCAGATGCTGGCGATCGGCCGTGCGCTGATGACCAATCCGCGTCTGTTGATTCTGGACGAGGCCACCGAAGGCCTCGCGCCGCTGATCCGCGATGAAATCTGGAATTGCCTGTCGATGCTAAAAGCGCAGGGCCAATCGGTGCTGGTGATCGACAAGAATGTCGGGAATCTCACCCGCATCGCCGACCGGCACTACATCATCGAGCGCGGCCGCGCAGTGTGGAGCGGCACGTCGGAAGAATTGATCGCGGAGCCTGATCTGCAGCATAGGTATCTCGGCATTTGATGCCGTCCGTAATGCAGACGGTCGTACGCGGATCGTCGCTGCATGCTCAATCACCAATACCTTTGCCGCCATCTTGAACTTCGTTTGCACTTGTTCTGAGCATCGGTGCGCTGCTCACTTCCAAGTGAATCTCGTGATGCTTTTCTCGCCGCTGCTTTGCCTAATCATTCCCCACGCTCAATGAGCAGCGCATTACTCTTCCATAAAGAAAAATGAAATACGTACTTTGGCGCCCGGTCATGGGTGAAATCGCCAATATCGTATGCCTGTCGTTCGCTTGACACTCTTGTCCACGAACTTTGAGTGAGTGGCATAAGCGCGTGCCTGACGGTGGGTGTCGTCACGACAACATTCCTCAATCTGTTCAGGCAGCTCGGAAGCTGGATGTCCATTTCAGTCGATCGAGATTGGTATCTGCGATGTTAAATATTGACAGAGGGGGAAAATAAATGACCGCCAAAAACAACGGCGACACGGGCAAATCCGCCAAAACCATCAACAAGGGCATCAACCGGCGGTCATTTCTGAGGGCGGGCGCAGCGGTTGCGGGAGCGGCCGTGGGAGCCGACGCCATCACCGGTTTTCCCACGATCTGGGCACAGGAGATCAAGGACATCGAATTGCGCCATGTCGGAGTGTCTTACTCCGTCGTGAAAGCTATTGGCGATCAGGCGGCCAAGGACCTTGGTTTCAAGGTAACGATGCAGAACCTCGATACCTCTGCCGCGATCAATCGCTTCATCACGCAGCCGAACAGCGTCGACATCGCGGACCTGGAAGGTTGGCAAGCCAAGCTTGCGGCCAAGCGCGGGGTGATCCAGGGCATCGAGGCCAAGAAGATCGCGGAGTTCAACAATTTCCTTCCGATCTTCACAAAGGGCGAACTAGATGGCCACAAGATTCCGCGCCAGGGAATCTCGCCTTACGAGGCGCTCTACATTGAAAAGCACGATTCCACTGAATTGCACGATGGCGTCACGGATTGGCTGACCAACGTTCCGCAGGTCTACAACGCGGACTCGATCGGCTACCGTCCGGATCTGGTGGGGCATACTGTTACGGAATGGAAGGATCTCATCGATCCCAAGTTCAAGGGGAAGGCTGCGATCCTCGACGTGCCGGCGATCGGTATCATGGACGCCGCGCTGTGCTTTGAGAGCGCCGGGCTGATCACCTACGGCAACAAAGGCAACATGACGAAGAAGGAGATCGACTTCACCTGCGACAAGCTGATCGAACTGAAGAAGTCCGGTCAATTCCGCGCCACCTGGACCACGTTCGATCAGTCGGTGCAGTTGATGGCGGCCGGAGAAGTGGTGATACAGTCGATGTGGTCGCCGGCCGTCGCTGCAGTTCGGGTCAAGCAGATTCCTTGCGTTTATGCTCCGGTAAACATGAAGGACGGCAAGGAGGGCTATCGCGGCTGGTGCAACGGCATGGGCCTGATGAAGCATCTGACCGGCAAGAAGCTCGATGCCGCCTACGAATACATGAACTGGTACATGTCCGGCTGGCAGGGCGCGTTCGTAAGCCGCTACGGCTACTACAGCCCAGTGCCTTCGACCGCGAAGAAATTTATGACGCCGGCCGAATACACGTTCTGGTACGAGGGAAAACCGGCTCCCGAGCCCGTTACCGATCCCTACGGTGTCCCGATGGAGGTGGCCGGCACAGTCCGTGACGGCGGGTCGTTTGTCGAACGCGTCACCAATATCTCATGCTGGAACACGTTGATGGATGAGGCGGCCTACATGAACAAGCGCTGGAACGACTTCAAGGTCGCTTGAGTCCGGCTATCATCAGCAATCTGCCAGTCGGCCTTGCGCCGACCGGCGGAGTTTTGGGTTCTCCAGAGAGTATTCATGACTGTTTCGAAATCGACCGTGAGCTGGCTGTATATCTCGCCGCTGATGCTCGTGCTAATTCCGTTTTTCGTGTTACCCATCCTCGTGGTGCTGGTCGCCAGCGTATTCGAAACCGACGGATTCGGCGGTCTGATCCCCACCTTCACCCTGGCGAACTACAAGACGGTTCTGACGTCGGGCCTGACCTTCAATCTCTATTTCGAGACCGTGAAATTCACCATCCTCACCTGGTTCTTCACGTTGATCCTCGGCTTTTTCGTCGCCTATTTTCTGGTATTCCATGTACGCAACCCGTTGCTAGCGATCGGCCTCTTCCTGATCTGCACGGTGCCGTTCTGGACCTCCAACATCATCCGGATGATTTCCTGGATTCCGCTGCTGGGCAAGGAGGGCCTGATAAACTCCGCCCTGCTGCGCCTCGGCCTGATCCGCGAGCCGCTTGAGTTCCTGCTTTACTCGGGCTTTGCGGTCGTCGTCGCCTATGTGCACCAGCTTACGATCTTCATGATCGTTCCGATCTTCAATTCGATGGCCCGCATCGACAAGCGCGTTGTCGAGGCTGCGATCGACGCGGGTGCAAGCCGCTTCGATATCATGCGGCTGATCATCGTGCCGCTTTCCAAAAGCGGCATCGCGCTGGGCTCGATTTTCGTGGCATCGATTGTGATGGGCGATTTCTTCGTGACCAAGGTGATGTCCGGCGGCGGCTCTGCATCGGTGGTGGGCGCTTTCTACGAGGACATTTCGGTACTGCAATATCCGGGGGCAGCGGCGAGCGCGATTATCCTCACGGTCGTGTTGCTGGTGATGGTTTCCCTGATTCTGCGTACCGTCGATATCCGAAAAGAAATCACCCGATGAGCACGGCGCCGCAGACTGTCGCGATGGCTGATGCACGTGCGACGAAACGGGCGATCGCGCCAAGTCGCGGAGGCCGGCCATGGACCTTCTATCTGCTGGCGACACTTTTCACCTTCTACGTGATTGCGCTCTACGGCCCGATGATCTGCATCTACATCCTGTCGTTCCAGGATGTTCGAGGCGGCCTGGTTTTCCCGATGAAGGGGCTGTCGCTGCATTGGTTCGTCGATCTGTTCACGCAGGTGAGGACCGGTGACGTCAAGGGCGCGTTTGATCGCTCGATCAAACTCGCGATTGTGGTGACCGCGATCACAGTGGTGGTTTCGTTCATGGCTGCGATGGCGTTCCGCCGGCGCTTTCCGGGCGACAATATCGTGTTCGCGCTGATGATCGGCAGTCTGGTGGCGCCCGGTCTCGTGTTGGGCATCGGTGTGGGGCTTTTGTTCAATGCGATCGGCATCGACACGTCTCCCTATGGCTCAGCGCTGGGTGCGCAACTGTCCTGGACGCTGCCATTCGGCGTATTGGTGATGTTTGCCGTGATGTCGCGCTTCAATCCCGCCTGGGAAGAGGCGGCGCGCGATCTCGGCGCCTCGACCTGGCAGACCATTCGACTGGTGATCATTCCCGTGCTGGCGCCCGGTCTCGTGGCAGTCGCATTGTTTGGATTCACCCTGTCCTACGACGAGTTCGCCCGAACGCTTCAGACCGCGGGACCGCAAAACACCCTGCCACTGGAGATCTGGAGCATGACGCTCAACGTCACGTCGCCGTCGCTTTATGCGCTGGGTACCGTGACCACGATCATCTCCTTTTTGATCATCGGGGTGGCATTGGGAACCATCGTGCTCATTCAAAAACGGCGAGGCGCTCGCGCGACCTGATCGGAGGCCAAACCATGGCGGTTCTGCGCGGCGACATCGAGCTCGCCGGTCTTACAAAGAGGTATGACGGCGTGCATACGGTTGTGCAGGGCATCAATCTGAAGATTCCTGACGGCGCCTATTGCTGTTTTCTCGGGCCGTCCGGCTGCGGCAAGACCACGATCCTGCGCATGATCGCAGGCCATGAAGACCCGACCGATGGTGAGATTCTGATCGGGGGCGAAAACGTGGTGGGACTGCCGCCGGTCGCGCGTGGCACCGCCATGATGTTTCAATCCTACGCACTGTTTCCGCATCTGAGCGTACGGGACAATATCGCGTTCGCGTTGCGGATTCGCGGCCTGTCGAAGACGGATCGCTACCGGCAGACTGACGCGATGATCGAAAAGGTCCGGCTGTCGGAACTTGCCGACCGGCTGCCTGCGCAACTATCCGGCGGCCAGCAGCAGCGTGTCGCGCTCGCGCGCGCCGCCATCACCGAGCCTCGGGTGCTGCTGCTGGATGAGCCGCTCTCCGCGCTCGACGAGCAATTAAGGGTACGCATGCGGCTTGAACTTCAGCGCATGCAGCGTGATCTCGGCATTACCTTCGTGCACGTCACCCACTCGCAGCTCGAGGCCATTGCACTGGCCGATATGGTCGTCGTGATGGACCGCGGGCAAATCAAGCAGGCCGGTCCCGCGCGCGATGTCTACGCGACCCCCCGGGATCGCTATGTAGCCGAGTTTCTGGGTGGCCAGAACGTGTTCTCCGGCAGGGTGGACGACATCAAGGGCGATCTCGTGAGCTTCGCGGCGCCCCAGATGAAATATATCACAGTCCCGGTTGGTTCGGCGCGTATCAGCAAGGGCGACACGATAGACGTTGCGGTGCGACGGGACGACGTCGATTTGATCCGGCCGGGCGCGGGTCTGGCGAACGATACGTCATGGCTGTCGAGCCGGGTGCTGGCGGTCGAATATCAGGGCAACTTTGTAAAAGTCATGCTCGACGCGACCGGCACCGACGAGTTCGTCGCCTATATCCCCGAACGCGTTTTCTTCCGCGACCCTTACACGATTGGCGATGTCGTCCAGGCGACCTGGCCGAGCAACCTCGCGCGTCTGCTTGCCAAAACAACTGTCTTAACTGCGTAACTTCCAAACGAGAGAGAGGGACTGGCTATGGTCGATTATGAGATGTTTGAACTTGGCGACGTGACCTTGCAATGCGGACAAATTCTGCGCGGCGCCAAGATGGCCTACAAGACCTATGGCAAGCTCAATGCTGCCAAGGACAATGTGATCGTCTATCCCTGCTGGTATTCCGGCACGCATCTGGAAAACGAGTGGCTGATCGGTTCCAGTATGGCTTTGGATCCTGAGAAATACTTCATCATTATCCCGAACATATTCGGCAACGGCCTCTCGACCTCGGCGAGCAATACGCCAGTTCCGTTCAACGGCTCGCGCTTCCCGAATATCACCGCCTATGACAACGTCGTGCAGCAGCATCGGCTCGTCACCGAAAAGTTTGGCATCAGCAAGGTCAAGCTGGTGACGGGCTGGTCGATGGGCGCACTGCAGACGTTCCATTGGGGCGCGATCTTCCCCGATATGGTCGAACGTATCCTGCCGTTTCAGGGCTCGGCCAAGTGCTCGCGGCACAACTTCGTCTTCCTCGAAGGCGTCAAGGCGGCACTTCAGGCCGACGCCGCCTACAAGGACGGCTTTTACACCGAACAGCCGGCCAAGGGCCTTCGCGCGGCCGCTCGCGTCTATGCCGGCTGGGGCTTCTCCCAGACGTTCTATCGCGTCGAGGCCGATCTCAAAAAGATGGGCTATGCCTCACTGGAAGATTTCCTGGTCGGATTCTGGGAAGGTTGGCTTCTCTCCAAGGACGCCAATAACCTGCTGACCATGCTGTGGACCTGGCAGAACGGCGATATTTCGAACAACCCGATCTACAAGGGCGACTATGAGAAAGCGCTGGCCGGGATCAAGGCAAAGGCCTTTGTGATGCCGGCCTCTACGGATCTGTATTTCCCTCCGGAAGACAGCGCAAACGAAGTGAAGCATATGCCGAACGCGGAACTGCGGGTTGTGGAAACGTATTGGGGCCATTTCGCCGGCGGCCCCGGCACCAGCCCGGATGACATCAAGGTGCTTGACGCAGCTCTCAAGGAATTGCTCGCGAGCTGAGTTCTCCTCCAAAATGGCTAGGCAAATCTACGCAGTCTGCACAGGCAGACTGCGTAGACCGGATACGACGAGCCATGCAGACAGACGCTCAAAACATCTCGAAATATTCGCGATGTTCCCAGTCCGACACCTCGGCCTGGAAGCGCTCGATCTCGGCATTCTTGATGTGAACGTAGTAGTCGACGAACTCCGCGCCCAAGGCTTCGCGAAAAAATTGATCGTCCTTTAGTGCAAACACTGCTTCCCGCAAGCTGTTCGGCAATGGACTCGCTTGCGTTTCATAAGGCGTATCTGCCGATGGACCGGGGTCCAGCTTGCGATCAACGCCATCGAGCCCGGAGAGGATTTGCGACGCCATGTAGAGATAGGGATTGGCCGCGGGCTCGCCGATCCGGTTTTCAAGCCGGGTCGCTGGGTCGCCAGTGCCGCCGAGCACGCGGATCATCACACCCCGGTTGTCGCGGCCCCAGATCGCGCGATCCGGCGCCAGCGAATAGGAGCGATAGCGCTTGTAGCCATTGATGGTCGGCGTCGTGAACACGGCCGCCGCACGGGCATGCTGCAACAGCCCGGCCAGATAATTGCGGCCGAACGCGCTCAACACCTCGCCGCTGTCGCCCGTCATGAAGGCGTTCTCGCCGCTTCCGCGCGAGACGATCGATTGATGAAGATGCCAGCCGGAGGCGACGACGTTCGGAAGCTTCGGCCGGCACATGAAGGTCGCGTGATAGCCATGCCGGTGGCAGATTTGCTTCACGGCGCTGCGAAACAGGATCATGTTGTCGGCGGGCTCGAGGCCCACCGTCGGTTTAAATGTGAATTCGCACTGGCTCGGACCGAATTCGACCTCCACCGATCGCAGCGGCAGATCCAGCGCCATGATGTCGCGCCTGACGATCTCGAGCACAGGCTCCATCTGGTCGTAACGCTGCTCGGTCAGATATTGGTAACCATGCGACAGCAGGCTGACCGACGGCGGCCGGCCCGGCTGGCCGGCATCTTCGGGAGACATCTTTGAGTCTTCGAGTTTGAAGATGTGGCATTCGATTTCGAGCCCCGCGACGAAGTCGTAGCCGCGCTTTTCCAGTTTCGCGAGCACCGATTTATAGAGATTGCGGGTCGCGAACGGCACCGGCCGCCCGTCGGCGAAGTGAACGTCGCACAATAGCCAGCCGGTGGCCGCCACCCACGGCAACACGCGAAAGCTTGTGGGATCCGGCACCATCAGAACGTCGGCGGCGCCTTCCATTTCCCGCATGCCGAAACCGCCGCCGGCAGTAAAGACCGGGAATACCGTCCGATGCGACGTATCCTTGGCGAGCATCGTGGTGGTGATGGTGCATCCGCTTTCAAGCGAGGCAAGCGCCTCGCTCGCAACCAGCGTCTTGCCCCGCAGAATCCCGTGCTGGTCGGGGAAAGAAAATCGGATGACTTCGAGTTTTTGCTCTTCGACGATGCGGCGCAGGCGGCTTGCCGCCTCTTTCTGCTCGCTCGACCAGAGGCCGTGACGCTCAACGAAACTCAACGCGTCACTCCCTCAGTGTCTGACTCGAATTGCAGCCAATAGTACCGACTCGCATCGGTCGTCATTGCGAGGAGCACTTGCGACGAAGCAATCCAGTCTTTCTTTTGTGGTTCTGGATTGCTTCGCTTCGCTCGCAATGACGAAAGGATGCCATCACTCGGCCGCCGAAAGATGGTGAACCTTGTCGGCGATCTCCGAAGGGACGGGTGCGGCCCATGGCGCGCTGCGGCGTCGCTTCACATCGACTTCCATCCAGAATGTTTCCCACCCCCGGGTCGGTCCGATGCCGTCCATCGTTGCCGGACCCTGGATGCTGCGCGCATGCGCGGCATCCAGAAACATGAACGGCTTGCCGCCGGAAGCGACTTTTTCGATTTCCTGCCGCAGCAGACGGCGATATTGGACGATGGCCTTGTCGGCTTGGCCAAGATGTTCGCGGGTGCGGTCCTGGATCGCGCCCATCGATTCGACCGCCCATTGATCGTGCACGTTGATGTCGGCGCCCATGCCGGTGTAGGTCGCGGTCGCCTGCTCGTTCGGATCGAAACCGTAATCGTTCGATTTATTCTTCCGCGAACGATATTCGGGCAGTTCGTAGAGTTCGAGGCGCTGATCCCGCATCTTCTTTTTGTCGACCGGCGCCGAATAGCTGGTGAAGATCGCGTACCAGTAGCAATTCTCGTCATCCACCGGCACATGCCACTGCGTGATCGTCATCTCGGTGCTCATCGGAATGACAAATCCGTGCGGGAATAGCTGATTGGTGACGCGAACATGGGTGCGCTCGTCGTCGATCTCGCGTAGCGCGATCAGGCGCAGTCCGTATTCGGTGTGCTCGACATTGATGATGGGCCGGTCATATTCGCGCAGGATTCGGGTCATCGGCATGTCGGTGCCGGCGGACGCGCCGCGAAACTGCTTGCCGTAAGATCCCGAGGTATCCTCATCTTCGAAAAAGCGATGCAGGAACGAGGCGTGCGACGGATCGATCCCGACTTCGAGCGCCTGCAGCCAGTTGCAGTTGATGTGACCCTTGAATGCGAATGTGTGGCTGTCTGGCGCAACAAAACAGTCGATTTCCGGAAACGCCGGTGGCTCGCCTTCGCCGAGATAAGCCCAGAGAATGCCGCTCTTCTCAACCACGGGATAAGCGCGCTGCGTGATGTTCTTGCACAATACCGAGCCCTTCGGCTCGGCGGGCGTTTCAAGGCATTGGCCTGTGACGTCGAACAGCCAGCCGTGGAAGGCGCAGCGCAGGCCGCCATCTTCCAGGCGGCCGAAGGCGAGGTCGGCGCCGCGATGCGCGCAATGCCGCTCGATCAGGCCGTAATGGCCCTGCTCGTTGCGAAACAGCACCAGGTTTTCGCCGAGCAATTTGATCGGCTTGACCGGACGCGGCCCCTGCAGCTCATCGACCAGCGCCGCCGGCTGCCAGTACATCCGCATCAATTTCCCGCACGGATCTTTCGGCCCGGTGCGCGTGATCAGGTCATTCTGTTCCTGGCTCATCATGGCGCTGCGTCCTTTCGGATCTGACTCCAAATGAAACAGAATTCATCACGAGCTGAATTCTGTTTGGAATCAAATTACTAGCCTTGCCATTCCAGGCAAGCGGATTCCTCAGGCTTGGTAAGCGTTTCAGGAAGCCGCACTGCGCAGCCCGAACGCGTGCGCCTCATCGTGCAGCACCGGCGCAACCGCATCGATCAAGCGCGCAGCCGCATTGTCCACGCTTAGCCCTGCAGTATCGACCACAGCCGACGCGCGCGCATACAGCGGCTCACGGCTGAGCAGAATGTTGCGCAATTCCGCCATCGCCGAGCGATCGTCCGCCATTGGACGCAGATCGCCCTGGCGGCGCACCCGCGCCATATGTTCTTCCGGCTCGGCCTTCACCCAGATGGTGTAGAACGACGACAGGATCAGGTCGAAGGTCAGCGGCTCGGAGACGATGCCACCGCCGGTCGCCAGCACCATCAATTCCCTTCGCACCAGCAATTGGCCGAGCGCCGCCTGCTCCATGCGCCTGAAACCCTCCTGGCCGTAAAGCGCGATGATCTCGGCGACCGACAATCCGTTCTGCGCCTCGATCTCCTTGTTCAACTCGACAAAATTCCAGCCGATCTTTTTTGCCAGCATCTTGCCGAGCGTGGACTTGCCCGCGCCGCGCAGCCCGATCAAGGCGATGCCGGCGAATGATATTTGCCGCTGAGCCGATGCGCCTCCACCGGCGAGAACATCCTTGGCCTGCGCGATCTGGCTCGGCGTCGCCTTGCGCAGGAGATCGCGGATCACCTGCCAGTCCGGTGTAGGTTCGGTTGCGGGAATGAGATCCTCGAGATGCGCGCCCATCGCATTCGACACCCGGCGCAACAGCACGATCGAGACGTTGCCCTTGCCGCTTTCGAGCTGGGCGATATAGCGTTCGGATATGCCGGAAACCTTGGCGAGCACCTTGCGCGACATGCCGCGCAGCGCGCGCATGGTGCGGACGCGCTGGCCGAGCTGCTCGAGAAAGCCGGTTTCGGGATCGAGATTTTCGGTCATGTCGCCCCGTAAATTCGTACTTTCGGAAACATAATGCCGATGAGGATTGACAGCAAGCGCGTGTAGTGGCTTTCTATGAATTATAATTCAGAAAGTTGGGGAGGAAGCGTCGGTGATACGCTTAGATAACAGGGGTGGGGCGTGAACGACATGTCCGGCTCCTACAATGCAGTGACCTGGCTGCTCGACCGCAATGTCGAGGAAGGACGCGGCGGAAAGCTTGCGTTCACCGATACCGTGTCCGAGCTGACCTATGGCGAGCTGCAACAGCAAAGCCGCCGCACCGCCAATATGCTGCGCCGTCTCGGCGTCCGCCGCGAAGAACGCGTGGCGATGATCATGCTCGATACGATCGATTTTCCGATCGTGTTTCTCGGCGCGATCCGCGCTGGCGTGGTGCCGGTGCCGCTTAACACGCTGCTGACGTCGGATCAGTACGCCTATGTGCTGGCGGATTGCCGCGCGCGGGTGCTGTTCATCTCCGAGGCGCTGCTGCCTGTCGTCAAGGATATGGTCGGGCGGATGCCGGATCTCGAGCACGTCATCGTCGCAGGCCAAGATGCGCACGGATACAAAAAATTGTCCGAGGTGATCGCAAGCGAGAGCGACGCCTTTACAACCGTCGCAACCCATCCGGATGAGCCGGCGTTCTGGCTGTATTCGTCGGGTTCGACCGGCATGCCCAAGGGCGTGCGGCATCTGCATTCCAACCTCGCCGCGACGGCGGAGACCTACGCCAAGCAGGTGCTCGGCATTCGCGAGGACGACGTCGGGCTGTCGGCGGCGAAACTGTTTTTCGCCTATGGCCTCGGCAATGCGCTGACGTTTCCGATGTCGGTCGGCGCCACCACGATCCTCAATTCCGAGCGGCCGACACCCGCGACCATGTTCGCGCTGATGAACAAATATCATCCCAGCATCTTCTTCGGTGTGCCCACTCTCTTCGCCGCGATGCTGAACGACGAGTCGCTCAAGAACGAACGCAGTGGCAACCGCTTGCGCATCTGCACCTCGGCGGGCGAAGCGCTGCCGGAATCGGTCGGCAATAGCTGGAAGTCACGCTTCGGCGTTGACATCCTCGACGGCGTCGGTTCGACCGAGCTGTTGCATATCTTCCTGTCGAATGCGCCGGGCGACATCAAATACGGCTCTTCGGGGCGCCCGGTGCCGGGCTACAGAGTGCGGCTTGTCAACGAGGCGGGCGCTGAGGTGGGCGACGGCGAGG
>JAQGKC010000176.1 GCA_028290305.1 Bradyrhizobium sp.
ACGGCAACGCCGGCAGGTACATGTCGATGGCGAACGGCCCAACGGCGGACAGCAGTCCAAGCACGATGGCATTGCGCCTGAAAGAGGATGTCATGCGGGTTTTTTCTTGTTTGAGGCAGGGCAGGGCAGGCGACCGGTGCAATCTCCGTTTTTGCCCTGACGTTGTGGCGTTCATTAGGCCATGAGCAAGGCTGCCCACCACCGCAGCTCTTCTCCCCTCCAGGGCAGGGCTATCGCAAACCAACCGCGCGGTGCCGATCGCTTGATGCGGCGCTTTTGCTCCCCTGTACGTGCCGAATATTAGATTCTGCAATATTGATGGTGAAGGCCGCCAAGGACAGGTCGTGAGATGACCACGCCGACGCGCTCAATCGCGCGACGGAGAGGGGCGTCCTTGTTCAGAGATCGATGGGTCCTCGACGCATTATAATAGGCGGCATATCCGCGTAGGATCCGGCCCAGGTGCGCTTCGCCAAACACGATCATGTGGTCGAGACATTCGCGGCGGATCGAGCCGATGAGTCTCTCAACGTAAGCATTTGCCAGGGCGATCGGGGTGCGATCGGATGGTCCCGAATGCCGATTACACGGATCCGCTGCAAGAAGACTGGACCGTACGAGGTGTCTCGATCCCGAATGAGATATCGCGGCGCGTGGTCCCACGGAAACGCCTCGGTGACTTGGCGCGAAATCCACTCCGCGGTTGGGTTTGCCGTCACGCCAAACGACACCCAAAGTCGTCGTCCGTGGCGCACAATGATCAGACAATACGGAAGTTGGAATGCGATCGTCGGCAGGACAAAGAGGTCGATCGCCGTGATGCCATCGACGTGATTGCTGAGAAACGTCCGCCAGCCCTGAGACGGTGGCCGCAAGTGGCGGCACATATACCGAGCGACCGTCGACTGGGCGACCTCGAAGCCGAGCTTGAGCAACTCACCATGAATACGCGGCGCGCCCCGAAGTGCATTGGCACGGCTCATCTCGCCAATAAGCGTGCGCAGCTCAGCCGAGACCTTCGGTCTGCCAACACGGTTGCGGGATCGCCGGCGCCAATACACCCGAAACCCAGCCCGGAGCCAGCGAATGATGGTCTCCGGCCTGACAATCGCAACCACCTCAAGGACGGATGGAAACCAGCGATAGAGCCAAACAAATAGAAAACGATCCCCATTGTTGAGGTACGGTCGCTTCGGCATTCGCCGCCGAAGCACATTGACCTGCTGCCGCAGGACCAGGTTTTCCGCTTCCAGCGTTGCTCTCGCCTTGAAGCGCGAAGCCAGGATACCGAGAAGCAGCTTGAACAGATCGCTCATCAGGATGCGAGCTTACGCCGTCTGCGTCTACGCCGAATCGAATTTTCGGTACACACAGCCTGCGCGGCGACCTTCTGGGTCACCACCAACCCAAAGCGCGCCGCGACCTGGGTGACGAACTTAAGGAGAATGGGCGCACTGTGTGTACCGAAAACTCAAACCCGGAGGTAATGATGGTGAAGCCCGCCCAAGATGGCGTGCGAACTTATGAGACCGGATCGCTCAACCCGCCGAGAATCCGGCGTGCTTTTTTTAGAGACCGATGTGTTCTGACGCCATTGTAGTAGCGAGCGTAAGATTTCAGAATTCGGCGCAGATGTGCCTCGCCCAAAACAATGACGTGATCCAAACACTCGCGCCGAATCGATCCGATCAGCCGTTCGGCAAAGCCGTTCTGCCAGGGTGAGGCCGGTGCAATGGGTCTGTCCCGGATGCCCATGGCGCGAAGTCTACGTGTGACCGCCGCACCATAGATACGATCCCGGTCACGGATCATGTAGCGCGGAGCTTCATTCCACGGGAATGCTTCTGTGATCTGGCGCACAACCCAATCCGCGGTCGGATGCGTTGTGACGCTGATCCCAGGACAGCCAGAATGAAACAGAGTAGCCCGATCATTCCGCCAGCTTAGGCGATTCCATCACGTCAGCAACTCGGATGAGGTTTTCGGTACACACAGGTGTGATCAGTTCACGCGCCATCTTGGGCGGACTTCACCACCACTACGCCCGTGTTTAAGTTTTCGGTACACACAGGAAGAGTCAGTCGTCAGACTCTCACATTCGCGCGGGAGGCCCGCGGTTCGCGGCATTGTTTTGATTGCGAAGGCTGCGCTTCCATTTGACCAGCACTCTGAACAGCGACTGCCATCGCCTGCAACTTGCTGCGATTGAGCTTGCTCAGCGCGTTGCGGGGAAATTCGTCCACGATGCTGAGAGCTTCAGGGACCTTGTAGGATGCAAGTCGCGTTGCGGCCTCACCGTGGTCGCACCCGAACGCTGGGTGGCGGTCTCCAACACCCTGACCGCCGACATCGAGCCCGCGGGCAACGCCAAGGTGCGATCAGGCCGGCGCGCCCTCGATGATGCCGAGGCCGCTCGGTGTGGTCCGCCGAGACGCGAGCCGGAAGCCACCTGCGGCGAAGAGCTTCCGGAACTGGGCCTCAGTGCGCTCCAACCCAGTGACGTTGACAAGCATGTTCAGGTCCATCAATGTGCCGAACTGGAGCGCGATGTCCCCGGCCGTGATGCGTTCGGGCAGTACACGATCGAAGACGATCAGGCTACCGTCGGGCGGGATTACCGCGCGGACGTTGCGGAGGATTTTGGTCGCGTCGTCGTCATTCCAGTCGTGGATGATCCACCTCATGATGTACGCGTTCCCGCCTGCGGGAACGGACTCGAAAAAGCTCCCGGTAATCAGTTCGCAGCGGTGCGCGACGCCGCGCTCTGTGACGACGGGACGCGCCGCTTCGATGACATGCGGCAGGTCGAACAGGATGCCGCGCGCCGCGGGGGTCGCAGTCAGGATCGCCGACAGCAGCCAACCCTGCCCGCCACCGACGTCGACGATGGTGGCGAAGCGCGAGAAGCCATACGAGGCCACGATCTCGTCGGCGACCCCCGCCGAGCTTTCCGTCATGGCCCGGTTGAAGGTCGCCGCGAAATCCCGGTCTTGCTGCATATATTCGAACAGTTCGCAACCATGAACCTTCGCGAACGCAGTCTCGCCCGTGCGTATCGAGTGGAGCATTTGACCCCACGATGGCGAAATGACCTCTCCGCTGAGCATCAGCAGGAACGAGCGCAGACTTCCAAGGACGCCCTCGCGGAGGAAGCCGGAGAGCTCGGTCTGCTCGAAGTGTCCATCCGCGCTTTCCGCGAAGACTCCGTGTGCGGCGAGCGCGCGCAGGAGCCGCCGCAGCGGATCGGGCCTTGTCTCAGTTGCCTGGGCGAGGTCCTCGGCCGAGCGAGGGCCGTCGGCTAGGAGGTCCGCAATGCCGAGGACCGCGACTGTCTGCAGCGACGCGGTCACCCAGCTTGCGGTCACCAGCGCCAAGAATCGTTGGACTGCGGGTTGCAACTTCGACATCAGATTCTCTCCCGTGCGGGAGGCCTTTCAAGATGCGCTCCCCTTGACATAGCATGCTATTATTTGCAGCGCGGCTACGTCAAGCGGAATTGGATGAGACACGCCTATGTGAAACGCGTAGTCGCGTCAGTCACCGAACGCCGATCGAAAATGTACGGAAACGAGAACCTTTATTTTC
>JAQGKC010000195.1 GCA_028290305.1 Bradyrhizobium sp.
GCTAGGCTGCCATGGTTAAGAGATCGTTAACGCGCGAGCAGTGATCTGCCGATTGAGCGCGTGGCGGAGGGGGTACGTCAAACCGACTGACCTCGCCTCGGGAGGGCGCCGGCCGAAGGGGCGATGATTTCGTGCGGCGGCAGCTGAGTGGCTGCGTTCGCACATCAGATGTTATGACAAAAGTCTGCCAATGGCTAAGATCTCTGCGCAGCCCCCTTATGTTGAAGATCGGCGCGGACAGCGTATGTCTGGTTCACTTTCAAAAGCGGATATAACAAGCAATCCTCGGCAGGTCGGCTAAGTGCCAAAGAGCGACATCGACTCGATCACGATCCGTCCGCTCAGGTGGCAGGGATCGTAAACTGAAAGAGAGCACCGTGCGGTTCGCACGGGATCGCCCACAGCCGTCCGCCATGGGCTTCGATGATCGAGCGGCAGATAGATAGGCCCATGCCCATGCCCTCAGGCTTGGTCGTGTAGAATGGCTCGAACAGACGCGAGAGGCTCTCCGGGCTCAGCCCCGGGCCGCTGTCTCGCACCTCGACTAACACGCCATCCGGTTCGTTACCGGTGCTGATGAGCAATTCTCGCTCCTCTTCGCCGACGTCGCGCATCGCTTCGATGGCATTGATGATCAAGTTAAGTAGTACCTGCTGCAGCTGGACCCGATCTCCCTGGCCACGCGGCAAGCCCTCCGCTAACTGCGTCCGCACCGAGACGCCATTGTTTGCGGCCTCCGCATGCGTGAGAGCAATAACCTCGAGGATGGCATCGTTGATCGCTACGGCATCCTTTCGTGCAGGCAACTTCTTAATGAGCGCGCGGATTCGCGCGACGACCTCGCCTGCGCGATTCCCCTCCTTGAGAATCAGGGAGAGCGCGTCATCCACCTCATGAAAATTCGGTGGCTCCGCGCTTAGCCAGCGCCGAGCGGCTAACGCGTATGTGACTGCCGCTGTAATCGGCTGGTTCACTTCATGGGTGATCGAGGCCGAGAGCTGACCCATGGTGGCGACGCGGTTGGCGTGTGCCAGCTGCATCTGCATGTCCCGCAGCGCCTCTTCTGCCCGCTTGCGCTCGGTGATGTGCCGCGCGACGCCTCGGTATCCGATGAAGCGCCCCGCCTTATCAAACACCGGCAGGCCCGAAACAGATATGTAGCGCTTACCGCCGTCAGCGGGTCGCGCGAGCTCAAAGTCACGGAAAGACAGGTGCGCCTCGAGGGTCTCCCTGTGCTTGCGCCAGGTCTCCGCGTCAGGCTCCAGGTGGGGCACTTCCCACCTTGTCTTGCCGATTTCAGAGCCAGGCGCCGGCGGGTCTGCAAGGCCTTCGGCGAAATCCTGACGGATGAAGCGATGCTGCTCATCGGATTCCCAGTACACGTCGAAGGAGAGTTGTACGAGCGTGCGAAAGCGCTCCTCGCTCTCGCGGAGCGCTTCTTCGGCCTGCTTGCGCTCCGTCATGTCGATCACAAAGACGACCCCCTCGTCTCGTTTCCCTTCGAAAAAGGCTCCGCCGACCAGAACCGGCACGCGGCTGCCATCCGTGCGGAAATATTCCTTCTCGTAAGGCTTGCAGGTTCCGGTCGCGCTCAGCTGGGCCATTGCATCCTGATCGGCGGCGGCCCACTCGGCAGGCGTCAGGTTCGTGCAGCGTATCCGGTCCGAGACAAGGTCGTCGCGGGCGTAGCCCAACAGGTCGAGAAAAGCCTCATTGGCTTCGATGATATGGCCGCGAGCATCCCCGATCATGATTCCGATGATGTTCGAATCGACCAGGCGTCGAACCTTGGCTTCGCGTTCTGCGAGGTCGCGGTTCGCCTGCGCAAGCGCCAACGTGCGTTGCTTCTCGGCTTCGAACAGGCGCACGTTTTCGATCGCGATCGCCGCATGATCGGCGAAGGACTCGAGAAGCGCGATCTGGTTGTCGGAGAATGGTCGGACCTCCCATCGCCGGAACAGAATTACTCCAATGGAGGTCCGCTCGCGCAGCAACGGTGTTCCGAGCGTGGTGCGATGGCCCTGGCGTTTTGCGTCATTGCTGCCCGTCGGGTACTCGTTATCCTCTGCGGCGAGATCGTGGACATGAACCGAGCGCCGATCACATATGGCTCGTCCTATCACCCTGTCGCGATTTACGGGAAATCCCTCACGGGCTTGAATATGCACCGGAAGTTCCCCGTATGAAGCCACCAAACGAAGAAGGTTGTTCTCCAGGCGGTAGATCTCCGCATTGTTTGAGTTGCACAGGCGTGCGGCATGTTCGGCCACCGCGTCCAGCACCGACTGAAGCGGCGAATCGGAGATGATGCGCAGCATCTCGGAGGTAGCAGTTTGCTGCTTCGTAGCCTCGATCAGGCGCTCCCGCAGGTTGGCGATCTCCCGTTTGCATGCTTTAAGCTGTCGTTCGAGATCGGCGCGGGTCTGGCGAACTCGACCAAACCGCGCCTTCGTTTTGGTCAAGTGAAGCTTGCAAGCTCGCGTTCGACTCTTCGTCCATTTGCGAGACAAGGTCATCTCCATCGCCCAAGAAGCCCCAATACTGACCGTCACAGCCGATGACGGCGCCTGGCGGAGAATAGCATGTAGCCCAGAGCGCGCGTCGGCACATTGGCCGCTGCTCAAAAGGCGAAATACTCGCTGCGAGCAGATGTTTTCCGCTCTAACCCCGAAAGCGGACTCAAGCCGGACCTCGCTGGAGGCCCGGTTCGTGCCATCAACGGACTCATGCACGGCAGCAATCAACGTACGGCGCAATTTCGTCCGAAACGCCGTGGCCTACCGCGCCGCGCGGAACTCCAGGTGGAGTTGGCTTTGTAGTGAAAAGGCTTGTGGGCTCTCTTTGGCTTCTGATCTCAGCGTGTGGCCAGCCTTCTGTACGCCGCAATGGCCCGCTCGAGGTCTTCATATTCCTCGCAGGGAATGAGGCAGAGGTTTTCCAGCGCCGCCAACTGTTGCTGTGCCCTGGCCGGCTCCCCAAGCACCAGATAAGCCTCGCCGAGATGCTCATGTGCGCTGCGGTTGCGGGAATTTAGCATCAGTGCCTTCTGATAATGGCCAATAGCCGAACCCATCTGATGCAGCCGCCGATAGGCATAGCCGATGTAGTTCTGGATATCGGCATTAGTCGGGTCGCGCAGCGCAGCGAGCTCGAACGCTGCGATTGCGCCATTCCAATTCTCTGCGCGCAGTGCCTTCTTGCCGGCCTTGAAATCGGGATCGAGTTGGGCCCAGTCGACGTCCAAGGCGACGGATGCCATGGTGGTGCAGATCGACCAGGCTTCTGCCGTGCCGGCCGTCTCAGCCCGACTCCCGAGTCCGCCGGACAGTGGTGCGGTCGCGGTCTGCCAGCCCGGCAAGCTTATGGCATAGATGGCCACGCCGCTCGCCAGAACGCCTAGCAGTATTGCCAATGCGACCGACCGGATCATCGCTGTCTTCTCAACCTGATGGCTTCCGGGCGTTGGCCCGGGCAATCAGGAAATTATTTCCGTACACCACCTATCGTCTCGTCCTGACGCGAGTATGCCCGGGCTTCACGGATTTCCTGCCGCTCCGTGTCAGCGTTGCTGGCCAAGTTCACCAGCTTGCCAAAGTAATCGGAGGCTTTCTGGCGGTCAGCTGCACTGTCGGCAGCGCGGGCGGCTCCCCAGAACGCGCGGAAGCGGTTGGGCGTCTGCTTGAGCGCGGTCTCGAACTCGTCTAGGGCAGCTGCGGGCTGCCCTTTCTCCAGAAGCAATTCCGCGAGCAATTCGCGGAACGGATAGAGACGATTCTCCATCGCCACATGCTTGAGGCTGCCGTCTTCGCCGTCAGCCGCTGCTCGCATGAATTTCAGCGCTCGATCGCCCGCACCTTCCTCCAGTGCGATCCAGGCCGAAACGGCAAGCATCTGCTCCTCGGTCCGGTCTGCCCAGTAGGACTGATCGGCGCGCTGCAGTGTCGTTCGCAACGCCTTCATCGCCTCAATCTCTTGTTTGGCCCCGGCGAGATCGCCAGTGCGCGCCATGCCTAGACCGCGCGTGAAGCGGATCAATGAATCCGCCATGGGATATTGGCTGGCAGTCATCGGCAGCGCGGCAGCGCCGGCCCAATCCGCCCGCTCCAGGACGTAACGCGCCGGCATTGCGGCCTTGGCGGTGAAGTTGGCGAAGGTGATCGGACGATCGCCGCGGTCGGCGGTCGCAAGCGACTTCTTGATCATCGCATCGGCTTTTGCATCCTGCGCGAGCTGTAGATGAGCGTAGACCGTAAAATCCGACGCGTGATAGTAGTCGGGCTGGATCTCAAGTGCCGCCGCGTTCGAGGCGATGGATTCTTCCCACAGTCCGACCATGGAGTAGATGTGCGACGGCATGTGCCGCGCGTGCGGCACGGCCGGCGCAATGCCGGCGTAGCGTCGTGCTGAGGCGATTCCCTTCTCGGCAAGCGGCGCAAAGTCGTAAGCGTGAATGAGGTAGTGCGTCACACCCGGATGCTGCGGGTTCAGTTCGAAGAGTTTTTCCAGAAGTGCTGCGGACTTGATCTGGTTGGCGTAGGTGAGGTCGCTTTTCGGCGCCGAGGCTTGCAGTGTCAGCGCATAATAGGCCTGTACCTCGTAATCGTCGGGATAGCTTTGCGCCATCCGTTCCATCGCGGCATTGTAGGCCGCCAGCCGGGCATCCACGGCGACCTTGTCATGGTCGCGGAAATAGGCGCTCAGTGCCTCGATCCAGTCGCGCTCGCGCTGCGTCGTCGGCCCGGCAGCCCGCGCTTTCTCGAGCGCGTCCCAAGCAGCCTGCGCGTCCGCCCGCGTTGGCGTGGTTGCCAGAGTGTTGCCGAGGTAGTCCATCGCCACACCCCAATAGGCCATCGCGCAGGTGGGATCCTGCTGTAGAATCCCTTCAAACTTCCGGCGGGCGATCAGGAACCAGTACGAATGCAGCATCGCGACGCCGCTGTCGAACTCGGCTTGCACATTGGGGGCGCAGGACGTAGTGAAGTTCACCTTGCCGAGCTTTTCGTCCTGTTGACTGACTGCGCCGCTTGCGAGCGCTGCGGTGATCAGGCTGGCGGCAAACAAGGTTCGTCCCGATTTCGTGTTCATCGTGAGTCTCCTCTCTGGCTTGCGGGCGCGATGTTCCGCGAGATTGCTCCATCGGCTGCGTACGGCTCCGTCTATTCCTCTGGCTCCAGATCTTGACTGTTGCCCGGGTGCCCTGCGAAGGGCTTAAGATGCGGACAAACGCATCGGTCCAAGGCGCGCCATCTGCCTGATGTTCGCCTCGCAACGCGGGAGCGCAACGCTCTCAGCCACCTACAAAAACATCAAAGGTGGGCAATGATCGACTCACTGTGCGCTTTCGCACAGTGAGACACCAGTTAAATTGAAACACTGCGGGAGATCAAAAGGGTCAGGCGACCTTGCCCTTTTCGGGCAGCGGCATTCCCTGAATTAGGACGCTTCTTGAACATGCCCCCCTCGTGCTCGGTAATTGCAGGCGCTCTTGCAATGCTTACGGAGCGCGCGAAAATTTGCGTGTTTGGTACCTATAGCCCTCACATATCCGCATCGCCTGGCGGAAGAATATGCGATGCTCGATGTCATGTCGGGCGGCCGGCTTGAATGCGCGTTTCCGCTCGGGACCGGCATGGAATATTGGGTCAATCCGATCAATCCGAGTTTTTCGCGTAAGCGGTTTCGTGAGGGACATGGGTTACACAATCGGGCTTTTTGCGGGAGAGCCCCGACGAAGGCGCTTCCGCGAACGGGATGGTCTCTCCGCATTTGGAGCAGTCGACGGTGAAGTACCATTTTGTTCGGCTCAACCTGATTTGTCATGACGAAAGCCCTTACGCCGCAGGCGTATTTGTCTCCCTGAGCCGAGATGTTGGCCGCGAGCGGAGCTGGCTAGCCATCAGCGTCTCGCCAGCCGTTTGGGCAGTTTCAGCAACTTTCGTTTGGCTTTTAACTCCGCGCGCTTTTTGATTTCGGCCTTGATTTTTTCGATCAAGGTCATTGCTTCTGGCGTCCGGATTTTAAGGGTGGAGTTCACGTGCGCGCCCTCCCAAAAAACTTGGCGTTCAGCAGGCTAATCCAATTCCGAAAGAGGGCAATCAAAAAGCTGCGGCCGCCGCGTCACCACCCGCCACCGAGCGGACATGGGCGAGCAGAAAACTCGACCCTCGAGACCGGCCCGGAATCACGGCTCGCCTCCGCCTGAGGCAGGAATTGATCTTCGCTAGCTTCAGATGCCGATCCAGATAAGGTAGGCTTAGCGGTTTGCTCGAACCGACATTTGGCCCCTTGGGCTCTAAAGTCGATCCAGAGACTTGGCATTCCCTATGACCGTGTACTCCGTTCATCATAAGACGACGTATCGCTACAAACGACCTATTAGGCTGGGCGCGCATCAACTACTTTTCCGCCCGCGTGACAGCTTCGATCAGCACTTGCTGGATTCCCATCTCGACGTTACTCCCGAGCCTTCAGAGGTCAGATGGATTCACGACGTCTTCGGCAATTGTCTGACATTAGTCGACTTTAGCGCGAAGTGCGAACTGCTGGAATTTGACACCGTCATCCGTCTGGAACACACGCCCGAAAGTGCTCCCGACTTCCGGATAGAGGACTATGCACGCTCGCATCCGTTCTCGTATTCCGATGACGAAGCGCCGGACCTAGCGGCGTATATCCGTCGACACCATCCGCAAGATACCGAAGTAGAGGAATGGTTGGGAAAGTTCGTTCGGAAGGACATGAGCCAACCCACCGGACAGCTCCTGATGACGCTCAACGAAGCTATAGCTGAAGGATTCTCATACGAGCGACGGACGTCCCGCGGGACGCAATCGCCTGGGGAAACCCTCAGGTATCAAAAAGGCACATGCAGGGACTTTGCGCTGTTGATGATGGAGGCGGCTCGGCTCCTGGGATTCGCGGCGCGGTTCGTCACCGGCTACGTCTACGTACCGAGACTTGACGGGCCACTTCGACTCGGAGGGGGCTCAACCCACGCTTGGTGCCAGATCTACGTCCCGGGATCAGGATGGGTAGAGTTCGATCCGACGAACGGGATCGTCGGTAATCGTGACCTCATCCGGGTAGGCGTTGCCCGAACGCCAGAACAAGCTATCCCACTTTCAGGTAGCTATTGGGGAGACGCGGAGGACGAACTCGGTTTGGAGGTCACAGTCAACGTGAAGACGGAGACTGAACCGAACGTTCTTTCGACGGCGGCGGGCTAAGGGGCCCATCGACGTGCGACTGATGAAAGGACGACGTGCGCGAGATCGCTGAACTTGGCGCGTCTTCATTCTTCTTTCCGGGCTCTTCGACTCCAGCTTCAATCTGCTGAAGTAGACGATTCGAATTCCTTCGACAGCTCCACTCTCCTTTGAACAGCTGACCAAGCACACACAGGGCCCTCTTCACACACAATCATACATGCTGAATCAGCCGCACGATCGGATTGACCCGGGCGAGCGAGAAGCATGCTACAGGGTGCGGAGCCGTCTTCAGTGTCCGTAGTTGAGCAAACCAGAAGACATTTGCTCGCGATGAGCCTTTCGCATTTTGACCCGGAGCGGAATTGAGGGGCACCAAGCCAACCCACCTGCATGAAGGTGCTTTTTGATGCTGATTGCTTGGGCTAATCTATCGTGCTTCAGCGCAACGGCGGCCTGTTCCCCGGCGCACGCGAGAGGCTTAGTGGGCAAGGACCTTCACCCAGGACCATCAGCTTGGCCCGCGAGCGGCGGCGAGATGGGCGCGCGCGTTCGCGCGTTCGATTGGAAGAAGACCCCGCTTGGGCCGATTTCCAGTTGGCCCCAGAGCCTCAAGACCACCATTGACCTCATGATGGCATCGCAACTTGCGATGAATCTGATCTGGGGTCCCGAGCGCATCCTTATCTATAATGAGGTCCATCGGGCGTTCATGGGGACGAAGCATCCTCGTGCCTTCGGCCGATCGGGGCGCGAAGTCTGGGGCGAGGTATGGGAGACGGCCGAGGCGATCCACCACCGTGTTTTCGCGGGCGAGACCGTTACGCTGGAAGACCATCCTTGGACGCTCCTGCGCAACGGCGGTCCAGAGGAAGCGTTTTTCACTTCGTATTTTACGCCCATCCGCGATGAGACGGGCGCGGTCGTCGCCAACCTCGCCACTGCTTTCGAAACCACCAACGCGGTAAAGGAAAAGGTGGAGCGGAACCGGGCCGAACGGGCCTTGCGCAACAGCGAAGCCAGGCTGCGCGAGGTACTCGAAGGGATCGGCGAGGCCTTTTATGCGCTTGATCAGGATCAACGTTTTCTTTACGCAAGCCGCAAGGCACTCGAGATCTGGGACAAGAAGCCCGACGATTTGATAGGCCTCCCGTTTCTCTCAGCGTTCCCGAACGCTGTCGGCACGCCGGACTATGAGGCGCACCAGCGCGCACTTGAAACAGGCACGGCCCAGCATTTCGAGAGCATCTCGCCTTTGATTGGGCATTGGTTCGAAGTCGACATCTATCCAACCTCGACCGGTGTTTCTGTTGCGTTCCGAGACATCGATCGGCGTAAACAAGCAGAAGCGTTGCTGCGGGCCAGCGAAGCGCGGCTAAAGGCGGCAGTCGAACTAGTCGGGTTATCGCCTTATTCTGGCGACCCTAGGACCGGCGCTCTCGATTGGGATGCACGCCTTAAGGCAATGTGGGGATTGCCCGCTGACACCATCGTCGACGCACCGATGGCTGTCGCGGCCATACACCCTGACGACCAGGCTCGGGTCGCAGCGGCGTGGGAAGCCTCACTCGATCCCGCCAGCGTTGGCGTTTTCGTGGCCGAGTACCGTGTGCTGGGAATCGAGGATGGCATAGAACGTTGGGTCTCTACCCATGCCCAAAATTTCTTTGAAGGCCGACAGCCGGTCGGATTCATTGGTGCCATACGCGAGATCACAGAGGAGAAGCATGCCGAGGCGCGTCTGCTCGAGAGCGAAGCACGGCTGCAGGTGGCCGTCGATCTCGTGAGGCTCGGCCGCTATGTTTGGAATCCGCAAACCAATGAGTTGCAATGGGACGACACGTTGCGGGCAATGTGGGGCCTGGCTGCAGGCGCGCCTGTCGATTACGAGGTGTGGAGGGCCGGCGTGCATCCAGACGATCTTGCGCGCGTCGAGGCTGCGGTCCACCGGTGCACCGACCCGCGGGGCGATGGCGTCTACGATATCGAGTACCGGGTCATCGGAAAAATGGACGGCGTGGAACGCTGGATCGCGACCCGCGGGCAGACCAATTTCGAGAACGAAGCGCCAGTTTCGTTTTTCGGTGTCGCCCTGGAGGTCACAGGCCGCAAACGTATTGAAAGAAGGCTCGAGCGCCGCGTTGAAGACCGGACGCGCGAACTGGAGGAGGCCAACCGGCAGCTGCGCTCTCAGATAGAGAAACGGGAGATCGCCGAAGCCGAGGTCCAGCAGTTGCAGCGGCTCGATGCGATC